>NZ_JAVBNS010000231.1:0-14148 GCF_031551385.1 Anaerosporobacter sp.
TTTGATACTCCATCTTCTTAAAATGACACCCTGGAAGCTTCTCATCTACTGAACCTGAGCCATTTTGAAACTTTTTTTCTATGATATATGCTGTTCTATTTCGGAAATTTACAAAGCATTCATCTGGATGCCATTTTTTTGAATTGTATTTTCTATAATCAATTCCCTCTCTTTCTAAAAAATTTTTATATATTTTATTCTGTGGTACAGATAATCCTATCAATTCTTCCGCATCAAAGACTTCACACTCTTTCACATAGTAACCCGCTTCTTTTAATACGGCACTTAATGATGTCGTCTGTTCGAATAATAAACCATTTTCATTAGTTCTTGCACCGCCACCAAAATGATTCGCTATTCTCATATGCACACCTCCCTCAATTTTTTCTCATTTACTAGCTTTGATTTATTCTTTTTATATCATAAACAAACTTTTTCTGAAAATAAAAAGCATGATTCTTATTTGATACATAACGACCATAAGTATCCGAATAGATTGGATGATAATTATCTCTACTGTCTTTTGCATCCTTACTTCTCACCTGTATATGTGTGCCATTAGACGTATGTATATATCCATCTTTACTTGTTTCTATATGCTCTTTTAGTTGACGACAAATAGAGTAATAATCGTCACTCCATATCTCACGTAATTCACTAAATTTATCAGTATTCAAATCAATATTTATACTTGGCAAAAACATCCACGTCCTTGGGTCTCCATCTTTGCATACTGGCACATATAAAATATTGCTTATCTTCTCATATAAATGTGTTCTCTCAAACGGGTACTGATTTATTAGTTCATCAATCACACTGCTTATTTGAGTAATAAATACCGTCTCCCTTGGGTTTCCCAAAGCATCGCACTTATTTGTCTTTAGCTCTCCATCCTCAAAATCAAGATTAGTACTAGACAAATGCATGCCTAACGCTAATTCTAATAATTGTCCTGTTTTCCCTTTATTTATAATAATCATTTCCATATCCGATGGAGAGAACAACTCTCCAAATTTTATTCCTGCCAGTTCATTGAACCTTTCACATGCTTCTTGCAATCTCATAATTGTACCTCCTTAATAGTCTAAATACAGTCACCAATATTTAGCTCAATATATTATACACTTAATAGTGTCTACACTAAAAAGCGTTTTGAATTTTTCACTCAATAACGCTTTTCATATCAAATAATTAAAATAGCAAATATACTAATTTCTTTCCTAGCACAGGACTTAAAATACGCTCTATTACCTCCGCGCATTTATCAATCTCCGCGTAATATTATACCTATTTCTCGTAACCGTCTGTGGGAACAGAAATTCCTATCCAACCGCCCACAAACTGTCTGTGGAAATCCATCTCCTAACAAACGCCCAATTTACGGGTTTTTTACGCCTTCCTCTCCATCAAACAAACTGTCTCCACATGCGGTGAAACTACACTTCGCATTAACATTCGCGCACAACTGCTGTCAATTTCAAAATTTACCCCCCTTTGTATTCAGGGATAAAAACTACACCGGGTGCGCGGACAATATCATATGCAGCTTATCTTAAAATCATTTCGAAGGCCTTTTTCATCGACATACCATAATCTTCAATAAATACATCAATAGACTCTCCTGTACTTTTCTTATAAATCGTAGCTTCACCCAAATCCGTAAATGGGCCCTCTATTTCATCACCGTTTTCCAAATCAACACTGTCTAACACTTCCAACCAGCCATAATCATAGCCTTCAATATCATATGCTACAAAGCCTCTTTTAAAATTCACTTTATGAACCACTGCTTTCATAATATTCCTCCTAATCAACTTTTTTCCATCTTAGCAACAATGCCATATAGATAAAAGTAATCAACACACATATTCCAAACAGACATAATGAAACAATTGCAACACACAAACTATTCAATGTACCATTTACCAAAACGCATATCAAAGGAAAAAACACTCCCAGAATCGAAAAAGCAATAAACAAGAATAGTCCAGACTTCATTCCCCTAGGTTTTTTCACTTGTTTCTTTTTTTCTTCATATTGTATTTTTTCAAATTTCAATTCGTCAATTCGTGTCTCTAATTTCTCAGCTTCATCACTTTTTTGATGATACCAATTGTTTATTGTTGGTGGAACTATATCACCTACATCAATCAATGCATTAGAAAAATCAAACGTGTTTCTATTTCGCTGTCTGGCACGTTTATTAAGTTCGCGAAAAACTTTCTTACACACACCATAATCAAAATCATCGGTATATTTTTTTGCTAAATACACAGGCACTTTATCAGAATTTGTATCCTCCATCTGATTAGTTTCTAGATCAGCTATTTCTCTACATAACGCTAATGCTCGTTTCCAATATTGTTCCGCTGTAAAATAGTCAAGACTAGGTTTTTCTTCCGGCTTATAGACAACTTCTAGTGGTCTATTATCAACAAGCAATTCTATATTATCTCTTATAAAATCAAGCGCATCATCATCGTTCAATCTCTGTACTATATCTTCATGCTGCTTAGTTTTCATACTTAATTCATCATTTATCTCTTTAATTCTATCTAGTATATTATCTCTATCAGCACTTATACTAATTAATTTTGATGCAATAAATCCACCAATAATAGCAATAATAGTTGCGGAACATCCTGCTATAGAAAAATAAAAACTTGAAAAATCCAATTTCACCCTCCCACATACTTCAATAAACTGTACTTAATAAAATAGTAAAACTCCCTCATAGGACTCCAAAAATCAATGCTTATTTTCCGAGAGCAATCATAACATCCACCTTTTTCTTTTGAAGCTCATCATTAGTACGAATCTTCTGTCTATGGATTTCATGATGAGTACCTGCATTAACATTAATACCTTTACTCTCATCAAGAACGTCAACTGGATCCGTAAAAAGCTCCTTTTCATCTGCATGGTGAAAAGCAGAATTCTTTTCTAAAGGTTCACCAGTTATTTCATCATTTGTAGTACCGCGCTGTTTCTTCAGTTTTGGTAACTCCTTATCTGTATGAGTATCAAGTTTTCTTCGCACAGCCTCAGCCTGATCTGAATCTCCAATTCTAATAAGACTATCTCTAGTATATCTATCTAAATCAGCATCCTCCGCATCTCTACTTTCATGAGAGCGCTTATCTAATAATCCTACAACCTCAGAAGATTTTATTGCATTAGTACCATTAATCAATCTCTTATCTTCATCATCAAGTTGATTATCATAAATAAATCGACCTTTTTCTTTTGTTGTATTAAAAATAGTATTCATAGCCTCTTTAGGAACATATACATTCCCATCATTTGACAAAAAAACTTCTTCCTGGCAGGTCTTATCTACTTTATCATACTTTTCTTCTGGAATGTTCTTATTACTACGTTTAGGCTTTTCATACGAACCTGGCTTTACCGGAATTTGTGATAATTCAAACCTACTCATCTTCTTTCACCATCCCCGCATACAGTTCGTTAAGTTTTGCAACTGCTTTTTCGCAACCTGCAATTTTGCAGGTATCAGGATGTACTATTTTGGCTAAGCGATGGTACCACTCTCTTGCCTTTTTCTTATCTTCATACAAATCACTAGTAATCCCTAATAATTCCATACGAATAGACTTATCTAGATAGCAAAGTGCAAATACATATTTATGCTCTTCTGAAGCAAAATATATGGATAGATCTAACTTTTCTTGTTCTTCCATCAATCGTCATCCTCCTCTATTTTTTCAACGTTAATATCCTCGTAATTATATGCACCAGCCGGATATTCACATATATATCCTGTAATGCTCATCAATTTTCCGCAGTTACAACATTCGTATGATTCCCAGTTAAAGTTATATGTAATTTCCTCACCCATTGCTCTTTCGTCATATGAAGTCTCACATTCATCTTCAAAATCGCACTTATTTGCTGAACCGCAGTATGGACAGTCAATAACACGCTTTAAGCTAATGTGACCAGTATCCCAATCATCATACTCATCTGCCTGAATAACCTCCTGCACACGTATTTTATTATAATAATCCTCAAGTGAATTTCTAAATATCTCTGATTTTTGTTTTCCAGTCATTGTACTTACGTATTGAAGTATTCTATCTTCTGAGTCATTCAAACGCACTCTATACTGTTTGTCTCTGCTATTATCCTTTGGTGGTCTTCCTGCCATATCTAACGCCTCCAACATGCTCTTTAATGGATATCCAATAATATATATAATATATTGATATCCATAATTTGTCAATAGTGGATATCCTAAAAACAGAAAATGGTAAGTAAATGTACTATCTACTTACCGTTTTTTTATACCCATGCCAATGAAGCAGGTGTTGTTGGTGTTATGTTTTTTGCAATTCTCCAGTGCTGTACCCAATTCTTTAATCCAGACATTTCCATTCTGTCAAGATAGTATCCTACCCTTGGTCTTGAACTAATAGGTCTACGTCGAAGCCGAAGTTGCCTTATTGCTTCCCTTACCTGTCCCTTTGTTGCACCTGAACACTGCAAAAACAACTGATTGAAAAAAATTGCCTTTTTTCTTCCAACATGCTTTGCTAAAATATTGGAAACTAAAACGTTTACTTGTTGTTGTGTCATTCTTCTTCATTCCTTTCATTAAAATAAATTTGATCTGCTAAAAAAAACTTATAAATAAAGCTACTTTATTCGTTTTAATCATATCATAAATCTATAATTATAATATAACTCAAGTATGAGTATATTATTTCTGCTCAGTCCTTTATTTTCGCATATTCACATGTTATAATTATCAAAATAGAGGTTTAATATCATGCGTAAATCACATAGAAATCTGTCTGATTTTTCATTACGTTTGAAACACGCAAGAGACGGAATATACACTCAGCAACAATTATCTGATGCAAGCCATGTTAATTTAAAAACCATTCAAAGATTAGAAGGTATTCCAAAAGAGGAGGACATAAACAATGAACCAAAGCCGCTTGCATCAAATCTTTTAAGCCTTGCTCAGGCATTAGATGTAACACCAGAATATCTTTTGTTTGGCGAAGAAAATATGGATATATATATGAACAAATTAAAAGAGGAACTAATAAAATTGACTATAGCCGATATTCACTACTACCATAAACAAAAATTGACAGATAAGGTCTTACCTCATTTAAAATTAACAGATTCATTTATTGATTCCATTCATCAGTATTGGAATGATCATACGCTAAAATGTTATCGTCCTTATGTACAAGATACAATCATACGCTATTGCCACAATCGTCCTCCCCAAAAAAAGAATATCTAGGTTTTTCTGTATTATAAAAAATAGCCGGTAAGCAAATCTATTCATAATTCCAATGAACTGATTTACCTACCGGCTATTTAACTGTTTCTCTATTCAGTTGCAATTTCAAATTGAGTACCATCATAAAATATTATCTGAAGCCTTCCATCCTCAAAAACCGTAATGTAATCCATCACCATCATCATAAGGTTGGGTTTGAACTCCTCTATTGGTCCTGCTGCCACTTGCTGCATCAGCAGCCTAGTTTTGTACCTTAGTAGTACATCCTCCTCCTTGATGTTTGCTTCCCAGGCTTCCCTGTATTCTGCCTTGTGCGTAACAATCTCATTCCAGCTCATTACGAAGAACTTCATAAGCGATTCCTCTGTAACATATCGATTACTACAAACCTTGTGGCCCGCTGCCATATTGCAGGAACCGCAGCGCCACTTGGTTATCTGCCTCCCCTGGCGGTCCTTGTACTTTACTCTCGAATATGAATGATTGCAGTTCCCACAAATAATCTTCCCATAGAATGGATTTACTTCACTTCTCTGGGCATAGGCATTGTTTCTATGCTCCTGGCAATAGGCTGCTCTACGCTCCATTTCAAGCTGCACCGCTTCCCAGGTTTCTACATCAATAATCGGTTCGTGGTCCTCTTCAATGTGGTACATCTGAATGGTTCCATCATTCATTACACGCTTCTTAGAAAGAAAATCTGCTGTATAACTCTTTTGTAAAATTGCATCTCCCATATACTTCTCATTCCGCAGCATGGAATCAAGAGTACTGGCTTGCCAGTTGTATTTACCATCCCAGTTTCTTATTTTTTCTGCTTTGAATATCCTGGCAATATAGTCCACTGTCTTTCCTGATAAAAATTCCTCGTAAAACCTTATTACTATTTTTGCCTGCTGCGGATTAACAATCAGCTTTCCATCTTCATCAGTGTCATAACCAAGGAATCGCTTCGTGCTCATTTTGTGCTGCCCTTGTTCAAATCGCCTGCGAATACCCCAGGTACAGTTCTCCGAAATGCTGCGGCTCTCATCCTGCGCTAAACTCGAAAGGATCGTGAGAAGCACCTCCCCTTTTGCATCTAAGGTATTGATATTTTCCTTCTCAAAAATAATACCAATTCCCAACTCCTTTA
Source organism: Anaerosporobacter sp. (assembly GCF_031551385.1). Classification (GTDB taxonomy): domain Bacteria; phylum Bacillota; class Clostridia; order Lachnospirales; family Lachnospiraceae; genus Anaerosporobacter. The sequence continues at coordinate 6,414 of NZ_JAVBNS010000231.1, forward strand.
AAGCTATTAATAAATTGTGTTACAAATACTTCATCATCTACATGCCTATTATCGCAGCCGATAACACCTTTTCTTCTATATCTAAGACCGCATTGCCACACCCGCCTAGGTGTGGTACTTCTCCAAGTCACTCTTCCGTAGGCTTGATTGCACATTCCACAAATCACTTTGCTTGCAAACGGGTTTTCTGCCGGCTTATGCGCATAGGAGTTTAACCCATGGGCCTCAAGGTATTGCTTGCGTCTCGCCATTTCTAGCTGTACGCATTCCCAAAATTCCTTATCAATAATTGCTGGGTGGCTATCATGCACATAATACTGCTTTGCCTGCCCCTCGTTCTTCACTCGCTTTTTGCTGAGATAGTCAATGGTCACACTTTTTTGTAGCAAGGCATCGCCCTTAAGACATGGTACTGGTGAAATGTTTATTGAGATGTCCAGAGATGAAAAGATTGCCGGATTTATTGGTAAGACCTTATCCAAGAGGGAGGATTCATTTAAGAAACAGTTTATCTCTATGTTGGAAAGTTTAGATGAATCAGAATGGGAAGTGTTAGAAAAAATCGCTTTAAAATTACATAATGAAAGTAAAAAGGACTAGGTTTCCCTAGTCCAATAGCGATTTAACATAAAGGTAAATCAATTTCAATTTCCTATAATCTGCATCTTTAAGCAGTTCAACTATTAACTTTTTATAATCCATTGCTTCATCTCCCAACATTGTACACGAACTAAAAGTAGCGATATGGAAATTATAACAAACACCTGTTCGATTGTCAATGGAAAGAAGGTGGTAATAATCGACAGTTTTCAAGCAAGATTTTTACAAGCTAAAGAACTTAGGGGACTGCGATGGATAGACATTGCACATGAATCTGGCTTATCTAAAGCACAAATTAGCCAATATAAGAACGGTGTACACGAACCTGAACAATATGCACTATACCAGTTGGCGAACACACTAAATGTAAATATAGAGTGGCTAATGGGGATGGATGTACCAATGGAAAAATTGGTATCTGTTAAAAATGCCGATGTCTTGAACAGATACCAAGAGTTAAATGATATCGGAAAGGCTGAATTTGTAAGGCTTTTAGATGCTTTACTATCGGACGAATTTTACAAAAGGTAACGGTAGTAGAGGTTAAATCCCTATTACTTATATTTTTTACTTTTTATACTTTCAGTAATTATATTTATTTATTTATTTTTTTACTATTTTATTAAATATTAAAGAAAATTGAATTTAACGTCTACCAACCGATACCGCCTTATTCCACAAGGCTTTGAACCGATACCTCTTGAATTTCTGATTTTGATACGTCAGGTATGTGTTGATAAATGTCTTTTTGTAAGATGCTACCTTGCGAATAAATAATCTGTAATATTTGTGGTATGATATAATCACGTTTTTCAACACAATAGTCTAAATACTCATTCACAGAATCTATATATGAGAAATCTGGATTATTTGAATTATGTTGATGTTCATAATAATCTTGAAAATAGATATTTCCACCTTTGGTGCGATAAAACCACTTTTTAGATTGTTCAAACTTTGTAATGGTTTGCTTGAGGAGTTCTATTTTTTTGCTTAAATCATTTTCTTTATAGGCTAACCTGCAACAATTTTCAAAATTATTGGTGTGTTTCTGTATTTCAATACCATGATTCATCATAAATTGAAAACTCAACTCGTTTTCTCGTTCTGTTCTATTTTGTGTGACATTGGATTTAAGAGTCGCCTCGTAACCAGTCTGTATTAAACGTGATACTTCCTCATTAGAAATTTTTTTATTATTTTGATATATCACATCATCTGTTTCTATGAATGGTGTTTGAGTTATATCAAATGATTCTTCATTTGTACATATTTCAACTTCGGTTGATTTTTTTGCAGACTTCCTATAATGCGATAAAGCAATTATTATATAAGGGGTTAAAACAAAAGGGGTAATAAATGCCCAGTCATGTAAACCATAGTTGTAAAAATCACCCAACACACCAATTAGACAAAAAATTGTCCATACTATTATAAAAATTCTTTTAATGTTCTTCAAACGTTATTAATTCACCCTCTCTTTTTTGTGGTAGACGTATCTAGTAAAAGTATGCGGTAAGGGATTATAAGAGAACTTGAAAATGATAATAAAATTGTTCGTATAAAAAAGAATAGTTCATATTTACTAACATTACTATTTTGATACCGCTAAAATTAATGGAGAAAGAAACAAAGTTGAAAAGGGTGGATTTAAAACTCAAAAAGAAGCAATTGACGCAAGGGTAAAGGCCATGACAGAGTATAACGAGACTGGACGAACCTTTTCCCCAAAGGAAATGAGTGTTGCAGATTATCTGGACTATTGGTTGGAAAATGCTATTAAGAAAAATATCGGTCATGGTTATTCGTACAACACGTATTTGGATTATGAAAGTAAGATACGGATACACCTAAAACCCACATTTGGGATTTACCGATTAGGTGCATTTCAATTCGCACCCGATGTTGTACAAAGCTGGGTGGACAATATGAAGATACAAGGTCTTTCTAAAAGCATGGTTAAGAATACATTAGCCTGTTTGCAAGGTGCTTTAAATTATGCCATACTACCGCTAAATTATATAAAAGCGAATCCTTGCATACCTGTACAAGTTGGAAAGATACCAGTTAATATGGCGGCAAAAGAAAAAGCCGAATATATCTGTCCAAAAGAGGAATTTGACCGTATTCTTAGACGATTCCCACTTGGTAATAACTTTTATTTACCACTTATTATCCCTTACAATGTTGGAACCCGGATAGGTGAAACCTATGCAATTGATCTGTTAGAGGATGTTGATTTTAAAAGCCACAAACTTAAAATTAATGACCAAATGATGAAGATTGAAAAAACATGGTATCTCCAACCGCCAAAATATGAATCGTATAGAAATGTAAAAATGGGTAAACATTTGGAATTGGAATTTAAAGAAGCGATTAAGCAAAGAAAAATAAACCAACTGAAATACGGTTCGCAATATTTAAAAACGTATGAATTACCGGATAAATCTATTGTTCAGGTTCGGTCAGACATCGTTATACCACATAAAGAGATTATGTTATTAGGTGCGAAAGAAAATGGAGAATTACTTACCCCCGAATCCTTCCAGTATTGTGCAAGGGTTGTCCATAAAGAACTCGGTAACCCTCTGTTTCATTCCCACTGCCTTAGACATACACATGGCACAATACTGGCAGAACGAGGGATAAACCCAAGGAGTGTTATGGAACGACTGGGACATAAGGATATTAAAACCACCCTACAGACCTACACCTTTAATACAGACTTAATGCAACAAAACGCAGCGGATGTATTTGAAAAATATATGTATGGATAAATAAAAAATAAGATTGAACATAGTTCAACGTGTTCAATCTTATTTTTATATTTTACCTAAATTTTAAATTGTCGGTGGCAAATGGGTGGCATTGCCACCGATATAGCGATATAAAAACACTGTATTTCCTTATTTTATAAGGGTTAAAAGTGCAACCGTCTCCACATGGCACGAGTTGATTGCAAGTATGTCAAATGCCCTCGTCCGTTCTTGGGAAACAATCGAAGGTATTTCAATCACTCTGCTCGTATGCGGAAACATATCCTAAGATTTATGCAAATACGTCATTTCTTTTTCGATCAATTCAGATATCCAAATGCTCTGAAATTGAATCACAAAGTGATGCTTGTTATCATATTGTATCATGTAACCGTGTCTTTTTTTATTTACAGCTGTAATCACCCCAGCAATAGTCTGGTGTACTAATACAAAATAATCTGTAGGAAACGAAGTATTAAGTCTCTATCTTGTTTTGTTGCTTCTACCACATTTAAATAACCGTCTACATTGAGGCCTGTCCATTTTGTTCTATAACAACTAATGACACCGAATTCCTTTATATAATCAAAAACTCTTCTTGAAATTCCAACTCCAGACTCGCTTTGCGCATACTATTTTAAAGTTCTCGTTCTCTTTCCTGAATTCTTCAATAACTTCATGCCAAAGCATATTGACTAATTGTGCAATTTATCTCAAAATCAGCAACACATCGTCCCGAAAACTGAATAACAAAATAAAATTGGTATCAAATCAATTTGCTACTATGCATGCCCCAATTATTTTTCTGCCAACGAATTAGCCTCTATCAAATTGATAATTATTTCTTCAGAATTGACTTTTGCCTTTCTTTTCATATTATCAATGTAATACCCTCTATTGCCATAAACAGAATCTACTGTATTCATAAGACTTTGGTCTGTCAACATTTCCTCCTCAATCATTACAGAAAATCCTTGTTTAACAAAAGACTTTGCATTTAAGATTTGATCTCCACGGCTCTGAGCTAGTGTTAAAGGAACCAGAATATTCGGAATCGCAAGTGCAGCCAACTCTCCTATTGAATTTGCTCCTGCTCTAGACATTACAATATCAGTCAACGCAAATATATCCTTTAGCTCTCTATTTGCATACTCAAACTGAGCATAACCCATAATACCCTTTAAATCTGTTTCATAATTTCCCTGTCCACAAAGATGAATAATATAATATTTTCCCAGTAAAGAATTCAGGTTTTTCCTAACTATTTCATTTAAGGTTTTTGCGCCAGAACTACCACCAATTATTAATAGTACGGGTTTACTATGATCTTTAAAACCACATAATTCGATAGCATCTTTCTCGCTTCCATCAAACAAATCTTTTCGAATAGGAGTACCAGTTAATACGCCTTTATCATCTGGAATATACTTCACAGTTTCAGGAAAGTTACAGCATACTTTTTTGGCACCATGAATAGCAATTTTATTTGCAAGACCAGGAGTAATATCGGACTCATGAATAATTGCTGGGACTCCGCAAACCTTAGCAGCTAATACTACAGGAACCGATACAAAACCACCTTTTGAAAAAATAATATTTGGGTTTTCTTTCTTGATAATACGAACAGCTTCAATAAACCCTTTACACACTTTAAACGGATCCGACAAATTATTTATATCGAAATAGCGGCGTAATTTGCCAGAAGATATGCCATAATAGGGTATTCCAGTATTTTCAATCAGTCTTCGTTCCATACCATTATAGGAACCTATATATGATATTGCATAACCTTTTTCGCGCAATCCAGGAATCAGCGCAATATTAGGGGTTACATGTCCAGCGGTACCTCCGCCTGTCATAATTATTTTTTTCATTATATTTCCTTTCGCAAAACAGCCGTGAAGATTCCAATATAAATTCCTTACATAAAATTCACATGTTTCGGATCATTCATAACAACATATTCCATAAATTTATTTTTATTCGCCCAAAAACAATTTAGTGGACATTCTGCCACGGACAATTCATGTTTCGTTTTTATTATTTTTTTAAGCGAATCTTTGTATATGTTAGCGTAAGTATATTCATCTTTTCCTTGCAATGAACAACAAGGATAAATATTGCCATTAGCATAAATCATCATTGTTACATGCTGAAACATACATTTTTCGAATTCCTTTGTTTGAATAGTTGAATCTCTAAGTAAATCGCCTACAAAAACTTGGAAGCCACAATCCTCAAAAACCTTGGCTTTTTCAACTTCATCTTCGACCTCTTTTATTAAAGGAAATAGCTCTTGTGAATCCTCTACTCCCTTCAACCAAACATTGTTGAAGCCAAGGTTTTTAGCTGTACATACAAAGGATGATATATTACTATAATTCTTTTCGGTTATAACACATGAAGCTCCCATAACAACACCATATATTTGGGATAATTCCTTTACGCACGAAAGATTTGGGAGCTTCGCATGCCTTATTTCACGATAACACCGTTCAGTAAAAGTATCTATACTAATTCTAATCCATGTAGCGTACTTTAACACCGCTGGATTAAGGTGAAATCCATTTGTAACCAAGCCAACATCCAGTCCAAGTTCATGACATCTAAGGACAGTTTCATCAAAGTATTTATATACTGTTGGCTCTCCTCCTCCTGTAATTTCAACTGCTTTGACACCCATATCTACAGCTTCTTCCAAAAATGAGAAAAGAACATCCTTATCGAGTTGATAGTTTTGTTTATTATATTCTTTAACGTAACAATAGTAGCAACTACAATTACAGCTCGTTGTTGGTGCCAAATGAATTGTAATTGGGATACAATATCCATCCTTTTTTATACTGTATAACCTTTCAATATGATGAATGATCTTATGTGAGCTATATTCTGAATTATTCATTTGTATAATCCACCTTTCTGCGAAAAATACCGATGGGATTACTAAACAGTTTTCACCCCATCACCCTTTCAGTTTTATTATGTGATATTCTCCTTTTACAGGCAACTGGCATACTACAGATCCTGATGAGGTAAGTGAAGAAACCGTATAGTGGCAACCTCACATTTGTATATAGGCCGGTTATCCGTTAAAACATCAATGAATGGCACAAAACAGTATCCCGTAAACTTATCTCTTCTGCAGTTGACTCGATTTTGCCATATAATCATTCCCTGCCAACACTACATTCTTTTTGTATGAAGAATTTTTTATTTAAAATTTTCGTAAAAACTACCATGGCCTTGACTCCACACAGCTTGAATCTATGCCTGCATCGGGATTACTGATACAAGCGGACTTACCGAATACAGACAAACTCTGGAGCTTTTTAGGGAAAGAGGATATAACATTGTTGACAATATAACTGTAAACTCCTAGATTTTGATACACAATAATATCCATTTGTCATTTTTAAAATTCAAAATCGTATATGGTTTGTTTGCTATACTCTTTTTTATCGGCTTATCACTACTTCTTTGTTTCAAACATTAAGCTCCTTTTATCAATGTCCATCACAAGCCTAAAACCAACATTATAATTTCGGTCACCAACCAAAGAATAGTGTCTATCTGAGCATCTGGAGTGGTAATACGGATAAGAAAAGGACCCCCCTCTTATTACTTTTCCTGGTTTCCATTTTTCCCCTTTCCACGGAGCATACTCTGGCATCTTTTTGGGTCCTTGAGGATTATTCACATCATTAACCAAATAATAATAATACCAATCCTTACACCACTGCCAAATGCTGCAATGCATTCCCTTCAAGCCAAATGAGTTTATTACCATCTTATCAACCGGTAATGACTTTTTTCTAGGATATTCGTCTTCTCTTCTATCCAAATAATTACTTCGAGCAAATTCAGCATATTTACACACATCAGTGCATGTGCAATTACTTCTGGCAGCAAATTCAAATTCAGCCTCCGTAGGAAATCTAAAATCATTATGATATTTAGAATTCATCCACTGAATAAATCCTAATGCATCGTCATAAGAAACACCAACAACCGGATAATCCCCTTCAGTATTAATTTCATCAAAATACGGACCAATTACCCAGTCCTCCCCGTCCCATTTCTCAATAAGGTATGATGTATCTATTCCGCATTCTTCAACATATCTTCTATATTGAGCCACTGTAACGGGGGTTTCGCCTAAATAATAATTATTTAATAGTTCAACCGTATGTGGAGTTTCATTGTCTTTAGCCATGCAATCATCCCGATTATGCCCCATTATAAAAGCATGTGGAACAATCTTAATAAAACAGAAATCATCAAATTCTATCACCTCTTTTAGATTATCCATACCTGCTTGTCTCCTCTTAATATTATCTCCGTACAAAGAGTTTAGATATCTTTGCAGTATGTTAATGGAT
>NZ_JAVBNS010000243.1:0-12488 GCF_031551385.1 Anaerosporobacter sp.
ATTACACTTGTAATTTTTTCATTTTTTTAATCTCATTTACCAAAAAACAATTTCTCATTTTATAAATCAGAAAACGCTTCATAGATACGATTCATAGCTTCTTCCACCGTCTTTCTCGGTGCTGCTATATTGATTCGCTCAAAGCCAATTCCTTCTTTTCCAAAGATAATGCCTTCATCTAACCACAGTTTTGCTTTCTTTTGTATACGATTCTCTAAATCTTTTAATTCCAAACCATATTCATTAAAATCTAGCCATACTAGATAGGTTCCTTCAGGTATTGTTAACACTACTTTTGGTAATTTCGTATCAATAAAATCTTTAACAAAATTTATATTCTCCCATAAGTAAACTTTTAATTCTTCAAGCCAATTTTCACCTTGCGTATATGCAGTTTGACATGCAATAATTCCAAAGATGTTTGGTTCATCAAAACCAGTTTTACCCATTACTTTTTTAAATATTTTTCGAATTTCCGGGTTAGCAATAATAATATTGGATAGCTGCAGACCTGCTAAATTAAATGTTTTACTTGGTGATGTACATGTAATCGTTATATTCTCTACCTCTTTGCTTATTGAAGCAATCGGAATGTGCTTTTTCTCACCATATATAAAGTCTTCATGAATTTCATCTGCAATAATTACAACATTATGCTTTAAGCAAATATCCCCGATTCGCTGTAACTCATCTTTTGTCCACACACGACCAACGGGATTATGCGGATTACATAATATGAATGCTTTCACTGAATTTTCAATAATTAAATCTTCAAATTTATCAAAATCAATTGTATAAACACCTCTATGATCTTTTATTTCATAGTGCAATGAATTATTAATCAATCTTCTTCCATTCTCAAGAACAGTATTTGTAAAAGGGTAATACACTGGATTTTGAATCATAACTGCATCTCCCTCTTTTGTAACCGCTCGCAATGCCATGCTAATTGCAAATACTACACCTGGTGTATATACTAACCATTCGGGTTTTGCTTCATAGTTATGTCTTGTTTTCATCCAATTAAGTACTGTCTTTTGATACTCTTCTTTCGGGTATGTATATCCAAATATCCCATGTTGTGCTCTTTTCACTAATGCGTCAGTTATCTCTGGTGCTGTAGCAAAATCCATATCTGCTACCCAAAGAGGCATGACGTCTTTATCTTTTCCTCTTTCAATAGCAAAATCATATTTTAAAGAATCTGTATTTGTACGATCAATTATTTGTTCAAAATTATATCTTCCCATCTGTCAGCCCTCCACGTTTAATTTGTGTTATTATATGCTTTCTATTTCAAAATGTCAATGCCTTTTCCTATTTTTTTGATATGATTTATCTACAACTTCAAAATTTGCTTTATTTCGGACAAAATATTGATGTTTTTATGGAAGTTTTTGCTCTCGTATGGTATACTCGCTTCTATAAACACTAGTTATTTACTATACTATAATTTTGACACAAAAAATCATACACATCATTTTAATTTTACTTAGGAGTTGATTTCATTGTTTTTTACTATTCCCCTTAATACCAAATCGAAAACACCACTATATGAGCAAATATATACTTACATAAAAGAGGAGATTCGCAACAATTCGCTTCCTTATCAGGCAAAACTTCCCTCTACACGAAATCTTGCAACCTATCTGCAAGTAAGCAGAAATACGGTTGATATGGCTTATTCCCAGTTAGTTTCTGAAGGCTATATTGAATCCAAATCCAAGTCAGGTTATTATGTTTGTCAAATTGCAGAAGTTCTTACCATACGCGAACGTGTCACAAACAAGCAATTGCAACAATTACCAAAAGCAAGACCTCACTTTTCCTATGATTTTTCTCCATTTGCAATTGACATTCACCATTTTCCTTATAACACATGGCGCAAGCTATCAAAGGAATGCTTAAACAACGCAAATAACGATATTTTCCTATTAGGTCATAAACAAGGGGATGCCAGTTTCCGCGAAGCCATACAAACGTATATTCACGAGTCTCGTGGTGTTCAATGTGACAAAGAACAGATTATCGTAGGCGCTGGTGTTGATTATCTACTACAATTACTAGCCGGATTACTTCAATCTACATCGCATACATGTAAAATAGCAATGGAAAATCCTACTTATACACAAGCATATCGTATCTTCCATGGTCTTGGAGTGTCAACATGCTGCATTCCCCTCGACGCTTCTGGAATCCATATTGATGCACTCAAAATCTCCGAAGCGAACATTGCTTACGTAACACCATCACATCAATATCCTTTAGGCGTAATCATGCCCATCAAACGACGCCAAGCTCTTTTACAATGGGCTAACGAAGCCACGAATCGTTATATTATTGAAGATGACCATGATAGTGAGTTCCGCTATAAAGGAAAACCAATCCCTGCACTACAAGGGCTAGATCGAAACGATAAGGTTATCTATATCGGAACATTCTCAAGAGCAATTGCCCCCGCTATTCGTGTTGGCTTTCTTGTTCTTCCACATTCATTACTTGAGTTGTATAAGACTAAGTTCAACTACTACACTTCTACTGTTTCAAGAATTGACCAATCTATCTTGACCGAGTTTATTAATGGAGGATATTTTGAACGACATCTAAATAAGATGCGTAAGCATTACAAAGGAAAACACGATACATTACTCCAAGCCCTCAAGGTATTTGGGAACAAGATTTCTATTCGTGGCGAACACGCTGGATTACATCTTGTTGTAACATTTCACACTTCTCTTAGGGAAGAAGAATTGATTAAAAAGGTAGCTGAATCTTCCATTAAGTTATATGGTTTGAAAGAATTTTTTATCAGTTTTGATGATACATTACATTACGAGCCAACTATTTTGCTTGGTTATGCTAACCTTACCGAGGAAGAGATTGTTAATGGTATTGAACTTTTATACGAATCTACAGCAACATATTTTCTGTAATTCGCATGCCACCATCCTGAATCGCTATATTTTCACACAAAAAAGCTTCTACTTGACTAGGGTAGAAGCTTCTTTTTTATAAATAAATATATCTAGGAGTTATTATCAATGGAATGGCAAGTTCCAATAATAATTTTTGTAACTATCTTTGAACTCTACCTGAACCATCTCCACCAGCTAATTTTGAAACTTCATCAACACTAACTTGGTTGAAGTCACCTTCGATAGAATGTTTTAAACAACTTGCTGCAACAGCAAATTCGATTGTTTGTTGTGGTTCAAAATTATTTACACAAGCGTAGATTAATCCACCACCGAAAGAATCTCCACCACCAACACGGTCAACAATGTGCATTAAATAGCTCTTACTAAAGAAGAAATCTTCTCCGTTATAAAGCATAGCTGCCCAGTTGTTATCGTTAGCTGAGATAGAACCTCTTAATGTGATTGCTACTTTAGATAAGTTGAAACGCTCTACTAATTGTTTTGCAACATCTTTGTATCCTTCATGGTTAACTTGACCAGTAGTTACATCTGTACCAGATGCTTTGATACCAAATACGTCTGCTGCATCTTCTTCATTTGCGATACATACATCAACATATTCACAAAGTTTACCCATTACTTCGCCAGCTTTTTCTTTTGACCATAATTTGTTTCTGTAGTTAAGGTCACATGAAATTGTAATATTTCTTTCTTTCGCTGCTTTACATGCTTCAAGGCAGATTTCAGCTACATTATCACCTAATGCTGGAGTAATACCTGTGAAGTGAAACCATTCTGCTCCTTCAAAGATTTCATCCCAGTTGAAGTCATCTTTTGTTGCTAAACAGATTGCTGAATTTGCTCTATCATAGATAACTTTTGAAGGTCTTTGAGAAGCACCTTTTTCAAGATAGTAGATACCAACTCTTTCACCACCACGAGTGATGTTTGATGTATCAACACCAAATTTTCTTAATGAATTAACAGCTGCTTGTCCGATTTCATGTTTTGGAAGTTTTGTTACGAACTTTGCATCTAAACCGTAGTTTGCTAAAGAAACAGCTACGTTCGCTTCTCCACCACCAAATGTTGCACCATATGTGTCCGCTTGAACAAAACGGTAATATCCTTCTGGTGCTAATCTTAACATTAATTCTCCAAATGTAACAACTTTCTTAGACATATATAAATCCTCCTAAAACGATACGTTTTCTTATTTTTGTAGTAAATGAATAGCAAATCCGCCAACTTCGTCTGTTAAATAAACAGCAACCATCTTTTTCTTGTCGTTGTATTTTGCTGTTTCCATGTTAACTTTTACTCCGTTACGCTCTAAGTAAGCAATTGCACGGTCAATATAGTTTGTCTTAATTGCGATATGACCATTTGCTCCTAGATATGGAGTTTTCATAACTTCAATTGCAGTACCTGCAAACACAGAACTGTTTCCTACTTTCTTTGTAAATCCAAAGATAGAGTCAAATTTTCCTGCAACTTCTTCTGCTTCATTATCATCGTTTGCATTGATTCCAACGTGAGCGATTTCAAATCCTAACATTAATTCAACTGCTTCTTTTGTAAGTGCTTTGATTTTATCAAATTCACCTGCGTTAATCATCTCGCCACTTACCATCCAGCTACCGCCACAAGCAATAATTTTATCAAAATCTAAGTAGCTCTTTAAGTTTTTCGCATTGATTCCACCAGTAGGCATGAATTTCATATTTACATATGGAGCTGCCATTGATTTAATCATGTTTAGACCACCTGCTGCTTCTGCAGGGAAGAATTTAACTACTTCAAGACCTAATTCAATTGCTGCTTCCACATCACTTGGATTTGCTGTTCCTGGTGTAATAGGGTATCCTTTTTCCACACAGTATTTTACGATTTTAGGGTTTAAGCCTGGGCTTACGATAAATTTAGCACCTGCTGCCATTGCTTTATCAACTTGTTCTGTTGTTAATACAGTACCCGCTCCGATTAACATATCTGGGTATTCTGTAGCCATAACACGAATTGCTTCTTCCGCAGCTTCTGTACGGAATGTAATTTCTGCACATGGAAGTCCACCTTCACATAATGCTTTTGCTAATGGAAGTGAATCTTCCACGCGGTCTATTTTAATTACTGGTACAATACCAATTTTTTGAATTTCTTCTAATACTTTATTCAATGTTTTCTCCACCTTTCCTTGGTAAATATATTTATTATTGAGGTTGTTTTCCGATGTATGCTAAGATACCACCATCAACATAAAGGATATGTCCATTTACAAAGTCTGATGCATCAGATGCAAGGAATACTGCTGGGCCAGATAAATCTTCTGCATTTCCCCAACGAGCTGCTGGAGTTTTTGCGATAATAAATTGGTCAAATGGGTGTCTTGATCCATCGGCTTGTGTTTCTCTAAGTGGAGCTGTTTGAGGAGTAGCGATGTAACCAGGTCCAATACCATTACATTGAATATTGAATTCACCATATTCCGATGCAATGTTCTTTGTTAACATTTTAAGACCACCTTTTGCTGCTGCATAAGCAGAAACAGTTTCACGTCCAAGTTCACTCATCATAGAACAGATGTTAATAATTTTTCCATGACCTTTTTTAATCATTGAAGGAATAACAGCTTTTGCAACAATGAAAGGAGCGTTTAAGTCAACATCAATAACTTGTCTAAATTCTTCTGCTGACATTTCATGCATTGGTACTCTCTTAATAATACCAGCGTTGTTTACTACGATATCAATTACACCAACTTCTGCTTCAATCTTAGCAACCATTTCATTAACTTGTGCTTCATTTGTAACGTCGCAAACATAACCATGAGCCTTGATTCCAAGTTCTGCGTAAGAAGCTAATCCTTTTTGTACGAATTCATCTTTAATATCACAGAATACTACTGTTGCACCTGCTTCTGCATAAGCACTTGCCATTGCAAAACCAATTCCGTAAGAAGCTCCTGTTACAAGTGCGATTTTTCCTTCAAGTGAAAAACTATTCATAATATTTGCCATATCATATTCTCCTTTTCTAATCTCAATTATATTAGTAGTTGTGTAAATACTTACAATTCATTTTTTATTTTAGTAACTATTCAGAATTATATTCTTCTGAATAGTTACATTTTGCATTACATAATATCTGTCATTGCTACAGCATCCATATCATCAAACGCTTGATTTTCTCCAACCATTCCCCAGATAAATGTGTATGCTCTTGTACCACATCCTGAGTGGATTGACCAGCTTGGTGAAATAACTGCTTCTTCATTTCTCATAACGATATGTCTTGTTTCTGTAGGTTCGCCCATGTAGTGGAATACACATGCATCTTCTGGCATTTCAAAGTATAGATAAACTTCCATTCTTCTATCATGTGTGTGACATGGCATTGTGTTCCATACGCTACCTGGTTGTAAACTTGTCATACCCATTACTAATTGACAGCTTTCAACTTGTCCAGGAAGGATATACTTACAGATTGTTCTGTGATTTGATTCTTCTAATGAACCTAATTCAACTTTGTTAACATCTTGAACGATAACAACGCCTTCTTCTTCTGTTCCTTCTGGTTTAATTAATACAGTTGGATAAGCTTTGTGAGCTGGTGCACTGTTAAAGTAGAATTTAGCTGGGTTTTTATCATCGCTGCTTGCAAATGTGATATCTTTTGATCCCATACCAACATACATACCCTCTTTGTATTCAAGTACATATTCTTTACCATCAACAGTTACAGTACCTTTACCACCGATATTGATAATACCTAACTCTCTTCTTTGCAAGAAGTAATCTGCACGGATTTCTTCACCTGCTGTTAATACAAGTGGAGTTACTGGTACTGCAGCACCTGTAATGATACGATCGATATGACTGTATACTGTTTTGATTTCTCCTGCTACAAATAAGTTTTGAATAAGAAACTCTTCTCTAAGTCTTTCTGTTGTGTAATGTTTTACGTCTCTTGGAGATGCGGCTGTTCTAAGTTCCATGGTAAAACCTCTCTTTCTTTTTCTACGTTATATGATTTCCATTTCAATAATTAACATTCATGTTTTCATTTCGTTATACTCAGTATAGCATACAAATACCCCTAAATCTCGTTATTTCGGTACATAAAACTTGCATATTTTGAACATTTAGAGTATGATAATATTATTAAATATGAAAATACGGCAGATACAAACTATCTAAGCCCTTATCAACTCACGAAAACAACTTATAAAAAGGAATGAATACATTATGGAAAAATACACCTCCTGTAAGAAAGCAATTGAACACTGTATTAGTAATAAATATTTTGCAGTTGCTTATCTTTGCAATGAAGAAAAAACAATGAACATTCATATTCACGATTGCTATGAAATGTACTTCTCTATATCGGGCGGCAAACAATTTTTGATTGACAACAAATTCTACGATATTGATTCTGGTGACCTATTCGTTATCAACCAATTTGAAAGTCACTATCTTACGAAAATAGATCAAATGGTACACGAAAGAATTGTCGTTTCCATTCACCCGGATTTCATTAAAGCATTATCCTCTGAACAAACCGATTTAGCTACTTGCTTTACAAAACGTTCACAAGGATCCGCTCATCGTCTTCATCTTACTGCCGAACAGCAAAAACGCTTCCAGTACTACATAAACAAGATTACCTCTGTCGACAACTTCGGTGGTGATATTATTGAAAAAGCCTGCTTTATGGAGCTTCTTGTTATGATTAATAATATCTATATGGAAACATTAAATCTCGGCTCTAATGTAAGTGATTATAAGTATAACCAACAAGTAGAGCAAATCATACAATACATAAACCAAAATATCTGCGAACCTATTACGATTGAATATCTTGCAAAACACTTTTACCTCAGTGATTCCTATATCTGCAGAATATTCAAATCAGCGACTGGTACAACAATCAACAAGTATATTACCGCACGTAGAATCAGTATTGCCAAATCGCTTCTTTCTTCCGGAACAAGCGTAAATGAAGTTTATTCGCAAAGTGGTTTCAATGATTACAGCAACTTCTTGAAAGCATTTACAAAAGCGGTTGGTGTTTCCCCTAAAAAGTACGCTTTATATAGTAATTCATAATAGCAATAACTTTTCATAACTATGTATCTATAAAAATAAGGCTGTAGCAAAATGAAAATTATCTTACAATATCTTGTCATGTTATTTTAAAAATATCATTGCATATTATTGTAGTTAATACTCATTTTGCCACAGCCTCGTTTTATCGACTCTGTTTAAAATAATCTCTTCCAAAATCACTATCACGAAACATCTGCGCCTTTAACTCTTCTAACCCATTAAATTTGCGTTCTCCGCGTTTATACATATAGAAATTCACTTTAATTATCTGTCCATATAAATCATTGTCAAAATCAAACAGATAGGATTCTACTCCCGGTCTTGTCTCTCCACCAATTGTCGGTTTATATCCAATGTTGGTAATCCCTTCATATTCTCCATATTCCGTTTCCATCATTGTAACATAAACACCATTTGGTGGCAACAGTTTATCCGCGTTTGGATAAATATTTGCGGTCGGCATTGACAACATCTTTCGCCCGATTTGATTCCCGTATACTACAGTGCCTTTCATACTATACTTTCTTCCAAGCATAGCATTCACTTTTTCCATATGACCCTCCAAGAGCTCTTGGCGGATTACAGAGCTACTCACAATCTGTCCATCTAACATCACTTTATCAAACACGATTAGTTCATATCCATATACAGAAGATAATTGCTCTAACAGTTTACTATCACCTCTACGCTGATAACCAAATGCGAAGTCACTTCCAACTACAATCTTCTTTGCACGCAACTTCTTGCACAGAATCTGTTCAACAAACATCTCCGCTTCCATACATCGCATCTCTTCATCAAATGGATACGATATCATCACTTCTATCCCTAACTGTTCAAGATATTCCTTTTTCTCTTCCTCCGTAAACAAATTTCCTTCTATAGAATCCGTTCTTATCTTTTCTGCAAATGAAAATGTAAATACAACAGGTTTAAGTCCCTGTTTCTTTCCGGCAAGAACTTCTCGGATTAGAAGTTGATGACCAATATGGATTCCGTCAAACTTCCCCAATGTAATCGCTGTATCGCACTCCATATACATCTCTTCTTTTTCTATAATATACTCCATAAAAGCTCCTTAACTAGTCGTTATTAACCAAGAAACATCTTAATTGGTTTAAGCATCGAAGCACCTTGCCTCTCATAAATCGCGCTAAATTGACCATCTATGTTATAAATCCTTACCTCTTTATGCTCAGCCAGCAGTTGTTTCATCTCTTCTTCATTCTTTACGTGTTCTAATTTTAATGGATTACCATTTGCTAAAAATCGATTTCCTTCTTCATTCACATATACTTTAGGATAGTGCGGAAACATATCTGCAACAGAAATCATATGTTCTGTAAGTTTCCCTTCCTGCTGTAATTTCTGCGCTTCACCAAGCGTTATCGCATCTGCTAATAGGAAATTACTAACCTTTGTACGAACCAAACTCTTCATACAGCCTCCACAACCAAGTGCCTCACCTATATCATGGCATATTGTACGAATATAAGTTCCTTTCGAACATGCCACTCTCATTCGAATCTCATGACAATCCTCTGTAAGTTTGATTTCAAGTATTTCAATATCATGTATGGTTATTGGTCTAGGTTTTCTCTCTACTACTTTCCCTTCCCTTGCTAGCTCATATAATTTCTTACCATTCACTTTTAATGCAGAATACATTGGCGGAATTTGTTCAATATCGCCTATAAATGAACTTATTACTTCTCTTACCTGTTCTTCTGTTACTTGAACTTGCGATTCCTGTAACACTTCGCCAGTAATGTCTTGTGTATCTGTTACCTTACCTAAAAGTAACACTGTTTCATACTCTTTATCCTTGTCAGTAAGTAAATCACATAATTTCGTTGCATTTCCAAGGCAAACTGGTAAAACACCTGTTGCATCAGGGTCTAATGTTCCTGTATGACCTATTTTCTTTTGCTTCGTTATTCCCCGGAGTTTTGCTACCACATCATGAGATGTAAAGTCTTTCTCCTTATATATATTAATAATTCCATTAATCAATGTTTTCTCTCCTGCGTCATCTATTGTTCTTCTTGCCCTTTTAGTTGCACATCAATATGTCTAACTATATTATTAATAACATCATGCATAACACCTTTTAGAGAACAACCTGCTGCCTTTACATGACCACCACCACCGAAATATACTGCAATCTTACTTACATCGATATCACCATTTGCACGCATACTTACTTTATAATCCTGTGAATCTGTTTCATATATGAAAACAGCAACTTCTACTCCCTCTGTTACACGCATCTGATCGATTATTCCATCTAAATCACTTGAAGTCACTTCGTAGAAATCCATTATTTTTTTACTAAGTGTTGACACAATACATTTGCCATTCAACACAAGAAAACTTTCAAGTAAACATCTTCCTAGAATTTGATTTTGATGATATGTCTTTTGATAGAAACTTCCGTCTATAATTTGCGAAGAGGAAACACCTTTACTTAACAATTTTCCTGCAATCATCATTGTCTTTTCCGATGTATTCGAATGTTTAAACACTCCTGTATCATGTACAATACCAAGATACAACGCTTCCGCTGTTTTTAATGAAATCTTATCTTCATCAAACATCTCGTATAAAACTTCACAAGCCGAACTTGCATCTGCATAAACATAATTATCATCTGCAAATTTTGTATTACTTATATGATGATCGATACATACCGTCTTTTTTGCCTTTTCAAATATCGCTTGCGCACTTCCCAGACGGTCAATACTTCCGCAATCAAGAGATAGAAACAAATCATAGTTCTCTATATCTGTATTATATTCTGTATTAATTCTATCCAACTCCGAAATCATATGAAATGATTCTGGTTTTGATTCTAAAAATATATCTATTTGAATCTCTGGTCTATTCTCATGTATGTAATGATACACCGCCATACATGATCCTACGCAGTCCCCATCTGGACGTATATGGCCAGATACTGCAATTGTTTTCACTCCATCTACTATATCTAATAATTTCCTTCCTATCAGCTTACCCTCTTCTCAGTTCCAATACTACTATTTTCATCTATACACGTAACATAATACCATACAATTTTCGAAAAATCTACTTCTCAAGTAAGTGCAAATCCATAGTAGTGCATTTTTTCATAAGACATACTTTTCTATTTCCACGAACAAGAAACTTCTTATAAATCAAAAAGGCAATCTTCATTAGGTTGTAAAATCTACAACTAACAAAGATTGCCCTCTAATCTAGTATACTTATTAACGTTTAGTTATCAGATTCAGAATCTAACTCTACGTCTTCTACATCATCCACGATATCTTTCGTTACATCATCAATTAATTTTGACATGTTTACACCATATTCAATTGATTGATCCATAATAAATGTCAATTCTGGTGTGTTACGAAGATTTACCGTTTTTGCTAATTGCGATCTTAAATATGGTGCTGCACTTCTAAGTCCTTCATAAGTAGATTGTTTCTTCTCTTCATCACCCAAAACACTAATATAAACTTTTGCATGTTTTAAATCTGGTGCTACCTCAACCGCAACAATCGATGTCATTGGGCTGATTCTTGGATCTTTAATTTCTCTTCTTATTAATACACTTAATTCTTTTTGCACTTCACCATTAATTCTTGTATTCTTAATACTGTTCTTTCTCATATAAACCTCATTTCTGCACGATATTATAGATTGTATCCAATATTGCAGATTGGTGTCACTTGTCTAACCGAAAACTACTTTCTTGGTACTTCTACCATTGTGTAGACTTCAACTTGATCCATTTCTTTCACATCGTTGAATTTTTCAAATACAAGACCACATTCATAACCTGCTGCAACCTCTTTTACATCATCTTTAAATCTCTTTAATGATGCAAGATCACCATCAAAAATTACTATACCATCACGAATAATTCTTGCTTGCGATCCACGTATTACTTTTCCATCTAATACATATGATCCTGCAATTGTACCAAGACCAGAAGCTTTAAACACTTGACGTACTTCAACATGACCAAGAACTTTTTCCTCAAATACAGGATCAAGCATTCCCTTCATTGCTGCTTCAATATCTTCAATTGCATTGTAAATTACACGATATAGACGTAAATCAACTTTCTCACGATCTGCCGTATCTTTTGCTGTATTATCTGGTCTTACATTAAAACCAATGATAATTGCATTCGAAGCACTTGCAAGAATAACATCAGATTCATTGATTGCACCTACACCACCATGAATAATGCGGATGGCAACTTCTTCATTGCTTAGTTTTAATAAACTTTGTTTTACAGCTTCTACAGAACCTTGTACGTCAGCCTTAACAATAAGGTTAAGTTCTTTAATATTTCCAGCTTGAATCTGTGAGAATAAACCATCAAGTGATAGTTTTGCTTTTGTATCATCAAGTAATCTTTCTCTTCCTTGTTTGATAAATGCTTCAGCAATAGAACGAGCTTCCTTATCATTTT
>NZ_JAVBNS010000188.1:0-37880 GCF_031551385.1 Anaerosporobacter sp.
GTTAATCGTTCTGTCTCAAAAAGAACAATACCAAGGTATTTGTCTTGCATCTCAGGAGGAATTGTGCCATCTTGTATCGCCTCGATATAACCCTTTATAGAGGTTAGTGGAGAACGAAAATCATGAGAAATATTTGCAACAAATTTCTTTTGATAATCATCAAGATTGTTTAATTCGCTAGCCATATAAGTAACAGCATTAGAAAGTTCGTGATATTCGTCCGTTGTACGAATCTTTAGTGGGTAGTCAAAGTGGCCAGAAGAGTACTCAACAGCGGCTTTAATAACTCTCTTCAAAGGTCTTACGGTTAAGTAATAGATGTACATAAATACGAAAATCATCAATACCAAAAATAGTAGAAAGCAGATATTAATAATGTCCATATAGTAGATGCTGTCGTGCTTGATAGAAGATAAG
This sequence comes from Anaerosporobacter sp., assembly GCF_031551385.1. Classification (GTDB taxonomy): domain Bacteria; phylum Bacillota; class Clostridia; order Lachnospirales; family Lachnospiraceae; genus Anaerosporobacter. The sequence goes on from NZ_JAVBNS010000188.1 coordinate 418, forward strand.
GAAGTAAGCATGACAATATAACCACGGATTTCGTATTTATAGGAAATCGGATATACAACACTTAACATAGGTTCTGTTAGGATTCCTTCAAAATACGTACTATCAGAAAATGTTTTCGTTAAGAAATTAGGATTTAACGTATTTAAGTTTACTTCGGAATCTGTCGTGAAAGAGGAACGAGTATCCATTGTGATTGTACCACTCTTATTGACAATCCAAATGCGTGTGTTTAAGAAGGTATCTATTGTTTTCAGTTGCGCCAATACATTTTGCGTAGACTGCGAGGAGGAAGAGCTTTGATAATAACTTTCCATGTATTCAGAAGCGATTGTAGAGGCTTCGTTGTGCAGAACGGTCTTCTGACGTTCTACAAGACTTTGCTTGAGTAGATTCACGCCATATGTATTGAGTAATGTAAACATAGAAATGGCAACTAGCAAATAGCAGACGGATAGCTTAAACAGCAAAGTTCGCTTCATTAGTTCTTCACCTCGAATTTGTAACCAATTCCCCATACGGTAGCGAGACTCCAATTTGCGTGGTCTTTAATTTTTTCACGAAGTCTTTTAATATGCACATCAACAGTACGAGTATCTCCGATATATTCATAACCCCAGATATGATCAAGTAATTGCTCTCTTGTGAATACTTGATTCGGATGAGATGCTAGGAAGTAGAAGAGTTCTAGTTCTTTTGGTGGCATATCAATCGTATTACCGCAGTAGGTTACAGAGTAATTGGATAAGTTAATTAACAAGTCAGAATACTCAACATAATCACCTGTAGGGGTAACGGTTGGAGTTGTAACTTGTGGTGTAGGTGCTGTAACAGGGTGAAAACGGCGTAAAACCGCCTTCACTCGTGCAACCAACTCTTTCGAGTCAAAAGGTTTAATAATATAATCATCAGCACCTAGTTCAAGTCCAAGCACCTTATCAAAGATTTCCCCTTTGGCAGATAACATAATGATAGGAACATTAGAAGTTTTGCGTATCTCTCGGCATACTTCGTAACCATCAATGCCAGGAAGCATTAAATCAAGAAGAATTAACCCTGGCTGATAGGAATGAAATTTTTCGATGGCTTCTTCTCCATCGTTTACAATTAGTGTATCAAAGCATTCTTTGAGCAAATATAGAGAGATTAACTCAGCAATATTAGCATCATCGTCTACAATTAAAATTTTCTGTTTCTCAGCCATGGAATCTCCCCCTTACTTATTTTTTGAATTCTACAATAGTTACACCGTGATCCCCTTCACCGAATGTACCAAGTCGGTAGGAAGCAACATATTTTAACTTTTTAAGATGTTGATGAACAGCATTCTTGAGTGCCCCTGTTCCTCGACCATGAATAACCGTTACTTGAGGTAGATGAGCAAGATATGCGTCATCAAGGTACTTATCAAGTTCTGGTATCGCTTCATCTGTTGTCTTTCCGATGAGATTTACACTAGTACTAATACTATAACTCTTTGACATCTTAATTTTACCGCTTCCAGTTTTACTGAAAGTAGGAGTTGTGATTACCGGTTCGTCGATTAGTTCCAAATCTTTAATATTTACTTGTGATCTTAGAATACCCATCTGTACGAATAAATCACCTTTGGCATTTGGTAGAGTGCTAACGGTTCCTTTCAGTCCAAGACTAAGGACATTAACCGCATCCCCAATAGAGAAATCTTTTGCTTTATGCATCTTTGATGGTTTTGCTTTGTTCTTTAGTGCAAGTTTTGATTCAGCAGAATTTAATCTATTGCGTAATTGGCTACGTTCTTCCTCCATTGCCTTGCCAAGACCACTTTCTTTTGTCCATTTGTTATATTTCTTGATGGTATCATCAGCAAATTCCTTTGCTTCAGCTAGAATATCGCGAGCTTCCTCATTCGCTTCACGAAGAATACGTTCTTTGGCAGTATCAAGTTTTTCTTGTTTCTTAGCCAATTCTTCTTTTAGCTGGGCAGCTTCCTCTTTTAACAAAGCAATTTCTTCGCGTTCTTTTTCGATTGTGATACGACTTTGCTCAAGGTCGCTGATAACATCTTCAAAGTTCTTATCCTGACTATCAATACGGCTATTGGCATCATCGATAATAAAATCAGGCAATCCAAGTTTGCTTGAGATGGCAAAGGCGTTACTCTTACCAGGAACACCAATTAATAAACGGTATGTTGGGCGAAGCGTCTCTACGCTGAATTCACAGCACGCATTTTCAACACCTGGTGTAGATAATGCAAAAATCTTTAGTTCACTGTAGTGTGTAGTTGCCATAGTTCTGATATCTTGATTATGAAGATATGATAGAATGGACATTGCAAGTGCAGCACCTTCTGTAGGGTCAGTTCCAGAACCTAACTCGTCGAATAATACTAAACTGTTTGGTGTCGCGCTCTTAATAATGTTAACGGTATTTACCATATGAGATGAGAATGTACTTAAACTTTGTTCAATACTTTGTTCATCACCAATATCTGCGAATACATCTTCAAAGACAGCAAGCTCAGAGCCGTCAAATGCAGGAATATGAAGACCAGCCTGACCCATAAGGGTAAAAAGACCTACTGTTTTAAGAGAAACGGTTTTACCACCCGTATTCGGGCCTGTTACGATTAAAAGGTTGAATTCATCACCTAGATGAATGTCAATTGGAACAACTTGTTTGGCATCAATAAGTGGATGACGACCTTTCTTAATATTGATATAGCCTTTTGTATTAAAGATTGGCTCAGAGGCTTTTAAACCCTTTGATAAATATGCTTTTGCAAAGATAAAATCTAATTCTGCAAGAATTGTGATATCATCTGTTAATTTTTCTGTCTCTGTAGCAATGGATGCACTAAGTTCTGATAGAATACGTTCGATTTCGTCTTGCTCCTGTACCGCTAATTCTCTTAATTCGTTGTTTAATTTAACAACTGCCATTGGTTCGATGAAGAATGTAGAACCTGTAGAAGATTGGTCATGAACCATACCACTGAATTGGCCCTTATATTCAGAGCGAACAGGTAAACAGTAGCGACCATTACGCATCGTAATAATGTTCTCACGTAACATGGATTTGGTAGTTTGAGAATTTACGATAGAATTCAATTGTTCTCTAACTTTTTCATTCGTATTCTTAATCGTGCGTCGAATATGTTTAAGAGTAGAACTTGCATCATCGCTCATATCTTCTTCTGATACGATACAACGTTTGATTTCGTTGTTGATAGGTGAAAGTGGTTCTAGCAAAGAAAAACGCATATCAAGAGTATCCGTTTCCACGTCATCGCTATCATTTCTTGAGAAGGATTTTACACGTAATGCAACATCAAGAACAGAGCTGATTTGTAAGAGTTCTCCCATTCCAAGTGTAGAGCCGATTTCAAGTCGTTTAATAGAAGCTCGAATATCCTTTAGTCCAGAGAAGGAGATACTGCCTTTTTGCAAAATCCTTGTAAGGGCGTCTGATGTTTCTTTTTGTGCTTGCGTGATGTCCTCTAGGCTATTCATTGGTAAGAGCTTGCTACATCTTTCTTTACCAAGTATAGAACCTGCATATTCTGTTAATTTATCAATAATTTTATTGTATTCTAATTTTTGTATTGTTTTAGCATTCAAAATTGTATCCATGCGTTTGGCAAATAAAATTGCGTACTGCTTCGGTAAGTAGATTGAAAGATTGCAGTGCATGGCTCCTCTCTAAATATTCTCTCAATCGTGTTTATAAATAAGCGCTGATCGGGTCAATTGGGTTCGGTGTCATTGACCTAGCTATATTCTACATGATACGGAACAAAATGAAAACTATTAAATTATTAAAAAACGCTAACTATTTCAATACTTGGGATAATCATTTAACATTTTATTCATAGAGTGTTCACAAGTGGGTGATAAAATGGTAAGATATTAAAGAGTATTCGGATACGTGGAGATTATAGCTACTTTAACGGTGTTGAGGAGAAGTAATATGCCAAATGATAAGAAAATCAGCCCAATTGTGGATGAAAGAGAATTTAAATTCATTCAAGAACAGATTATTCCCAAAAAGACTTGGAAACATGTGGTGAAGAGTGTGATAAAGACAATTATGTTAGCAATACTATTTGGAATTGTAAGTAGTGTTGTTATTTGTGTTGCATACCCATATGTTAAGGATGTGATTGGCGATGAAGATGAAAGAAAATTAACTGCATTTACAAAACATTTAACACTGATTCGAGTGGCACCTATTGTACCTACAGTGAAAGAAGAGACGCCAGTGAACATAGTACCTGTAGAGAATAAGGCGACTCTTACCATTGCTGATTATAAGGAGCTCTATAAAGAGTTAGATGCAATAGCAGACGAAGCGAACCGATTTGTTGTTTCTGTAACGAGTATTATTAACAGCGTAGACTGGCTACAGAATCCGTTCGAAACGTCGGATATAACATCGGGAATTATTATTCAGGAATCGGTGGATAAGAAAACATTATTCATATTAGTACGTTACAGTAAGATTAAAGAAGTGAATAAGATTCGTGTGACATTTGACTCCGATAATGTAGTTGAAGCAAAGCTGGCAAATTACGATAGTAAGCTGGATTTGGCTATAATTAAAGTGGACGAGTCAGAATTATCCCCAAAGGTAAAGCATACATTTAAAGTGGCGACTCTTGGTGAATCAATAAGCTGCTCAGCGGGTGATCCTATTATAGCAGTCGGAAATCCGAATGGTTATCCATATTCAAGAGAGTACGGCATCATTACGGGGAAAACGACAAGTGCATATATAACAGACAACCGAGTTGATTTATTCAATACAGATGTGACAGATAATTCGAATGGAGATGGTGTAATTATAAACCTGCGCGGTGAAGTGATTGGTATTATTACACACAAGTTCAAGAGTGATTTGAATGCCAATATTAGTACTGTGTTGTCTATTTCAAGAATAAAATCAATTATAGAAGATCTTATCACAGGAATTGATCGTACGTATCTTGGAATTCGAGGTGCAGATTTGACAAGTGAAATTGCAAGCAGTCTTGGTGTAGGAAATGGTGTCTATGTCAATGAAGTTGAAACGGAATCACCAGCATTGGAAGCAGGGTTACAAACAGGAGATGTTATTTTAAAGATTGATGATAATACGATTATTTCAATGGCACAGCTGAATACGATTATTTCATCCTATCAACCGAAAGATGAGATTGTCATTGTAGTGAAGCGGACAATAAACGCTACAGAAGAGGAAGACCGTGAACTGACACTGCATGTACAGTTGCATAAGAAAAAGAATTAAGGTATAATAGCAAAATATGTGTGTATTATAGTAGAGAGGTTAGGTAGTTAGATGAGATATATTAATGAGTTACGTGAAGGTGAGATGTTATCAGAAACGTATCTGTGTAAAGTAAAACAAACACTGAAAACAAAAGCAGGGAAGAGTTATTATTCCTTACTTTTGCAAGATAGAACTGGAACTCTTGATGCGAAGGTTTGGGAATTGTCGAATGGAATAGAGAATTTTGATTCTATGGATTACATTCATATTGATGGACAAATTACAAGTTTTCAAAATTCACTGCAACTCAGTGTAAAGAGAGTTCGTAAGAGCCAAGAAGGTGAGTATGATCCAAGTGATTTCGTACCAACAACGACAAAGAACATTGATGAGATGTATAAAGAATTGCTTGATATGATTTCTAAAATTACAGATCCTTATCTTAGTAAACTAGTGAATAGTTTCTTTATTGAAGATAAAGAATTTGCGAAAGCATTCAAGTATCATTCCGCAGCTAAAACAGTGCATCATGGTTTTGTGGGTGGCTTAGTAGAACATACACTTGGAGTTACTAAGATGTGTGAATACATGGCAGAGAATTACCCATTAATTAATCGTGATTTACTTATTAGTGCAGCTCTTTTCCATGATATTGGTAAATTAGATGAAATCTCAACATTTCCAGAGAATGATTATACAGACGATGGCCAGTTATTAGGACACATCTACATTGGAACAGAGAAAATTGGAGAAAGAATTAAGACAATTCCGAATTTCCCTGCAAAACTTTCTAATGAGTTAAAACACTGTATCTTATCGCATCATGGGGAGTTAGAATATGGTTCTCCTAAGAAACCAGCTTTGATTGAGGCTGTTGCACTTACGTATGCGGATAATACCGATGCGAAGTTACAAACAATGACGGAGATTCTTAATGGTGCTGATGCGAAATTGGAATGGTTAGGATATAATAAGTTCTTCGAATCAAACATTAGAAGAAGTTCAAAATAATCAATAAATTGACTGCAAAAAGACAACCTTCATGTGATAGCTTGAAAGTTGTTTTTTTGCGTAGGGTGTTATACTAGGACGCAAAACTTGACAGCTTTAGAGCTTCTTCGTTGCTGTCCTATAATACGAAACACGCTACACACCTAAGTACTTCTAAGTGTGTATGGATAGTTATTCAAAGTGTACGGAAACGTCTTCGATTCGGCATCCTGCCTCAGCGAAGACTGGCTCGGCGTCCTTGCCTCGCCTTCCTAGATTGTGGATATACACACTAAGAAGTACTATAGGTGTTTCACTACCGTTTCTTAATTGTAGGACAGCAACGAAGAAGCAGGGGTGGTATTGAAGTTTTGCTGGGTTGTTGCATAGAGACACATGTGCAAGGAATAAAAGTACAGGGAATGCAAGTGTAAGAAATAAATAAAATACAAATAAAGGAGATTGTGCAACCCAAGGATTCTTTTAATGGTATGTATTTGGGTAGTATCACAAGTGAACTTGTGATAGGCATGGGTAGAGATGTGAAAAAGAACACGAGAAAAGTAAATAGAAGTAGTGAAGGAACGAATAATGCACCTTATGCAAAGAATGATGAATTGAATGTAACGATTGATGCAATTGGCTCTGAGGGTGAAGGGATTGCTCATGTTGATGGATATACTTTATTTATCAAAGACGCTTTGATTGGTGATGAAGCATTAGTGAAAGTAATTAAGACGAAGAAGAGTTATGGTTATGCTAGAATGGAGCAGATTTTGAAACCATCTCCTTACCGTGTTGAGCCTAGATGTGGTGTGGCAAGACAATGTGGAGGTTGTCAGTTGCAACATCTGGATTATAAGGAACAGCTTCGTTATAAAGAGAATAAGGTGAAAGAATGTTTCAAGAGAATTGGTCACTTTGGTGATGAGATTGATGCAGTGACAGAACCAATCATTGGAATGGAAGAGCCTTACTACTACCGTAATAAAGCACAATTCCCAGTGGGTAAGAGCAAAGAGGGGAAAGTGATAACTGGTTTTTATGCAAGTAGAAGCCATGCAATTATTGATACACCACATTGCTATATCCAAGCTGAAATTAATGATAAGTTGCTTGAAATCGTTAAAGTATTTCTTGGGGAAGAAGGAATTGAGCCATACAATGAAGAGACACAGACAGGCTTAGTTCGCCACATTCTAACTCGTGTTGGTTTTGTCACTGGTGAAATTATGGTATGTCTTGTGCTGAACGGAAAGAAACTTCCAAATCATGAAAAGTTAGTGAAGCAATTAGAGAATATAGAAGGTATGACAAGCATTTGCATTAATATTAATACAGAGAACACAAATGTTATCTTAGGACAAACTTGTAAGACGATTTGGGGACAAGATTATATTACCGATTATATCGGCGATATCAAATATCAAATCTCTCCACTTTCCTTCTATCAAGTGAATCCAGTTCAGACGAAGAAGTTGTATGAGACTGCTTTAGAATACGCCGATTTATCTGGAAATGAAGTGGTATGGGATTTATACTGCGGTATCGGAACAATCTCATTATTCCTAGCGAAGAATGCAAAGCAAGTCTATGGTGTTGAAATTGTGCCACAAGCGATTGAGGATGCGAAAAATAATGCGAAAATTAATGATATTACGAATGCGGAATTCTTCGTAGGGGCAGCAGAAGAGGTTATGCCTGAGAAGTACAAGCAAGGTGCTGACAGTATGTCCGCAGATGTTATTGTTGTTGACCCTCCTAGAAAAGGCTGTGATGAAGCTTTGCTTAGTACAATTGTTGAGATGAAGCCGGAACGTGTGGTGTATGTTTCTTGTGCCCCTGCGACACTTGCGAGAGATTGTAGGTATCTATGTGATAATGGGTATGAGGTTAGGAGGATAAGGGCTGTGGATCAGTTTGGGCATTCGGTGCATGTTGAAACCGTTGTGTTGCTGGAGCAGAAAACCCGGTAAATCGGAAAATTAGCTACATAATATTAGGGTTATAATACGAAGTTTCTGTCTTATTTATAAGTGTTCGGGTATTGCGATAATGGAAAGACCAGACGGGTTTTTATACGAGATAAAGAATTTATTGATTATTAAAGAACTGAAAGATTTTTATAAAAAATATAGAAGATGAAATATGGAGTTTATTGTGGATGAATTAGTTAGGTTAAATAATTGGTGAGGTGAATTTAATGGGTAATGAGATAAGTAAGAACACAATGGATGATTTCAACGAGGTTATATCAATTATCGAACAGGCACAGGAAAGTGTTTATCGTGCTGCCAATAGGGAGTTCATATCAATGTACTGGAATATAGGAAGGTTTGTAAGCGAAAAAGTCAGAGTTGGCGGCTGGGGAAAGTCAATCGTAAAGGAATTTTCCGAGTTTATCCAGTTGCGTTATGTGGGCATTCAAGGATTCTCAGCATCAAATATTTGGCGTATGAGACAATTCTATGAGACATATAAGGACAGTGAGCGGCTTGCCGAGTTAGTGAAGGAAATAAATTGGACAAATAATTTGAAGATAATGGCACGTGCAAAAACGGATGAGGCACGTGAATTTTATCTACAATTAACAGCAAAGAATCGGTATTCTACAAAAGAATTAGAGCGACAAATAGATAGCATGCTTTTTGAACGAACGATGATTTCGGATGAAAAGAATAAGTTATTCATTTCAAGAACTCCAGGGCTTTCATCCTTACGTGATAACTATGTGCTGGAGTTTCTTGATATACCACATAATCACAAGGAGCATGAACTACGGAAAGCCATTCTTGTCAATTTGAAAGACTTTATTTTGGAGTTTGGAAAAGACTTCACTTTTGTTGGGGAAGAATATCGTGTACAAGTTGGGAATACGGATTTTTGGATTGATTTACTATTTTTTAATAGGGAACTTGCCTGTCTTGTTGCGATCGAACTAAAAGTTGGATCTTTTAAGCCGGAGCATTTAGGACAGCTTGAATTCTATCTTGAAGCCTTGGACAGCGATGTGAAAAAGGAAAATGAAAACCCAAGTGTTGGCTTGATACTTTGTGCTGATAAAGATGATGCAGTAGTAGAGTATGCTTTGCGACGCAGTATATCTCCTGCACTTGTTGCGGATTATCAGCTCCATTTACCAGATAAAAAGTTGCTTGAGAATAAGCTTCGAGAACTTGCTGAAATTGCAGAGACAAATGGAAATGAGGAAGTTGAGGATGAATGAGTGGGAAAACTCGCAGACCTCTGCGAGTTTTGATACCTTTATTTGTACTTTCTCCATGTAGTATCAAACTTACGTCTTACCGCATGTTGAAACGGTTTGTTTTCTGACGTGGAAAGGTTGATAGTCAAAGGTTTTCGGGAATTTGAGGGAAGAATGGACGTGTGTTTTTAAAACTAATTATTAGTCTAAGGAAACTTATTTTACCCCGGGGTAAATTTATTAATGCAGAGAGCAAGATAAATTGGATTGAGCTGAATTGGGTTCGGAGTTTTAATGGCGAAAATACATATAGAAATAGGTTTCAATGGAAACACTTCCGACGAGAACTAGGAAGGATTTCTGACAAGATCACTTTACCCCATAGAGAGCCTTAGGCACTACGAGCAACAGGCGAGTGAAGTTTTGAAGGAGGATACGTCATTGATTAAATTAACAAAACAGGAAGTTGATGAGATGTTTGCCAAACTGGCTCATGGTCAATTGGAGTCGTCAGAATGGATAAACTGGTGGAATCTGCATGTGGATGAAATTAAGAGTTTGATTTCGCCAGGTGATTTTGTGCGGATAAAATTTAGCAATCGCCCTAACCCTAACCCTTATGAGACCATGTTGAATAGTCAGGAGGATGTAATTCGGTATTTTGGTAAGCGTGGGATCGAGATTACGGCTGATGATACCTATGAGAAGAAAAGAGTCTGCTTCCAACAGGATCGGCTGGCGGAGGCAACAAAAGAGTATGAGCAGCGAATTGAACCGTTTAGGCAGCGCTGGGAGGAATACAGGTGCCAGCATAATCCCTATACGCCGCCATCGTTTGACGTGAACAAGGTGATTGGATTATCCAACGAAGATCCGAATCGTCTTTATGATCAACAAGGGTATGTCCAAAATGATTTGTGCAAAGCGTTCATTAAGGAACAATTTAAGCTGAAACTGGTGCCACTGACAAAGGCTTATGGAATGAAGTGGAAACAGCCTTACACTTTTATCCGCGAACGAAACGGAGTTGTGATAGAAATAAAGTTTAATGGCTATTTTCGCGGCGGCGGCATTGAAAGTATGTCAACCAGCATAATGCCGGCTTATATGCTGTTAGACCTTCCGACGGACTATTGTGAACTGCCTGAGAATTGTAAACATACTCAGTACAGTGAAGAGGTATTCGATTATAATAACTGGAGACACATCCATTACGTTAAATCAGCAACTTTATTATGTGAGCAAATCGACCGCATCGTCCAGTATCTGGCTAAAGTGGTATTGCCAATGTTTGATGAAATTGACAGTGTCGAAACATTTTTTGCCAAAGAGCGTCTTGATTGGTACGATCTTATGAAAGTGGGACCGCCAATGATTAAATTCCAACGTGGCTGGATTAATCCTGCGTGGAATACTACATCCTCTGATACTGACAGTTCCGCTGTGCCCTATGTCGAACCTAAGTACAGCTACATGTTCGGGATTTGGAATCTTTATTCCGGGCAAGAAAACACAGGATACGAACAGCTGGCAGATTGTACCGCTAAGCTTGATGAAAATGCTGTAGCTTATAAGTGGAGCTTTCCTGAAAAAGAAAGTCTGACGACCACTGATTTGCGGAATTATGCAAGGGAAATTATGCGTCAGTTTGCCTGGCGTTTCCTGAAAACCCGGGACATAGACAATCCGGGAAAACGTCGGGAGCAGATAATTTCGACCTATCAAGATGTTTGTAAGATTCTGAAAAATGCATATAAATATTAGCGCAGCAGAAATAGTTTCGCCAAATGGTATGTCACTTATGTCTAAATTCATGTTGAAACGGTTTGCTTGCTATCTAGGGAAGCATAGAGTGGCTTACCGTAACTCGCTACATCCTAAAAATGTGCACAGAAAAAGACGAACAAAAGCTCGTCTTTTTCTGTTTTTGGTATAACAAGTATAAAGATAATATCAAAATTATATTTTTTCGAAAACTAATGTTGCTTGTATGCGATCACCGCCACCAAAACCTTTACTACCTCCATTGGATGTGGTAATAGTATGTAATCGGTATCCCTTTTTAACTTGAGTGTTAATAACTTGTTCTAACTCGCTAAGATTACCAGAACCTGTACCAAAAAATTTTTCCTTTAAAGTAACTTGCATTACAACATATGGCAAATCATTTCCAGAAGCAGTTGAAAATGAAGAGTCTTTTGCTAAATCATCCCAAAATCCCATATACGATTCCTCCTTCATAGTAAAATATATTAATTTTTACATGGTAAATATATAATTTATTATGCCACAAAATATTCCATTTGTCTATTTGTTCTAACTGATTACTTGTTACTGTTCACACAAAACGTTCACAATAACGATTACTTGCCACAAACGATGACGATTAGACCACTTATTTTCAAGCTTTCGAGAATGAGTGGTCTCTTTTTGTTTGAAAACATATAGAAACCAAACAAATATTTCTCAAAAATCCCCCCTCGACATATTCCATTTTCCCTCAGAAATTATTATAGAAAAAACGTTTTTAGGTAAAATACTACTCCATTCAAGCTTTTGCATTGCATAGAAAAATAGCTTGTCATAGGATATGAGTGTAAGACAGTAGCCTTGGTTAAAGGTGTATTTGTTAAGCCGCAAATTTGTATCTGCACTACGACTGCAAATTTGCGTAACAAAAAAGTAGTGCAGAAAAGAGGGGAAAATGAGAAATATAAGAAAGATGATAGCTGGAATCGTATCCTTTTCTATGTTGTGTGGTATCATACCAACGAACATAGTGGCGGGTGCAACTACTCCGTGGTTGCTATCGAAAGGAAGACCAGCATATGCTTCGTCTGTCAATGGAGGAGATGTTGCTAGTTTTGCAACAGATGATAAAATCGGAACACAGTGGGGAGCAGAACCGGATAAAGCAGATCAATGGCTTGATATAGATCTAGGGTCAGAGGCGGATATTTCACAAGTGGTTATCAGTTGGCAAAATAATGCCAGCTATGGTGCGAATTATGAGATTTTAGTGTCTTCTGATGAAATTAAATGGACTAGCATCTATCATCAGAAAAATGGTACAGGCGGTGATGTGGCATATGTTTACAAAGCAGATGGTAGTGTGGATTATAGCTATCTTGAAGAAAGAATTGCAGGTTTAAAAGGAAACGGACGATATGTTCGATTACTAGTTCATTATAGCAAATCACAGGAGAACGACGAGAATCGTAGAGGCTGGGGACCAGCCGTACGAGAATTTGAAATCTATGGCGTGGGAGGAGTGAATAAACCACAGTCAAATGCTGTAGATTTGGCAGCTGCGAAGAAGGTAACAACATCTTCCGTATTGACTCCATGGTGGGCGTCTACGCCACTTGAAGGTAGCAAAGGTGTAGATGGAGATTATGAATCCTACTGGTTGTCGAATCCTACAGATAACGAATGGTTTCAGGTTGACCTTGGGGCTGTACATACCATTGGACGTGTAGTAATTCAGTGGCAAGTAGAATTCGGACGCATATTTGAAATTCAGACATCAACAGATGGTGAAAAATGGACAACCGTATATCGAAATCTTAAGGGAAATGGAGAAGATGAAGAGATATCGATGTATCAAGAAGCACGATATGTTAGAATGCAAGGAATCGCAATGGGTAGAGGATCCGGTTATTCTATCCGTGAAATGAAAGTGTTTGAATATCAGGAAGGTGATTCAAAGGAAAATCCAGTAGTACCAGAGCTTCCAAAGCGAGAAACAATTTCGGTAGGGGAAGGAAGCTATGCGATTGATGATGTTAATTTTCGTCAACCAAGAGAACCAAAGTATATAACAGCAAACATTAAAACACCAATTCCTTCAAATGATTGGTGGACTTCCATTGTTTATACAAGATTAAGCGATACGATACCATCACTTCCTCTTGTTTTAAAATACAAAGAGGTAGGTCTAGGATTATACAATGCGGATGGCGTCTATACAAGAGAAAATAATGGTGGTATGGGAGCTGAAAGTAAGTATTATGATTTAACAATCAATAGTTCTGCAATTAAAGAAACAGCGTCAGCAAAACTTGATGGATATGGAGATTGGTCGGTGGACATGGTGTTCAGCGATGATGATACTCCGAAGATGAAAACGACTGTACTAAAAGGTTCTCCTTTTATATACAATACATTTACGAATCCAGATACGGTTGAAATCACAGTAAATGATTTAGTGAAATTCTTTGACGCAAATCAAAAAGAAATCTTATTAAAAGATGGCGATAGTATCATAACAGATCATATTGGTGTGGAAGCCCATAATGTTAGCGAAGCACCAGGTGATGGTGACAAAAATCAGTATCATTATTATGGAATCTTTGCTCCAGAAGGGACTACATTTACACGTGTGGGAAGTAAAGTTAAGATTCAATTGGGCAACAATGAAAATTATATGTCAGTAGGAACACTTCCTACGATAGATGCTTTGGCTTACTTCTACAATTATGCATATGCTTTTGTTACAGATACAGTGGTAAGTTATGAATATAATGATAGTACAGCAACAATGGAAACAACATACAACTGTGTTATTGATAACAAGAGAAGTGGTTTCCGTGGTGAAACTTTAATGTGTATGATGCCACATCAATGGAAATACACGAGTGATGCACTTACTGATTATACATATGAATCTATTCGTGGTACTTTAAAAGTATATGAGGGAAATCAGTTCTCCTATGCGGTACCATTCCATGGAATTACACCAAGTTTTAGTGAACCAGTAGAATCGGATTCTTATGACAAAGAATTAATGGTTGCTTATCTTAAAGAATTTACAGAGAGTGCAACAAGAGATTACTGGGTTGCAGATCCATATTGGCAAGGTAAGAAGACGCATCCGATTACAATGGGAATATTAGCTGCACAACAATTAGGTGAATATGAACTTAGGGATGAATTATTATCTATTCTAAAGAAGATTCTAGTAAATTGGTTAACGTATAGCGGAGAAGATGAATATCCATACTATATGTACTACTCAACAAGTTGGGGAGCGTTAAATGGTGATGGTGGAGATCATGGTATGGCAAATAATTTATCAGATCACCATTTCTTATGGGCGTATTTTATATACCCAGCAGCAGTATTGGCATCTTATGATTCTTCTTTTACTACAGAATATGGGGATATGTTAGAGATGCTAATTAGAGATTGTATGAATCCTGACAAAGATGATGAACTATTCCCATTCATGAGAAATTTTGATCCATACGAAGGCCATTCTTGGGCAGGTGGATATGGTGATAATAATAGTGGTAATAACCAAGAATCAGCCTCAGAAGCAACATTTGCATGGGCAGGGTTATATCTGTGGGGATTAGTTACAGAGAATGAAAAGTACCGTGATGCAGGTATATGGGGCTTTACTTCGGAAGTAAATGCCATTGAACAATATTGGTTTAACTATGATAATGATAACTGGGATTCGGAGTATACATCAGGATGTGTAGGAATGGTATGGGGGTTAGGATATACCAATGGAACATATTTTTCAGGTAATCCAAGCTGTATCTATGGAATTCATATGTTACCAGTAACGCCGTCTCTAACTTATATGGGATATAGCAAGGAGACAGCTGCAGCAATTTATGAAGCCTATGAAAAGGATCAGGCAAAATACCAAGATAAGGTAGCGGCAGAGGGAAATTCAGATCCAGAAGGTTGGTTCCATATTATATGGCCATATCTGTCCTTGAGTAATCCAGAAAGGGCGGCACAGATGTGGGAAGATAATGCAGAAGCGTATGGACTTCCAAGAGATGAGATGTTTAACTCCTATTGGTTTATCCAGAACATGAATGCAAAAGGAAATGTGGCAACAGACATCTGGTCTTCTAATTATACGAGCTATCAAGTGTTCAAGAAAGATGGGACTTATACGGCTACGGTATGGAACCCTTCTAATTCTGTGATAACAGTAGAGTTTCGTAATAAGGATGGAATAATCGGAAGTACCAAAGTAGCACCACATGCTACGATTAGTGTAAATCCGTTTGAAGTTACTGATTATAGTGCACAAGAAGTACCAAAAGCTATGATTGAGGATAAGGTTACAGAACTACCTGGAAGAATTGCAGTACAAGATTACTATACGAACTTTAGTTGTATGTTAGATCAAAATGACCAAGAAGGAAAATATATCGGTTGGATTGATGATGGAGATTCCTTGGTTTACAAAGTAAATGTAAAAACAGCAGGAACGTATCAGATAACATACCGAGTACAGGCTATGGATGATAATAAAACTGGTGTGATAGTATTGAAATCTAATCGCAACAAAGGCTATCTAGCAACGACTACCTTAAAACAGAATAAACAATGGAGTTCCATTACCGATACTGTATATCTAGAAGAGGGTGAACATACCCTTACAGTACTCTTTAAAGTAGGAGGATTTAATTTTGGAAATATGATAGTTGGGGAAGATAATGGTGAAGTACCAACAGATTCAACAGATAACTATCCTATGAAATTGACAGAAGCAGATTTAACAGAGTATGAATTGGTATCTAAAGATAAAACAGCGACAGCATCAACTGGAGATAATTCTGCGCAGCTAGCAATTGACGGCAATTATAGTAGCAGATGGGAATCAGACCATGGAGTTGATGGGCAAAGTTTGACGGTAGATCTTAAGGAGACCATGAGTATAAAAGGTGTTAAAATACACTGGGAAACGGCAGCTGCTAAAGAGTATCTGTTACAGATATCGAATGATGGTGAAAACTGGACACCTGTATATGCACAAACAAATGGTAATGGAGGAGTTGAAACTTTAGTTGCTAATGAAAATATCTCAGCACGTTATGTGAGAATCTATGGAACTGCAAGAACAACTGGCTATGGTTATTCTATATGGGAATTCGAAGTTTATGGAATGGCACAAGAAACACCGATAGAGACACCAATAGAAATAAAGGTGATTTCAGCTGGAAAGGATGCATTTGCATCAAGTGTATTAGGCTGGAACTATGCAACGAATGTAACAGATGGTGATTTTAATACAAGATGGGAATCGCTACATGGAGTGGATCTTCAATCAATTACAATTGACTTAGAGGACATATTTACGGTATCAGGATTGAACCTGTATTGGGAAACAGCCGCTGCGAAAGAATATGAAATCTTAGTTTCTAGTAATGGAGATGATTGGGTAAGTGCATACACTAAGACAGATGGTAACGGTGGAACAGAGAATATTGTATTAAATAAAACGTATCAAGCAAGGTATGTTAAGGTTAATGCAACTCAAAGAACCACAGGATATGGCTATTCTCTGTGGGAGATGGAAGTGCTAGGTTATTAAAGTGTTGTATTAAAAGAGATATAAGAAGATATTGATACATAAAAGAGTGTTACGCAGATGTGAGGAATCATTTGTGTAACGCTCTTTTTAAAGTCTCCATAAAAGATCTATCCTTAGTTTCAGGGAGAGAGGATTAGAATTTTGTTTAAAGGTGGATGAAAAATACTGGTTGATATGTTACACTTATTACAAAATGAGATGTAATATTGGTATTGATGTAAGACTGGTGATACTTTTGGGCGTAATGAAAAAGATTGAAAAACTATGAAAATAAAACAAGGGATTGTCAAACTTGACACTACATTAGGAGAACAGGAGAAAAAATCTATGGGATTGTTAGATATTTTTAAAAAAAGACATCTAAATTAGCAGAACCAGAAAAAGGATTAAGTGAAGTCCAAATAGCTACATTGTTAGCCGGATTTAAGGAAAAACGAGAATTGATATTTTGTGAATTTAAAGAGAAAAATATGATGAAGTCGATAGAGCTCACTGCTAGACGTGGAAAAGTTGCTTTGACAGACAGTAAATTTGGTGGAAAACCTTACTTTACTAAAAATCTTGAATATCCTTGTAATAAAAAAGGAATACCGCTGCGATTATTGGCGCAATTTAATTTTAGTAAATTACCAAAGCTTGATAACTTTCCACAAAAAGGGATACTTCAATTTTTTATTGCGGAAGAAGATTACGGTTTGGATTTTGATACTCCACCCGAAATCCAAAATAATTTTCGTGTGATTTATCATGAAAATGTTTTAAGTGTGGACGAGACGAATCAAGATATTCCTGAATTCGTAGGTGAAGAGTTCCCTTTTTGGGGTGAATTTGCACTTAATGCGGAATGTAAGTCTTGTTTTATGACGGAATGTGATTTTCGCTTTGATAAGGAATTTATGAAAGTTTATAGAAAATATATTATTACACAGGCGGAATCAATTTACGATTTGGATGATGAAATCGTGGAAGAAATTTGTAAAGAGTTTTGTACAGAAGGACATAGAATAGGTGGGTATCCATATTTTACGCAGACGGATCCCCGTGGATATGAGGGCGGATATGGAACGCATACTATTACACTATTTCAGATGGGTTCAGATATGAGTAATCATGAAAATGAAATAATGTGGGGCGATTGTGGTGTAGCTAATTTCTTTATTAGTCCTAAGGATTTGGAAAAGCTTGATTTTTCAGATGTGCTTTATAATTGGGATTGTTGCTAGAACTTGGTAGAATAGAGATGTTTATATTGTTAGTACTGTATGTCATAATATGTATGCCGTGTTATGATTTTAATCTGTACTTTGATACATTTAAGGAAATATAATTATATTAATCTGTGTTTTAACGAAAATTCGAACCTGTCGGAATTATTGACAGGTTCGAAAAAGAAGGAAATCACAACGTGGAAAATGCTTGGGAGGAAACCGCATGAGTAATTATGGAGAGATGCTAATTTATCAAACAGAAGATGGTTTGACCAAAATAGATGTAAATATGCATGATGAAACAGTATGGCTATCTCTTGATCAAATGGCAGATTTATTCGCAAGAGACAAATCTACAATTTCAAGACATATAAAAAACATTTTCATAGAAGGAGAATTGCCACGAGAGACAACTGTTGCAAAATTTGCAACAGTTCAAAATGAGGGGGGCAGACAGGTTGAAAGAGCAATAGAATATTACAATCTAGACGTAATCATTTCTGTAGGATATCGTGTTAAATCACAGCGTGGTGTACAGTTTCGTATGTGGGCAACAAGCATTTTAAAGGAGTATATAAAAAAGGGATTTGCAATGGATGATGTGCGACTGAAAGAACTGGGTGGCGGTGGCTATTTCAAAGAACTTTTAGCAAGAATTCGTGATATCCGAGCATCGGAAAAGGTATTCTACCGTCAAGTGTTGGAAATCTATGCGACGAGCGTGGACTATAATCCCAAAGCAGAAGTTTCTATTCAGTTTTTTAAGAGAGTGCAGAATAAAATTCATTATGCCGTTTCGGGAGAAACTGCTGCTGAGGTTATTTATCATCGTGCAGATGCCGAAAAAGATTTTATGGGGTTAATGACATTTTACGGAGAACAGCCAACGCTACGTGAAGCAAAAATTGCTAAGAATTATCTGGATGAAAAAGAGCTCCGAGTAATGGGGCAGTTGGTTTCAGGATACCTTGATTTTGCTGAAAGACAGGCTGAACGAGAGATACCTATGACAATGGAAGACTGGGCAAAGCATCTAGATGGAATTTTAATTGCGACAGGAGAAAATCTTCTCACTGGAAATGGTACAATCAGCCATTTACAGGCTATGGAAAAGGCTCAGACAGAGTATAAAAAATATAAGGCAAAAACCATTAGCGGAGTAGAGCGAGATTACTTGGAAAGTATAAAGCTATTGGAGCAAAAAGGGAAAAATATATGAACTTATCAAAATCAATAGACTTCCTACTCGAAAACGCAGGACCAGTAATTCAGTATAGGCTACGGAAAGAAATTCTTAACAATCTGAAAAAAACAGAAGAAGAAAACCTGTTAGAACAGATTTATCAAACACCTAAATTTAAGTTATTGCAAACATATGTTAAGCCAAATGGATATATCGGAAGTGGTATGCATAGCTGGGATAATTGGAGAGGAGTAATCCTCCATGAAACACCGTTGCAAGATGGCGAAACCGTTGCACGACTATTATCATATTATTCGATACCAAAAACACACCCGATTGTTGCTGATTTTGTTGCAGCTATGCGCAACGAGGATACATTGAAAAAAGAGTTTTCATACATTCCACCTGAAATTTGGCGATATGAGAATCGATTTCGTGGAATTAGCAGTGGATGTAGCCTGATGGTTTTACTGTATACCATGCAGGCAATGCTTGGTTATGGAGATGATGCGTATGTTAAGGAATTTCAAGAGGTTTCGCTGGAGGCATTCAAGAGTATATTACAACTCTCGTCACTTAGTGAAATTACCAAAATGCGTGAAAGTAAGGCAAAATACAAGTATCCGTATATCGAAGAAAATACAAGCTTTCCATGCCAATATCATCTGGAAACATTAGCGTATACAAGTACTTGGAAAACGCCAGAGAATATACAGTTGATGTCAAATGCCCTTAATCACTACAATACAATATTGCATGGTGAGAATCCAATCCACGTTAAGATTGATTCAAAATACTATGTTCCGTTTCCACTGAATATGGCAAATAGTCCGATTCGTCCATTTCGAGAAGATGTGATTGATAGTATAACATATCGCCGTCTATTGACGGAAATTGCTATGCTGGGGGTTGGTAAGAATGTAGGTGTGATAAGGGAATCCATCGACAACATGGAAGAAGCCATGAGTAAAGATGGTATATTGAACATGAGACTGGATTTAGCACATAACAAGCGCTATTCACCTAAGAAAATAGAATATTCCACTCCATATGTGGATGTGCGCTTGGAAGTAGATTATAAATGCAAATATGCCTTTGAATGTGATTTGACTTTTTGGGCAGTACAGTTTTTGTTTCTTTGTGATAATAACGTTCTATAAATAGGCATTCAAACGTAGAGATTACACACCAATTTGATGCACAAATTTTGAACACACACTCTCGTCAGTGCGAAGTGATTTGAAACAAGAGGAATAGATTAAGTTTTAGGAAAGGGATACAATGATAGCATCAAGTAATTGGAAAAGAAATTTTTTTACTATCTGGACAGGGCAGGCATTTTCACAATTTTCGAGCTCTGTTCTACAGTTTGCAATTGTATGGTATTTAACGGATAAGACAGGTTCTGCAATGGTTTTATCTGTTGCTATGATGATGGGATTTTTGCCACAAGGCATCTTAGGATTGTTTGTAGGAGTATTTATTGATCGATATAGTAGAAAACGTATTATGATGATATCAGATTCCTTCATAGCAGTAGCCAGTTTCATCATGGTGATAGCGGGGTGGATGGGGATATTATCAACAGAAGTGATTCTTGTGGTTTTATTGCTTCGATCAATCGGTTCGGCATTTCATAACCCATGTCTGCAGGCAGTGACTCCTCAGATCGTTCCATCAGACCAATTGACCAGATGTTCAGGATACTCACAGGCAGTGGAGTCGGTATCACAAATTTTAAGTCCAGCGGTCGCAGCAGTGCTGTATCGTTCATGGAGCTTGAGCGGGATTGTCTTTCTAGATGTTATAGGAGCATTCATTGCTGTATTCACATTGGGAATTACAGTAATACCTGAATTGCATCAAGACGAAAATAGAGGGAAAGTGCAGGTTTTACGTGAGGCGAAGGAAGGGTTTCAAATCCTTCGGTCAAATAAAGGCATGCTTGGTTTGGTATTGATTGGTAGCCTATACACATTGGCGTTGATGCCAACCAGTGCATTATTTCCTTTAATGAGTATGTCTTACTTCAATGGTACCAGCATGAATGCAAGTATTGTAGAAGTTGTATTTTCTGTAGGTCTTCTGTTTGGTTCGTTACTATTAGCAAGATGGGGAGGAACAAAGAATAGGGTCTATACCATTATAGGTTCGTTTCTTTTGATGAGCTTTAGTTTGTTTGTTTCTGGAGTTCTGCCACCAAGTGGCTTTTATGTATTTGTAATCTGCTCATGGTTAATGGGTGTCTCTGGGCCGTTTTACTGGGGAGCGTATACGCCATTATTGCAAAGTAATTTTGAAGCAAAGTATCTAGGCAGAGTGCTATCGTTGGCTAGTAGTATACGCTTACTTAGCGGGCCGATAGGATTAGCTGCTTCAGGTGTTTTAGCAGAGAAATATGGTGTAGAGAAATGGTTTCTTATTGCGGGTGGACTGGTGTTAGTTGCTGCATTCTTATGTATTATGATATCGACTGTGCGTAATTGCGATAATAGATGAGGTTTATTGTCATAGTTAAATGGCTGATGCATAATAAATATATTTTATAGGAGCTGTGTTTGAGTGCTACTCTGCTAGAACAGAAACAAAAATGCAGATTGGTCAAGACATACTAAGGAGGACTATAATGTTTGACTACAAATTAACTAAAAAATTCTTTTTATCCAATCGACATATTTATAAAAAACATCTTTTACCTAGGCGACCTCGATGGCTCAAAGAGGACAAATCAGATCTTATGAATGGCGTGTATGAACAGTTGAAAGATTACTTTACGCATGGAGAGATTGCAATTAGTTGCATCGTGCAGGCGAATGTACTTCTATTTGAAAAAGGTAGAACTGACTGTCCTGCAGGCATAATATATTCTTTTGATCCCTATTATATTGACAATCCATATGAACTCAAATCTATAGCGAGTGACATCTTTAGTCTAAAAAACACCACTGGAAACAAGGAAGAGATACAGTATTTTGTTGATGTAATTACAGATGAATATGTAAGGGTATTTCGCAAAAAACTTCCTAGCTCCTTTACTCAAGGTAGAGAAGTATATTTTACATGTATCATGGTGCAGCGCAAATGCATTCCGTATAGACGGCTAACACAGAGTATCTATCCAGCACTGATTTTGGAAAAAGATATTGCTGATGCAATTCTATTACCGAAATGGTACTGGAAGGAAGAATGACCATTATATGCTCATAGAAAATTAATTGCAATAAATCCCTTTGTTAAATTCCGATGCATAATTATTCACTCTCCTAATTTATGTTAATGAGATTTCGGTTTTTTATAAACATATCACACTATAAAAAAATGTGCTGCAATTATGTAACGAGTCAATCCCAAGCCTTGTACCGTACTGCAAGGCTATAGACTGCAATCCTGTTATTGTGAACGTCTTGTGTGAATCGTAATGAATTATAAGAAACAAGTATATAAAAAAATAAAAAATGAAGAAATATTTCGTATATTTCGCTAAGAAAATAGTGTATAATTAAAGTGTGTAAATAGGGTGTAAAAAAATGCAAATTTTAAAAAAGTATATAATATGCAATAAAGTAAAAATTTAATAAATTTTGCGTGTTTCTATTGACTATTTCGCTATAAAATGAGAAGATAAGAGAAAATAAAAAATGAAAGTGAGGATATATAATGAGTAATATTGATTTAAGCAAATATGGTATTAATGGTGCTACAGAGGTAGTTCGCAATCCTTCATTTGATGTGTTATTTGAAGAAGAAACAAAACCAAGTTTAGAAGGCTTTGAAAAAGGTCAAGTAAGTGAACTTGGCGCAGTTAACGTAATGACTGGTATCTACACAGGACGTTCACCTCAAGACAAATATATTGTTATGGATGAAAACTCAAAAGATACAGTATGGTGGACTTCTCCAGAATATAAGAATGACAATCACCCAGCTACTCAAGAAGCTTGGGATACAGTAATTGATATTGCAAAGAAAGAACTTTCAAATAAAAGACTATTTGTTATCGATGCATTCTGTGGTGCAAACGAAGATACTCGTATGTCAATTCGTTTCATCGTTGAGGTTGCTTGGCAAGCTCATTTCGTTAAAAACATGTTCATCATCCCTACTGATGAAGAACTTGAAAACTTCGAACCAGATTTCGTTGTATACAACGCTTCTAAAGCAAAAGTTGATAACTACAAAGAATTAGGATTAAATTCTGAAACAGCTGTAATGTTCAACATTACTAGCCGTGAACAAGTTATCGTAAATACATGGTACGGTGGAGAAATGAAGAAGGGTATGTTCTCTATGATGAACTACTACTTACCTCTTAAAGGTATTGCTTCAATGCACTGTTCAGCAAACACTGATTTAAACGGTGAAAACACAGCAGTATTCTTTGGTCTTTCAGGAACAGGAAAAACTACTTTATCAACAGATCCAAAACGTCTTCTTATTGGTGATGATGAACATGGTTGGGATGATAAAGGTGTATTCAACTTTGAAGGTGGATGCTACGCTAAGGTTATTAACCTTGATAAAGATTCTGAGCCAGATATCTACAAAGCAATCAGACGTGACGCACTTTTAGAGAACGTTACTCTTGATGCAAATGGAAAAATTGACTTTGATGATGAAAGTGTAACTGAAAACACTCGTGTTTCTTACCCAATTAATCACATTGAAAACATTGTACGTCCAGTTTCAACTGCTCCAGCTGCAAAAGATGTTATCTTCTTATCAGCAGATGCATTTGGTGTACTTCCTCCAGTATCAATTTTAACTCCAGAGCAAACACAATACTACTTCTTATCTGGATTTACAGCAAAACTTGCTGGTACAGAACGTGGAATTACTGAACCAACACCTACTTTCTCAGCATGTTTCGGACAAGCATTCTTAGAGTTACATCCTACTAAGTATGCAGAAGAACTTGTTAAGAAAATGCAACAAAGTGGTGCGAAAGCATACCTTGTAAACACTGGTTGGAATGGTTCTGGAAAACGTATTTCTATCCGTGATACTCGTGGTATCATTGATGCGATTTTAGACGGTTCTATCGGAAAAGCTCCAACAAAGAAATTACCTCACTTTGACTTTGAAATTCCTACAGAACTTCCAGGCGTAGATACAGGTATTCTTGATCCTCGTGATACTTATGCAGATGCTGCTGAATGGGAAACAAGAGCTCAAGATTTAGCACAACGTTTCGTTAAGAACTTTGCTAAATATGAAGGAAATGATGCAGGTAAAGCATTAGTTTCTGCAGGTCCTCAATTATAATATTAAATAAATAATTACATGCCAATTGGCATAAACTAACTTGACAACTCCTTTATTTAAAGTGATTACTATAATCATTATAAAGTAAAGGAGTTGTTTTTATATAGAGGGAAAAATTAGAATAACAAATGTGTTATAATCAGGCTGGAGCGTGTTTGAAAAATGATTATACGGAGTGAAGAATAGTGTAATCATTTTTCAGATATGCCCTAGATTTTATTACAAGGATAATAAATAGGAATTGAGCCAAGATAGAATAGAAGGGAGAACCTTCATGGATAAGCAGAGGCAGAATAAAACGTTTGAAATAGTTGAAACAGAGGAAAAACTTCCTGTCTTTATTCGGATACATCGAATCAGTGATTTTAAGATGGATACATTTATAGAAACAGAGGAGAAGGGAATTGTTCGGTTGGAACAGCCAAGACTGATGGAACATTGGCATAAGGATCTTGAGATTAATTATATCTATGCTGGAACGTGTGACTATTACGTGGACGGAGTTTTACATTTGTTAAATTCGGATGATTTGATTATTATTAATTGTGAGAGTATTCACCGAGTTGTTCCTAAAGCACTTGTTGATGCACAGGATAAGATTGCTTTTACACTAATTGTTGAATATGAATTTCTCAAGCATATAATTCCAGATATTGATTATAGTATATTCTTAGTGAAAGATGCGAAGGACTTGCAGCCAATGAAACAAAAGATACACCAAATTGTAAGTTGTTATGAAACGGATCATACACCATACCGTAGGTTGGCAGTAATGGGGTTAGTATATGAATTTTTATATGAGTTGTGCATTAGTGGAGCAAAACAAGATAAATCCATAATTCCAATTAATAATCAGAAAAATATTGAGCGGCTCCGAGGTATTATGCAATATGTGGAGAATCATTATAAAGAACCTATGCAACAGACGGAGATAGCCAATCGATTTTATTTTTCCCGTGAATATTTTTGTAGGTTCTTTAAATACTATACGGGAATCACATTTAAGGAATATTTGACGAGGTATCGTCTAAAGAAGGCGGAGGAACTTTTGCTGGAATCGTCATATAGTGTCACTGATATTGCGATGAATACTGGATTTTCTGATGTGAGAAGATTTATTCAAGCATTTAAGAAATATTATGGAATGACACCATATCAGTATAAATTAAACCGTGTCACAAAACGGTAATTTTTCAATCAATTAATGTATAGATTATCTAGGTCTTCGCTGATAATATATAGCTATAAGGAGTGCAATAAAGCACACAATAAAAATAGTAAGAAGGTATTGTGTCGAGGGATGTAACTTATAGTGTATCAGTGAACATATGGAGGGCTATACAATGGAGAGAAAGAAGTTAGGTTTAGGTAGTAAGCTGGGGTATGGAATTGGTGATTTAGGATGCAATTTGCTAAGCGGGGCAGCAGGATCATTTATTACCATGTATTATACCGATAGTGTTATGTTGGGTGCAGCATTTGTTGGAACATTTATGCTGTTTACAAGGTTGTTAGATGGTATTTCAGATATCATTATGGGTGCAATTATTGACAAAACATATACGAAGTATGGTAAGGCAAGACCTTGGGTATTGTTTTCTTTAATTCCACTGATTATATCGTTTTTGCTGTTGTTTAATGTACCGTCTGGTTTAAGTATGAGGGGCAAAGAAATATATGCAGTTCTAACATACATTTTTAATGGGGTTGTATGCTATACAGCAGTTAATACATCTTATAGTACATTGTGTACTTTGATGAGTCCTGATCCGAATGAACGAACTTCCTTATCTGGAGTTCGAATGTTCTTTTCGTCATTGGCAGTATTGATAGCAAACAGTTATACGGTAGCATTGATGGCGTCCTTTGGTGGTGGACAAAAAGGCTTTATGATGATGGCAGTAATATATAGTGCAGTAGCTTTTGTTTGTATCTTAATTACAGGACTATCTTGTAAAGAGTATCATATCGAAACGAAAGCAGAAGCAGGGCGTAAAGAAAAGAAACCATTAGCAGAGAGTGTTAAAATACTTTTAGGTAATAAGTATACGATTTTTCTTGCATTAGCATTTGTGTTTAACTGGGCTACCTTAGTGTTAAACGGCGGAGCAACGATATATTTTGTTCGTGATGTTTTAGGCAATATGAATTTAATTGCAGTGATTTCGTTATGTGGTTCTATACCAGGATTAATTGTACTAGCGACAGGAATTGTTCCTAGATGCGTTATGAAATTTGGAAAGAAAAAGACGTTATTATTTGGAGCTATTCTTCAAGCAGTTGGATATTTGATTGTTTTAGTTGCACCAAAACAGATGGCAATACTAATTACTGGTGTGGTGATAAAAAGTATGGCAATTGGTTTTGTTAATACGCTGTTATTTGCAACGGTGGCAGATGTTGCTGACTTTATTGATGTAAAACATAAGATAAATATTGCAGGAATGACGAATAGTATTGTTAGTTTTGGTATGAAAGTTGGTGTTGGTCTGGGATCAGCAGCACTAGGCTGGATGTTAGCATGGGGCGGATACAGTGCAGAACTAGCGAATAATGGAATGGCACAAAGTGCTCAGACTGTTTCAGCAGAAATCTTTTGCTTTAGTGGTATCCCTTTTATATGTGCAATTGTGGTACTGATATGTACATTATTTTTAGATGTGGATGAGAAACTAAAAAAATTAAGAGGCTAATAACGGACAGGTCTTAGCAGAAAAGAGGTATATGATGGAATTAAATGATCCAAACATGATTAGAAAAGTATTTGCAGAAGGTGATGCTGTACGAGATGCAGGACTTACAACACCAACAGACATAACGAGAATGGACAACATATCCTATGGTCCTTACGAGCAGTGGAATCTGCTAGATGTGTATTATCAAAACGGAGTTTCAAGCTGTCAACCAACTATCGTTAGTATTCATGGTGGTGGTTATGTGTATGGGGATAAAGATTTGTATCAATATTACTGCATGAACCTAGCACAAAGAGGATTTACAGTTGTAAACTTTTCGTATCGCTTAGCACCAGAACAGCCATTCCCAGCACAATTAGAGGATATTAATCAAGTCTTTACTTGGATTGCTGCCAATGCACAGGACTATAATATTGATTTGAAAAATCTGTTTATCGTAGGAGATTCTGCAGGAGCGCAATTGTCTAGTCAGTATATGGCGATGTTAACGAATCAGGAATTTCAGAAGCTTTATGATTTTACAGTACCTTCGGAGCAGATTCATATTCAAGCAGCGGCATTGAATTGTGGAATGTATGATATGGTGGCATTTGGAGCAGCCTCCGAAGAAGGAATTTTACCAGCATATTTAGGTGGAGATGTTAAAGGCAAACTTCCATTTGTTGATACTATGAGATATGTGACAAATGCTTATCCACCATGTTATGTAATGACATCTTATTATGATTTTCTAAAGGAATGTGCAAAACCGATGTATGAGTATCTAACGAATCTAGGTATTCCTTGTGAATATAAGTTGTATGGTACAGAAGAACAGAAAGAGATGGCACATGTATTTCATCTGAATATTCGAATGCCAGAAGCAACAGAATGTAATGATGCAGAATGCGAATTCTTTAAAAGATTTCTAAAATAGAAAATATATAATAGAAAAAGGAAAGGAAAATGCAAACACAGACCAAAAAAGGTTTGTGTTTGCAAGTCGTATAAGTATGAAGATAAAAGAAGCAAAACTAAGTGGTACAGAGCAACAGATAGAACGCAGTTATGAAACAGCACATAAAGTAATTGCCCAAAAAGCGGCAGAAGAAGGAATGGTACTATTAAAAAATGATGGGATTCTTCCATTACAAAAAGGAATGACGATTTCTTTATATGGTAGTGGTGCAAGACAGACAAAGAAGGGTGGAACTGGCTCAGGTGATGTGAATGAACGAAATTTCGTCACAATAGAGGCTGGACTAGAACAAGCAGGATTCCAGATTGCGGATAAGAAATGGATGGATACGTATGACCAAGTGCTTGGACAGGCAAGAAAAGACTGGGTAGAGGATATTAAAAGGACAGCACAGGAACAAGGAATTCCTTTTATTATGGCATACTTTAATGTACCTTTCCATATGCCAGAGGAAAACCCGATTGATTCCAATGAGTTAGGCGCATCAGAAGTGGTAGTTTACGTGATAAGCCGTATAGCTGGTGAAGGTGCAGATCGTAAGAATGAGAAAGGGGATTTCCTGATTTCTGATTCGGAACGAATCAATCTCGAGCTTCTTCAACAAGCTGGTAAAGATGTTGTATTACTTATTAATACAGGTGGACTTATCGATTTAACATTTACAGAGGAATTCACAAACATCAAATCTATTGTGTACATGATGCAAGGCGGAATGGAGGGGGGAACTGCAATCGGAAGAATTCTCTCTGGTGAAGTGACACCATCGGGTAAACTTACCGATACATGGGCAGAATCCTATGAAGAATGGCAATGTGCAGATTCTTTTGGTGCGAATAATGGGAATCTAGAGAAAGAATATTATACAGAAGGAATCTTCGTAGGGTATCGCTGGTTTGATGCGTCTGGTGCCAAAGTTCGTTATCCATTCGGTTATGGCTTATCGTATACGGATTTCACATTTGAAGTGGTGAGTACCACAGTTTCCGAAGGAAAATGCAAGGTATCCGTTAAAGTGCAAAACAATGGTAACACGTATTCAGGAAGAGAAGTTATACAAGTTTATGTTGCATTACCTGCGATTTCAGATGTTGTTCGAGAGCCGAAGAAACTTACTGCATTTGCAAAGACGAAACAGTTAGAACCGAATGAACAGGAAGTTGTAGAACTTACGTTCAAGCTTTGTGATTTGGCACGTTTTGATGAAATGCAGTCTGCTTGGCTTGTAGATGCTGGTGTATATCAGGTTCTAGCAGGGAATAGTGCGGCAAATATAATACCAGCAGGAACTCTTAACGTAGTGGAGAGCTGTGTTGTTGAAGAAACAAAACCAGTTTGTCCATTGCGGGAAAAGCTAGAGGAGTGGAGTCCTGCAGGTAAATCGGAGATAGTGGTAGTAGAAGATAGTTCATGCATTATAGTAACCACAGAAGAAATTGTAGCAGGAGTTGTAGCAAAGTTTGTTGTAGAAGATAACCAGACAGAACTAGAGAAAAAAGCGGAACAAATAGCGGATTGTTTAACAGAAGAGCAGTGGATAAAACTTGTTTGCGGTAAGATAAATGACGGAGCTGGCCAATTAGGAGCGGCTTCTCAGAGCGTACCAGGAGCTGCTGGTGAAACCGTAAGCTTTACCAAGGAAGATGGGGCTGAACTGGCAAATATTATTTTGGCAGATGGGCCAGCTGGTTTGCGAGTGATACAGCATTATCAAACAAATTCGGCAGGAGAGATCTATACGCAAAGTGCAGAAAGTTCTTTTGAGGGCGGAATATTTAGTGAGCCCGTATTTCATGAGAATGCTGTTGACCATTATCAATACTGCACAGCATTTCCAATCGGTACGTTACTTGCACAGACTTGGGATGTTAAGGTAGCAGAAGAAGTTGGACGAGCGGTTGGAGAAGAGATGGAAGAATTCCAAGTGACATTATGGCTAGCACCAGGCATGAATATTCACCGTAATCCACTCTGTGGCAGAAACTTTGAATACTATTCAGAAGATCCATTCCTAACAGGTTGCGTTGCGGCAGCGATAACGAAAGGTGTGCAGTCGCAATCAGGAGTGGGAACGACAATCAAGCATTTTGCTTGTAACAATCAAGAGGATAATCGCATTGGTGTGGATTCGATTATCAGTGAGCGGGCCTTGCGAGAAATCTATCTTAAAGGATTTGAGATAGCAGTACGAGAAGCACAGCCATTCTCCATTATGACTTCCTACAATAAGATAAATGGTATATATTCTGCCAATAATTATGACCTCTGTACACAAATCGCCAGAAATGAATGGGGATTTGAAGGATTGATTATGACTGACTGGACAACGACAATTAATGGTGCAGAAAGTTATCAATGTATCAAGGCAGGTAATGATTTAATCATGCCAGGAATGCCATCCGATCATGAGAATATTCGGAAAGCATTGCAAGATGGAAAATTGACATCAGAGGAATTAAAGAAATGTGTACAGCGTATCATTCAGATTGTGCTTAAATCAAATCGATATGAGTAGGAATTGTGGAATGTTTTAAAGTATTTTAATAAGATATGTTTTGTAGTTAAATAGCCGATTGGGAGTTTTGATTCCTAATCGGCTATTTGTGCATTTTTTTGGAAGAAGGGGAAGCGATGTGGTGGATAAGGCAAAAGGAAAAGAAACGATACTGTAAAAGTGCATAGAAAATTCAGTTGATTCCGCAGAAACTCTCGTTTATAATGATATTGAGGCAAAGAGCTTTTTGCGGAATTTAAAAGGTGCTATGCACAATACAAAAGGAGGGATGCCGACTTGAATACAGAAATAACAAATGCTGTGAATGCAGCGGGAGATAAAGCACAGTATGATACTCGTGTCAAAAGAATATTAGCACAAAAAAATATATTAGCTCATATCTTGGTAAAGACAGTTGATGAGTTCAAGGGAATGACCTCGGAGGATGTAGTAACATATATTGAGGGTGAACCAAAAGTTGGAATTGCACCAGTTGAACCGGGATTGACCAATATAGAAAAAACGGATGCAACAGGGCCACGCGTTGTAGGACTTAATACAGAGAATGCTGAGATCAATGAAGGATTGGTCAGATTTGATATTATCTTTTATGTTCGTATGAAAAATGGTCTTTCACAGATTATTGTGAACATTGAGGCTCAAAAGGATGAGCCAACAGAATATAAAATATTAAATAGGGCAATCTTTTATGTGAGCAGACTTACATCATCACAAAAGGAGAGGGACTTTGTAAATACGAATTATGATGATATAAAGCAAGTATTCAGCATTTGGATATGTATGAATATGGATTATAACAGTTTAAGCCATATTCATCTTACGAAGGACGAAATGTTAAGACCATATGGCTGGAAGGGTAATATTGATTTATTGAATATCGTGTTAGTTGGAATTACGAATGATATTCCAAATCATGATGAAAAGTATGAAATGCACCGTCTGATTGGGGCACTCCTTTCAAGTGAATTGAAAGAACAGGAAAAACTGGATATAATTGAGCATGAATATAATATTCCAATCAGCAATGAATTTAGAGAGGATGTGAGAATTATGTGTAATCTGAGTACAGGAATTGAGGAAAAAGCTACAGAAAAATTTATTCTGAACATGTATAAAAAAGGTTATACATTAGATCAGATAGCAGATGTTGCGGAGACAAGCGTGGAGGTTGTTGAATCAATCATTAAGAAGAAAGAGCCTGCAATGGCATAAGTAATAAGTAAATATCACAAGAATCAAGCAGTAGATCAGTAAATGATTTGCTGCTTTTTCTTTTATCATGCAAAAATGGAGATAGCTCATGGTGGATTAAAGGTGAGGGCTGTGGTAAAATAGGAATATTGTAAAAGATGATACAGGGATCGTGAAATGTTTAAGCAAAATACGATGTGGGGGGTACGTTGTGGACAAATATGGTGTTTGGGTTGGTAAAGATGCAGTAATAGCGAATACTTTCCAAAGAGCAGAGGATACTGCCTATTGATAATTCAATGCGTATCGCAGATAAATTAGAGCTGTGGAATTTGGGAGTTCGATGTTTTTTTGATAAGTTGCCACAACCAAATAGTGTTTGGGCAAGCATAGAGACTCATAGATATTCAATTTGCTTTAATTTAAATGCAGATGGTTCAGGAGTATATTGCAGAGTTGGCAAAAACGGTTATACAGATAAAGGGCGTGCTATGCTTTCAACAATTTGTTTACGTAAAGATGAAGTGCGCATGATAGAAAACAATATGGATAACTTAGAGGAATATAAACCGATACTCGAGGCTTTTGTAATTGATAGTTGTGCATTTCCTCAAGATGGTGGCTGGTATTGGTCGGTGAAAGAAGTTTCGGATGATTCTATAGTTTTACATGGCTGTGGTGGAGATATCTACGAAATTCAGAGGATTAGTACTAATAATTATGAGTTCATTCTTTAAGAATTGAATTATAGAAAAAACAAAAAACGGAAGGGATATCGGGAATTCCTGCAAGTAAAATCAAGCAGATTCATTTGGGGTTTTGTATAATAAGTACAGGATGGTTGAAACGAGGTTATTAGATGTACGAATGGCAGAAACAAATACAAATAATTATTGATGAGATAGACCTATGTATAAAGAAGATGGATGATGAGGCAGTTTCATTAAGTCATCTTTCTAGTAAATTAGGGTACTCTGAATTTTATATTTCAAGAAAATTTAGAGAAATCTCAGGGATGCAGTTTAGAGATTATCTACGGTATCGAAGATTGGCGTTTGCATTAAAAGAACTTAGAGATACGGAACATAAAATATTAGATATTGCCTTAAAGTATGGATTTTCTTCGCATGAAGCGTTTACACGGGCATTTAAGGAAGCATATGCTATTACACCAAGTGAATATCGTCAAAATCCAAGACCTGTCGTACTTCGTACAATAATAAAACCTTTTGACTGTTACTTATTAGAGAATGGAGTGAGTGGTATGGAGAAATCTACAAAGGACATAAAAACGTATTTTGTAACAATTCCAGCACACAAATTTTTGCATATTAAAAATTATGAAAGTATCGGATATTGGGATTTTTGGCAAAAACAAAGCCTCATTGAAGGACAAGATTGTGAAACCATCTGTGGTTTGCTTGATAGTATCAAAGGGAAATTAGATGATATGGGTGGCAGTGAAGCAGATAGCGGAAGTGGTCAAATTATGGCATATATAAATGAGCCAGACGGAAGAATCTGTAGTTGGGGGATTCCTCTTGCAGAATGTTACGGTGTACGTCTTCCAATGGATTATAGTGGCGATGTACCATCACAAATGCTTTTGATTGATGTTCCTGAAGGAGAATATATCGTTTTTGAACATGGGCCATTTGACTTTGAGAAGGAAAATCAAAGCGTGGAAGAAAAGATTGAAACAGCTATGAAAACATTTGATTATACCACTGCAGGCTATTGTCTTGATACAGCACCTGGTAGAGTGTTTTACTTTTATCATGATTGTGAACGGTTTTGGAAATATGTTAGACCAGTAAGGAAGGTATAGAAGGATACAGAGTTCGTGTAGAACAGATAGGTAAAGTAGAAATAAGATTAAAATAATATAGAAATAAAGACGATAAGCCCTGTGTTGTGCAGGGCTTATCGTGCTATGTAGGAAACATATATCATTTTGAGAGAAATATATTTAATGTTTTTAAAGATTGTGATAAAGTTATTTAAGGAACAAAAATGGGGAGGTAATTATATGTATAGTATTCAATATACAGGAATAGCCCCTATTTCATTTGAAGGTGATGGCTATGTTATAGTTGATGGAGTAAAATATAAAATACTAATGGAAGCGCACAATAAATGTAAACGAGCGACTAATTCAAAAGAATATGTAGAATTAATAGAATTGTTGGCTTATGAAGTATTTATTATTAAGACAGAACAAAATAATAATTATTTTGAAAATGCCAATGGAGCCTATAAAAAAAGTGAATGATAGACGAAAGGAATTTAATATACATGAATATAATGCTAAGCCGTAGATTTAGAATTCTTTTTGTGACAATACTACTGGGGATGACG
Organism: Anaerosporobacter sp.; assembly: GCF_031551385.1. Taxonomy (GTDB): domain Bacteria; phylum Bacillota; class Clostridia; order Lachnospirales; family Lachnospiraceae; genus Anaerosporobacter. The sequence continues at coordinate 34,570 of NZ_JAVBNS010000188.1, forward strand.
TTGATTTCCTGCAGTAAAACGTCTAAAGATAAATCTGAAATATCAGAAGAAAAAGAAACGATGATAGAAACGATATCAGAAGCAGTTACAGTAATTGCAGATACGAGAGAGGCACTGAAAGCTTATCAGGAATTTCTGCAAAGTGACAAGATATATGAGCTTACAGCAACAGAGGAATATCCGAGAGGAGATGGTTCTTCGTATTCAGATGACAGCCCAGAATGGAAAGCGTATCAACAAATTTTGTCAGGAAATTTTGATGCCATTGAAAGTCTGGGTGAGCAAAGTAGCTTGTCTTGGCATTATGAAAAAAGTCTTGATGAAGAGACAGGAAGAAGTGGTTGGAAATATATTCTGATGGATTTTGATAATGATGGTATCAAGGAATTGTTTGTTTGTGAGTATCCAGAGGAAGCTGATTATCTAACTGCTGGTTACCAGCATGCTAGCAAATATACTTCGGTTTTTTCATATAAAGACGGAGCTGTGTCATGGTGGTATTTTGAGGCACGCGAGTACCGTCATATACCATTAAACGATGGACGAATACTTGAAATTTATTGGTATCAAAATGAATTTGAAATGCAGATTGGAAGACTGGAAGAGGATTTTTACATAATACCAGAGCAGGGATATGAGAAGCTAACAGTGGAATATAGAGATGATTTTTATGGTGAACCAGAATGGTATGATGGTGCTTATTTTGGGGAGGATAGTACAAGGAAATGTGAACTTCGCGATGTAGAATATGACTACCCAGAAGTTCTTGTTCCGGAGGGAGAATATTATTTTGAGTATGTGTATGATGAAGAAAGTGATGATATAAGATTAAAGGAGTTGTCAGTGCAAGAGTGGGCTACAGTGAAGGCGGAGATAGAAAAATTACTAATTCCGAATAGCGAATGGCATTCGGCTTCGGATTTTATGCCAAATCGTGAGCCAAAAGAATTCTGCGATGGCTGAGCTGATAGAGTAGAAATTCAAAAAATAGAAAGACAAAGAGACAATTTATCTTCAAGTTAATTGAGAATAAACTGTCTCTTTTATAAGTACGGTATTCTGGCAACTTACCATTGGGTTGTGTAATTTATAGATCATAAGTTCACAGTCCTTCGGTATTCCTTCGGAGAAACTCCTACATGTTTATGGAATAATCGACTAAAATATAATGCATTTTCGTACCCGATAATCGATGCAATTTCATTAATAGAATAGTCGGTTGTTTCAAGCAGTTTTTTAGCATTGGATAAACGAATATCCAAAAGGTATTGAAGTGGAGTCATGCCAGTATAGTGCTTGAATTTGCGAAAGAACGAACTCGTCGTAAGTCCTTTGCTCTCGACATAGGATTCTATATTAATATTTTCACGATAATGTTCATGAAAATATGTTGTAGCCTCATCAATTTTTTCAGAAGAGATTCCTTCTTTCGTGAGAGTGTTTTCTTTATTAAATCGTCCCATCATGATAAGTAATTGCGTAAAGAACAGTATGGAAGATTCTTTATAAAAGTCCTTTTGCAATTGCAATTCTAAAATTATCTTCTCAAAGTAATGTGCATAATTAGAGTTTGTACCTACGGGTATTACATGTGTATTTGTGTCTATCTTGTACGTTCTAAATAATTCAGGAATATTGTTACCTGAAAAATGAATCCAATATATATCAGACTGGTCTGCTCCGTAATAGATATATTTTTGTGGCTCTAGCGGAGAATATAGAACCATATTACCCGCATGAATTATGGTTGGAGAATCCTCATGAAAGTAGAAATATCCTTTCCCTGAAGCAATGTAGATTAATTGATAATCAATTCTTCCTTTGGATCTGCAAGTCGGAAGTTCTAAGCGTGAGTATAGTCTGTATGTTCCACAGCTATTAATAGTAAGAGGTTTGTCTTTGCATGTGTTTCCTTCTGGTTTGTCCTCTGGGGAATTTGCATAATTTAAAAACATATGTATTAATACCATACCTTTCTAAGGGCAGAGCAAGGCAATAGCTTCTCATGCTACCTTCTGTGACAAGAATGTGCATATATTATACAACTTTATTTATAGAAATAAAAGAAGGATACTGATAAAATATAAAGTAGAGAAGGAGATGGTATTTATGAAAAAACAACTTAGAAAACTAAAGGTATTGGGAATCGGTGTCTGCCTTTGTGCTTTGCTCTTGGCAGGATGCAAAAAAAACGATAATACGACAGTTACAAAAGGGACAAAGCAAACAGAAGACGATAAAACTGCAGTTACAGATGAGAAAGATGGGACAGAATTAGCAGAAGATACAGAAGCTGTGTTTTCCGTTACGCTACCAAATGGACCAGAAGATTCCGATGTATATGTAGAAGCAATTCCAGACATATCGGATGATTTTATCCGAGGAATGGACGCATCTTCCGTTCTTGTTGAGGAAAACAGTGGGGTTAAGTTTTACAATTTTAATGGAGAAGAACAGGATGTATATAAGACATTGGCAGAAGCGGGGGTAAATTACATTCGACTTCGTGTTTGGAATGATCCATTTGATGAAAACGGAAATGGATATGGTGGTGGAAACAATGACGTTGCGACAGCAATTGAATTAGGAAAGCGAGCAACAAAATATGGAATGAAGGTAAATGTAGACTTTCACTATTCTGATTTCTGGGCAGATCCAAAACGACAACATACACCAAAAGCATGGGAAGGCATGAGTCTTGAAGAAAAATCAAATGCTTTGTATGAATTTACCAAAGATAGCCTTACCCAAATGTTTGAGGCTGGCGTAGATGTTGGAATGGTGCAGATCGGTAACGAAATCAATTATGGAATGTCAGGAGAAACAGATTCAGCAAACATTTTGGAACTATTAAAATCGGGAAGCAAGGCAGTTCGAGAAATATCCAAAACATATGGTAAGGATATTCAGATTGTTGTTCACTATACAAGAGTTCCTGAGGCAGCAAAAGTACTTGGTCTTGTAGGCGACTTACAAGAAGGAAATCTTGATTATGATGTGATAGGTTTATCTTACTATCCATTCTGGGATGGAAGCATGAAGAATATGCAGAATCTTGTAAGAAAGATTCAAGAGGACTACAAAAAGGAAGTAGTGATTGCGGAAACTTCTTACTGTTATACATCAGAAGATGGTGACGGAGCTGCAAACAGTTTAGTCGGCATCCATGATATCGTAGAGGGATATCCAGCGACCGTTCAAGGACAGGCAAGTATGATTCGTGATGTATTTGCAGCAGCAAATGAAGCAGGGGCTTCGGGAGTATTCTATTGGGAAGGAACATGGCTTCCTGTAGGCAAAGCAACAGACGA
>NZ_JAVBNS010000030.1:0-46297 GCF_031551385.1 Anaerosporobacter sp.
TGACTTCCTGCGTAACAAGCTCGTGTTATAACAAATGGACGTTTCCTATCATGCTCTTGCAGTCCCTCATAAGCCGCCTTTGACATCAGATGCCCATAGACATTGTGCATCACTGCATGGGTACTCTTTGTATCTTCATCGCCAAAGACAATATTCTGAGGAATCTCTCCATCAAACCCTGCAGGCTCATTCATGTCATTCCAAATTCCACGAAATCCATACTCTACAAGCTTTTTTTCCTTTTGCATCCACCACTGTCTCACCTGTATTCTTCCAAAGTCTGGATAAACGGCATCACCAGGCCAGACAACATTTGTATAAATCTCTCCATCTGGAGTTGTGACAAAATAATTATTCTTTTTGCCCTCCTCATATATATCGTAACCTTCTTCTACCTTTACTGCTGGATCAAGAATCGCAACCGCCTTAAAACCCTTCTCTGTAAGTTGCTCCATAAGTATCTCTGGTTCGCCATAGCTTTCCTTGTTAAATGTGAAGACCTTAAACTGCTCCATATAGTCGATATCAAAATGAATAGCATCACATGGTATCTCTAACTGCCGCATCTTATTGGCAACTTCCATAATATCATTTTTGCTCTCATAGCCCCAGCGTGACTGATGATATCCCAATGTCCACATTTGTGGAATCGGCACTGTCCCTGTCATTCTTGTGTAGGCAGATAGTATTTCTTTTATACTCTCACCTAAATAGAAATAATAATTTAGGTTTCCTCCATCTGTGGCAAAGTAATAGTATTCACTGCTCTCCTGCCCAAAATCCCAGTATGAATGGCAAGTACTATCCATAAAGATTCCATACACACTATCTGGCTGCTTTGCAATCATAAAGGGAATACTTTTATATAGGGTCTTAAAACTGTCTACATGTGGCATCGGATTATCCGTATTCCACAATTCGTATGCATATCCCTTTTTATTTAGAAACCCCGTCATATCTCCAAGTCCATAGAATGCCGTCGTATGTGACATTTCCTTTACTACTTCAATCTCATATTTGTCCTTTGCTAAGGCCACCTTGTGACCTTCCTTCTTCATAAGTTCAGCTGATTCTTTACTTATCGTTATTCTTGGCATCCTCTTTCCTCGATAATCCTTACACAAGACATTACCGTTTCCATCATAGATATCTATCTTAAAATCATCATATACCCACACAATTAAGTCACTTGTCCGTATTCTAACAGCACTTTTCTGTTGAGTAACCTCAATTTTTGTTTTTTCTATGTTTTCATTTACTACTGCCTTAGAAGGAATATGCTCTACCCCGAAATCGGAATAAACGTGAAACGTTTTCGAACTTATAAAAGTAATCTCTCCACTTCGCTCTGTAAAATGTATTTTTATTTTTTGTCCTATTCGTTCATATTCTATAATTTTTCCAAACATAATATCCCTACTTTTTATTAATGCGGACAGCTTAATAAAACTGTCCGCATTTTTATTTTTTATTGATTTGATTTGTATGTGTTGTAAGCGTCTGTTTGAATTTTAATAAATTCCTCATAGCCCATCTGATTTAATTTGTCAATGTAGCCATCCCATTGTTCATCAATACCGCCTTCTGTTACCCACGTTGCTTGATTGACACCTACAAAAGATGTAATATCTGCGAATAGTGTTCCTAACATATATACCTGATCTGCTGTGTAACTAACGTTTGGATATGCTTCTATTGCATATTGCTCCACATTCTTGTCAAGTGCAAGCTTGGCTGCATCTCCATTCTCTCCTGCATAGATTACCTTATCATTAAATCCCTCTTCTACATACTTTGGTCCAAAATCACGAAGAGAATTTACCCAAGCATAGGTATCTGCTGACACACCATCTTTTGGCTCAAGTACAGTATACGTACCCGCCACTTCATCCTTCTCTACTCCGATGTCAAATGTACCATAGAAAGTCTGAATTGATGCATCTTCTGTATAGAACTTGTCAACCCATGATAATAACTCACCTGGATTTTTACAACTCGAAGTAACAACAAACTCATATCTTGAGTAATTGTAGTGCTCTGGGTCAGAAGCAATATACTGCTTTCCATCCGGTCCCTTTAATGCAGGTAATGCCTCATATTGATCTGCATTTGTACCAAATGTAGCATCCGCTGTCCAGCCTGCTGCACATCCTACAATCGGTGTCTCACTCATAAGTTTGGCATCTTTCATAGAATCATCTTGTGTAAAGAGCTCTGGGTCAATTAATCCCTCAACATAAGCTTCGTGCACTGCGTTAATACCTGCCTTGTACTCCTCAGATACAGGAATAAATACGGGATTACCATCCTTAACAGTCATTGTATATGTATTATCACCACCAAGTCTCACACCAAATGGCAAGCTGTAGAACATTACGGAGTCCGCATTACCTCTTCCATAAGGAATTTCATCGTTAGGATCACCATTCCCATTTGCATCCTGCTCCTTGAAAGCTCTTAGCACATTCACAAACTCATCATATGTAGTCGGCATCTCAAGTCCAAGATTATTTAACCATGTTTTGTTAATAAATAATTGGTTTCCTACTGTAGGTCTACATGGTTTCTTAGATGGTAGGCCATAGATATGACCATCTGCTGAGTACGCAAGTGCTTTCATTGTAGGGTCTGACTCCATAATCTTTTTTAGATTTGGCATATACTCGTCTATATATTCATCTATTGCCACAAAGGTACCTGCATTTGATAGAATATCTGTCTCTGAAAAGCAGATAGACCCCATGAACGCGTCAGGTAAATCGCCACCTGCTAATAAAACGGCTTTGCGATCAACCCAATCTGCATTCAGTATTGTGTCCCAAGTAACATTAATGCCTGTCTCCTTTGCTGCCTGATCTGGAAAACCTGTATGATAATCCTCACCCCAGTCAGCCCAACGAACAGTTCCTACTTTATAACTTCCTCCTGCTGCTTCACTGCTATCTGTTGAAGCCACACCTTCTGTTTTTGTTTCTGTTGCAGCTCCCTTTGCATTGTCTCCCTTTTTAGACTCTGATGAACAGCCACTAAGTGAAACTACTGTCAATGACATTGCCATTATGAATGCCATTATTTTTTTCTTTTTAAACATAACGTTTCCTCCTTTTTGTTTTTTAATCATTTATTCCTTCACCGCACCAATCATAACACCCTGATTAAAATGCTTTTGCAAAAATGGGTATAAACACATGATTGGAAGTGTTGAAATCACTATAGATGCATACTTCATCATATCCGAAAGTTTTCTTAATTCCTGTGCCATTGTTCCTGTTGCAGCTCCAAGCAATGACTGATTTGCTATTAAGATTCTTCTTAGTAAAAGCTGCAATGGCTGTAAATCCTCATTTTGAATATATATGAGCGCATTAAACCATGAGTTCCACAAGCCCACCGCTGTCCATAAACCGATTACTGCAAGCACTGCTTTAGAAAGCGGAATAACAAACTGGAGAAAATACCGCATTGTTCCGCAGCCATCAATCTGTGCTGCCTCCCATAATGTTTCAGGAAGCGATGACTTAAAAAAGGTTCTCGCAACAATGATGTTGTAGGTTGATACGGAAAATGGAAGCACCATAACCCAGAATGTATTTAAAAGTCCAAAGCTTTTTACTACGAAATATGTAGGAATAAGTCCACCACTTATAAACATAGGAATGAGATAAAATATATTTATCCACTTCTTTCCTACCAAATCTTTTCTCGACATAGCATAGCCAGCAGGAATATTAACCACAAGAGCTACAAAAGATCCTACTAAAGTATAGATAATTGTGTTACTATAACTAGTCCAAAGCTGTCTTTGTTTGAATAATTCTTTATATCCTGATAAATCCCATTTTTTTGGCCAAAGCCATACTTCTCCGTTTGCTACATCTGCTGGATTGCTGAAAGAAGCTATAATAACAAACCACAACGGATAGATAACCAGTATAATCATAATAATCGCTATTATATAAAAAATAATGTTGACAAATTTATCCCGTGAAAGCGTTTTTATTTTCTTCATTTTCATCCTCTCCTAAAACAAACTCGTATCTGTCTTTTTCTTTGCTATAAAATTAATTACCAGCAATACGACAACATTTACTACTGTATTGAAAAGCCCTATGGCAGTTGACAGACTGTACTGTGCACTTTGAAGTCCCATCTTATATACGTAAGTAGATATAATTTCGCTATCCGTTATATTTAATGTGTTTTGAAGCAAAAATACCTTTTCAAACCCTATTCCAAAGATATTTCCTGCACTCATAACAAGCAGTATGATTATTGTTGGCATAATTAATGGTAAATCTATGTATCTTATCTTCTGCATTGTTGTCGCTCCATCAATTGTTGCTGCCTCGTAATATGTAGGATCAATGCTTGACAATGCTGCCAGATAAATAATACTGTTCCAGCCTAAATGCTGCCAAATGTCACTCCATACATATATATGCTTAAATGCACTTGCACTTCCCATGATGTTTGGAGCTTCCTGTCCAAACAGTCTCATGATATTTCCAATCAGCCCAGTGCTTGGTGATAAGATAATTAAAATCAAACCACACATAACCATGGTAGAGATAAAATGCGGAAGATAGGTAATTACTTGGAATACCTTTTTAAACATTTTCGTTCTCATCTGATTACACATCAGTGCTAATGCAACTGGCAATGGTGTTCCAATGATAAGTCCATATAGACTTAAAACCAGTGTGTTTTTAATTGTTATCGGAAACTGATATGACTTAAAAAACTGTATAAAGTTTTTCATTCCCACCCAAGGGCTTTCCATCACTCCTAATGCTGGTGAATAATGTTTAAATGCTATTACCAATCCACCCAATGGTAAGTACGCAAAACAAAACAGCAATATCGCCGAAGGCAGAAGCAAAAGATAAAGTGGTATGCTCTTTTTTATTGCTGTCACTTTTGTTATTTTCATAGTTTCTCCTTTCATGAATCTACTTCTTCTGGGTTTCAATATTTCCCTTGTATCTATCATATGTTTTTTCTTTTTCTGTTTATAGCACTAATCAGTCTCAAAACTAGCACAAATTATGATAGCTGAAATTTATTCACTTCAACGTCAAGCTCGCTCACGATATCTTTATTCATTCCTGCCTGCTTACCAATTTAAGATTACTTTTTTTTCACTTCGTTATATAGCACTATTAAGTTTTTCTCTAGTACAAATCCGTGTTATCTTCCACTTTGCTTTCAATGTTCATTCAGATGATTTATAATAGGATAAAATAAATATATAATTATTTAGTCTATAGATAAAAGAGGGGCGACAGATATGACGAATACACGAATATTTAAGAAAAAAAACTATTCCTATTCTCTAGCTGACAACATGAAAAGGTTTATCTGGATTGCAGTATTTGTAATAAGCATCAATATCATCATAAGCATAGTCTCTATCATCAATATTAGACAACAAAGCTATGAAACAATCGAAAGCTCCATTACTATTTTTCAGCAGGAAACATCTTCTCATCTCAATGCTATACAGCATTTTTTAGAGTGGACAATCGTTAAGGAAATGCTAATTGAATCACTTGAAAATACAACAAATGATTACCAGCAGCATGCGTTTCTTGATTCACTCCAAATCCGTTTTGCAAACCACCAATATACAACTGGTAATAAATTTAATTACTTTTTGTATTTTCAACAGCAAAACCAATTTCTTAATGTTTCAAAGTTTACCTTTTCCTATGATGATTATTTAGGTATAAAGGATTTTATTATTAACTATTCCTCCTCCGATAAAAGGCACCTGCTTTCATGGCAGTTCACAGAAGTTAATAGCAAAGTCTATATGTACTGCATAGTCAAATACGGCAACCGTACATTGGCTACCTTTATCAATATCGATGATTTGTTTATGTCATTACTGGATATGAACTTTGTAGAACAGGGAAAGCTTGTTATTGCTGATAACAATGGCAATATTGTTTTTTCAACGTCTGAGACAAAAACTATCACGGACTTTTCTTTTTATCATACTCAGCATAGCTTTTATGGAAATGATGAACAGCTTCCATACAATATATTGCTTACTACCAATGATTTTCATAATTACGGGAACCTCTTTTTCTTTCATTGGATTGTTATTATAACCTCAACGATAATTTGCCTTATTCTTTCCAGCTTGATTTTCAGTATGTATAAAAAAGCAATTAAACCAATACAGGAATTTTCCACAAACTTGTCAAGCATCAATGAGGATAGTAATCTGCTTGATTTACAAAGTAACCAGATACGTGAACTTGAACAGACTAATATACAGTTCAAAAATCTTATTCACGAGATCAAAAAGCTAAAAATTACGGTCTATGAGAATGAGCTTGAAAAAAAACGTTCCGATATCACCTTTTTGCAACATCAGATTAAACCACATTTTTATCTTAACTGCCTAACTACAATCAGCAGCATGGCACAACTTGAGGATTATGATAATATTGAATCTATGATACTATTTACCTCGCGCTATCTTCGCTATCTGTTTCAAACGGACAAAGATTATCTGTGCGTAAAGTATGAACTTGCACATATTGATGCCTTTCTTGATATACAGCAGCTTCGTCTCGGAGCATTTTTTACATATACCTGCTCCATAGATGAGAAGGATAAGAATGCACTTATTCCGCCGCTTCTACTGATTACTTTTATTGAAAACACATTAAAGCACAATACCTCCTCTGATGGAAACCTACATGTACGCCTCATAATTACACAGCAAAAACAGGATAACGATTTATATCTAAATATTGATATCAGTGATTCTGGTCATGGCTTTCCTATTGATGTACTTGAGAGACTTTCTCTTGGTGAGAGCATTAATCGAGGTGACATACCACATGTGGGTATTGAAAACAGTATACAGCGTCTGAATCTGCTCTACGGCGAAAAACACAAAATCCGATTTTTCAATGGAGAGCACAGCGGTGCACACATACAGATTATAATTCCATATCAAATTTAGGAGGGTTTAACATGAATGTACTACTTGTAGATGATGATCGTTTCGTTCTTGCTTCTCTTATGAAAGGAATCCATTGGGAAGATCTTGGATTTAACGGAGTTTTTACTGCACAGAATATTACGGATGCAAAATCAATTATTGAGAATAATCCTATAGATTTTTTATTGAGTGACATTGATATGCCTAACGGAAATGGACTTGATTTGCTTACTTGGATTAGGGATAAGCATGATGAAATGCCCGTTATCTTTTTAACTAACTATGCTGATTTTTATTATGCACAAAAGGCAATCCACCTAAAAACCTTTCACTACTTCTTAAAGCCAATCAAGTTTGATAAGCTGACAAATATAATAAAGGAAGTAACTGCTCAGCTTTTGCAACAAAATACTCAACAAAGTAAAAACTGTGATATATTCTGGTACTCCTTTCTTCATGAGGAAGTTTTCAATATGCCTGATGTGAATCAGTATTTTACAAGGCAGGGCCTTCCCTATAAAGACACCGATTATTTTATTCCTGTTATGTTTGATTTATTTCCACACTATCTAACAGCAGATAATCAGTTATGCAGTCACTTTGCTACTCGAGTTGAGCAGAATTCTTATATAAAGATTACCTTTGAAGCAACCTTTCTCGAGCAGCTTACACCATCTGACGTATTTTTAGAATATGACGAGAATTGTGCTCGCTATATAGCAATCTTTAGACAGGATACACCAGAGTTATCGCCACTTTTTTCTATGAACTGCGAGCGATTTATTGAGACGGTATCTACACAAATGCAATGTAATCTAAACTGCTTTATCGGCTTACCTTCGCATATTGATTCGTTCCCTTTTGATATGAAGAAGCTTTGCACCATGATTTCAAACATTCTTGACTGTAATGGAAAAGTTCTGCTTTTATCACAGTATGAACCTGCAATTGGTAGTTATCCTGCATGTGATGTTGAAACACTAGATATCTATTTGCAGACTGGACAATACTCTGCATTTTTTGATTACTGCAAGCAGTATATACATCGTCTATCACGTAGTGGTAGCTTACATGCCACATCATTAAACAGTTTTCAGATTGATGTCGTACAGATCCTATATTCTTTTTTGCGAAACAAGGGTATACTTGCCAATAAGCTCTTTCACGATGATACCTATCATTTTTTCTCCAAAAACGCCAAAAATTCTATTTACGATATGAAACTGTATCTTCAATATATTATCTATGCTACACAGGACTATCTTGAGAAAACTACTAGCGATAAATCCATTGCCAAGTTAATGCAGGACTATGTTGATCAGCACTACTCTGAGGATATCAGTCGTAGCAATCTAGCAGATGTCTTTTATCTAGATCCTGACTATGCTTCAAAGCTCTTTAAAAAGGAAACCGGAATTTCTTTTAAAAATTATATTATAAATAAGCGGATTGAAGTGGCAAAAAACTTATTAATCGCCACAGATTTACCTATTAATACCGTATCAGATAATGTTGGATATGGAAATTATTCTTATTTTACAAGACTATTCAAAAAAGTAACGAATATGACTCCGAATGAATATAGAAGTACTAATATAATAAACGTTTAAAGTGGTGTGCGCCGCCAGGCGCACAAGTAAAGGAGCGTCGATCTACTAAGTAAATCAACGCCCTTTTTATTCCTATCTTTATCACTCTTATCAATATCTTTTATCTCTTTATGAAGAATGCTTTTGCCTATAGATAATAGCCACTCCCACTATAATAATAATAATAATAATAATAACTACCAGTACGCCAAGAAAATCATATCTTTTTGAGTCTATATTATTATCGCTTTCTTCGCTTTTCTCACTATTTACATTTTCTGTAGTATTTTCAGTCATTTGGCTATCTCCAGACTCTAGTTGTGTCTTCTCCTCAACCGTCAAAACATTCATTTTCTTTGACAGCTTATTGTTCTCCATGTCAGACTCCCCGTAACGAGCGGTATCATTCACCCATACCGTAATCTCATGCTCTCCTAGTTCTGCTGACCATACATCTGTTCCTACTGGTCCACTATTTGCTGTTATCGTCACGCTTTCACCTGGTTTAATTGATGTCTTATCTGTGTCTGACCACACAACACAGACTCCATCTACCTGAAATTGTGCTCCGTTTATAGTTCCAACTGGTGTTGCACAATTTCCCTGATTTGTTATAACTGCCGAAAATACAATGCTATCGCCCTCCGCAACTATTTCAGGCTCCCATTTAACATCTATAACCACAATATCAGGAATTTCGCAGTTATCTGGTGAAACATCTACTCCATCAACCACTAATGGTTCTACATTCTCTTCCTCTAATGCCTCAGCATTTGGATAAGGTGGTATCTGATATCCAATGTTCCCTTCTTCTATCTGATCATTTAACTGTATCCCTTCCTCCTTTATAAGGAAATTGACGTTCGTATTTGCTATATTTCTCAGATACATCTTGTTTACTGTAACCATTGCATTGCCACCAAAATTCATGACAGCCGCACCTCTGTGAGCCACAGATATTTTATCAGGCCTCTTGCCATCCACACCTGCACCGTAGATATATAAATCATTAAATACAATCTTAGTAACATTATCTCCAACTCTGACTCCATCATGCTGTGCATTATATATATATGTATTGTCAAATGTAATGTTTTTCACATTTCCTATTACGTCCACTGCACCAAGTTCATTGCCCCATGACTCATTGCTTGTTCCACTACTAATAATAATATTATTCGCAAAATGAATATTTTGGGTATTAGTAAATTTGTAGCCTGAAAATGTCGTATTTAAATGTATTCCCGAAGCCATAAAGCTGTCACGAATATAATTATTATAGATTTCATGTCCATCACCGCCATATATGGCTATCGCACCTGCTCTCCACGTTAAATCGATGGTATTATAACAAAATCTGTTATTCTTGGAATCCTTAACCTTTAAATAATCATTATTCCACACTGCCAATCCGTCATCTCCATTATTACGGATGGAACAGTTATACACAACCGAATTGCTTGTACCTTGGCAAAAGTTTACGCCATCTGCAAAGTTATTTCTGATACGGCAGTTTGCAATTCTTAAATTTTCTGTGTAGTCTACTGGTTGTTCATAGTCTGCAATCCAAAAACCACACTCGAAATGTTCCTCCCAGATATCATGAATATATGTATCATCTCCATATGTACCCATAAAACATTTATAAATCGCCTGCTCCTCATACCTTGAACGAAGATTTGAATTAATATACATATTACAGAACTCGATATTGTTTATCTTACCATTTCCAACACCAGCTATTCCACCTGACTGCGCTTTATCGTTTGTAAACTGAATATTTGTATACCAAATACCTGCTCCTGTAATTGTCATATCCTTTGCTTCCAAGGACCAAATCTGATTAATATGATAGGTTCCCGCAGGAATATATACATTCTTTCCATCTTTATCTGCGGCAGCGACACATGCTTTAATCGCTACATAATCATCCTCTCCATCATCTGCAATAGCTCCATAGTCAGCAACTGAATATGAATTTTTTGGCTGCTTTATTGGCTCTTCTACTTCCTCAATCTCAATAAAATCCACTCCATAAGTAAGCCCATATGCTCCTGAACTTTGAATGCGGATTCTATCTCCCGACTCTAACCTCTCTTGCAAAAGAAAATGTACCTCATCAAAGGCAAAACATGCTGTTCCTTCACCTGGAGCATCCTTGGGACTTCCGTCCATATACTGCCACATATAATAGGACGTCAAATCTATGTTCTTAACCTTACTTCCATTTACATAGACATCAACGGAACCGTCCTGTCCCATTCCATCTACAGTATCAGGCATTGTAAATCGCATCGTAACACCATTTCCACAAGTATCTATTGTCCACTCAGCATAGGCACCTTCACTTGGCAGATTTATATATGTCTGGTTTGATGCCTGACTTGCAATTTCCTCCAAGTCCCAAGTATAGGACGATTTAAGCTCCGCTCCACCGCCAAGCTTAGCTTCACATGAGTCAAATCTAATGTAAGGCATATCCGCACCGATTGAGTTTATATCATCATCTGCCTCAGGGATGCTAACCTGTGTACACTTTCCTGTTGCTTCTCTTGCATAAGTAACAGAAAAAGTCCCCATAATCAATACTACCGTTGCTACTAATCCTCCCACTATTTTGTATAATCCTGTTATTTTATTTATTTCCTGCGTTTTTTTCACCTGTAAACTCCTCCTCATTTTCATTACTTATTTATCCTATAGGTGTTGTATGCATCTATCTGAATCTTAATGAAGTCCTCATAGCCCATCTGATTTAAGGTGTCGATATATCTGTCCCACTCTTCTTCAATACCACCCTCTGTTACCCATGCTGCTTGATTCCTTCCTATATACGACTCCATATCCGAATACAATGCTCCCAACATCTCTAACTGCTCTACCGTATAGCTAACATTTGGATATGCCTTTGAGGCATAGCTCTTCATATTCTTATCAATCTCAAGCTTTGCTGCATCTCCATTTTCGCCCTCATAAGTCACCTTGTCATTAAAGCCATCTACTACGTATTTTGGTCCAAAGTCACGAAGTGATTTTACCCATGCATATAAATCTGCTGACATGTCCTCCTTTGGCTCAAGCACGATATATGTGCCTGTCTCCTCATCTTTTTCTACCCCTATGCCGAATGAACCGTAGAAATTTTGGATAGATGCCTCCTCTGTATAAAACTTATCAATCCATGATAACAGCTTACCTGGATTTTCACAGGTGGAAGTAACAACAAATTCATATCTTGAATAGTTCCAATGCTCTGGATCAGAGGAAATATACTGCTTCCCATCTGGTCCCTTTAATGCTGGCAATGCGACATACTGGTCAGCATTTGCACCAAATGTTGCATCAGCTGTCCAGCCTGGTGCACAGCCTATAACTGGTGTTGTATTCATCAACTTAGCATCTCTCATGGAATCATCCTGTATAAATATCTCTGTGTCAATCAAGCCCTCTGCATAGCACTTTTGCATTGCCGTAATACCAGCCTTATATTCCTCAGATGTTGGTATAAAAACTACCTTACCGTCCTTTAAAGTCATAGAATAAGTATTATTACCTCCAGGCGTCACTCCAAACGGTACACAGAAAAACATAACAGAATCCGCAAATCCTTCACCATAAGGAATTTCATCATTCGGATCACCATTTCCGTTTGCATCCTGCTCCTTAAAGGCTCTTAACACATTCACAAATTCATCATAAGTAGTTGGCATATCAATCCCAAGATTGTCTAGCCATGTCTGATTAATGAACATCTGATTTGATACCGTAGGTCTGCAAGGTTTTTTTGAAGGAAGTCCATAGATATGACCATCTGCCGAAGTTGCCAACGCTTTCATTGTAGAATCATATTCCAAAATCCGTTTGAAATTTGGCATATATTCGTCAATGTAATCATCAAGTGCAATAAATGTTCCTATGTTTGTCAAAATATCCGTTTCAGAAAAACAAATAGACCCCATAAATGCATCTGGCAGGTCACCCCCCTCCAATAAAACAGCCTTTCGGTCGCCCCAATCCGTATTAAGTATCATATTCCAACTAATATTAATAGCAACTTCCTCTGCTGCTGCATCAGGATATCCTGTATGATAATCCTCACCCCAGTCTTCCCAACGTACTGTTGCCACCTCATAGTTTGTTCCTGTATCATTGTGTTCTGACACTTTCATATCCGCCTCTTTGTTTGTGATTTCAACTTCTAGATTGCTCTCATTTTCTGATACGTTCTTCTCTTTGGTTAATGGATACATTCTACAACCGACTAGTAAAGTGACTATTAACATGGCTACAACTAGTATCACTATACATGCTTTTCTCTTATGCATTACCTTCCTCCTCTTCCTGTATTCCTTTTTTATAGTTTACTTTGTTTTTACTATATCCGATAGTACAATTTAGTTTTTTTATTAGTACAAAACAGCTTACTGTTTACATAAAACTAATGCTTTGTTGTTGAGAAAAATTGCGGTGGGGAATACTTCATTTGTTAATTTTTTATTGTCATTCATCTGATATCCTCCTAATAAAAAAGAGCTTTCACTACATAGGTATACACCTACTTTGCAAAAGCTCCTTTTTTGTTGCGTATAAAACTACATATTTGGCGACAAAGTCGCTTGAATCAATTCATCATTGGAAAGCTTTGATAACTGCTGTACTGCTCTAAAATTCAAATTTAAAGCCTGTGACATGCGTTGACCATAATCTTGATCGCCCAAATAGCAATGTACCGCATGACGATACTTTATATTCTTTGTAACAGGATTGATACTTCTAACGGTATTGGCAATAAGCCTTTGCTTCTCCGGCTCCGTCATGGAACGATACAATTCACCACCTGCTCGGAAATTATCATCTGTTGGATCATTCGCTGGATCAAAGCGATAAAGGCATCCCTCCAAATCAAGCGGTGGTTCCGTGAACATAGGCTGTGCCGACCAGTAATTATAGCTGTTTGGCGTATAAGCTGGCGTTCTTCCATAATTATTATCGGTTCGCATCTTTCCGTCACGGTGATTGTCTGTTACAGGAATACGTGCCCGGTTTACTGGTATCAAGTTGTTATTCACCCCAAGACGATAACGCTGTGCATCACCGTAAGAAAACAGTCTACCTTGAAGCAGTTTATCTGGTGAAAATCCAATACCAGGAACGACATGTGCTGGATTAAACGCCGCTTGCTCTACTTCTGCAAAGAAGTTTTCTGGATTTCTATTTAGTTGTAAAACACCAACTCGGATAAGTGGAAATTCATTTTCACGCCAAGATTTTGTAATATCAAATGGATTCTCGTAGTGCTTTTTAGCCTGTTCCTCTGTCATTATCTGCACATACATCGTCCACTTAGGAAAATTACCACATTCAATCGCCTCAAATAAATCTCGCCCATGGCTTTCACGGTCCTTGGCAATAATTTCTGCTGCCTCTTCATCTGTCAAATGTTGCAAGCCTTGCTGTGTAAGAAAATGAAACTTGCACCAAAACCGTTTGTTATTACAATTGTAAAAGGAAAATGTGTGCTCACCAAACATATCCATATGTCGAAAGGATTTCGGAATGCCTCGGTCAGACATCGTGATCGTCCTTTGATGAAAGCTCTCTGGTAGCAGTGTCCAAAAGTCCCAATTGCTTTGTGCACTGCGGAGTCCTGTACGTGGATCACGCTTCACTGCACGATTAAGTCCTGGAAAATTGTGCGCATCCCGTAAGAAAAATACTGGTGTATTGTTTCCTACTAAATCCCAATTCCCCTCTTCCGTATAGAATTTCATAGCCGTACCACGGATATCACGTTCCGCATCAGCAGCACCACGCTCTCCTGCAACGGTAGAAAATCGGATAAACAAATCCGTTACCTTTCCAAGCTGTAACACTTTTGCTTTTGTAAATCGCGAAATATCATCTGTTATTCTCAAAGTTCCATGTGCCCCCCAGCCTTTCGCATGCATACGACGTTCTGGAATAACTTCACGGTCAAAATGTGCCATCTTTTCCAGCAACCAAACATCCTGCAAAGCTACTGGCCCTCGCGGTCCAGCCGTAATAGAATTCTCGTTGTCAGGAATAGGTGCACCTACCTCATTCGATAATTTTTTATTGTCATTCATCTGATATCCTCCTAATAACCATTCAAAAAATCAATATACAAATGTATATTCGACTAATTGAAATATTAGGACGGTAAGAGTAATATTAGTTTTCTATTTCTTTTGCCATAAAAAGCACATGCTCACAATCTACAAATCCATTCTTTTTATAGAAATTTGGTGCTGGTGCAAAGCGGTTTGTTGATAAGGTAAAGCCTGCTAATTTATGTTCTTTTATATAGTTCTCCATTGTATGAATCAGTTCTGTTCCATATCCTTGCCTTTGAAGTTCTGGAGATATAAACATTTCATCGATAAAAACTTCACGGATTCATGATTAGTTTTGTACCGGCAATTGATCCACATCAATATTTTTCCCAAAGTTGATTACAAACACATCAGCAATCTCCATGGTCTGTTTCGCCATTCCAAATTGAAATACCAGTTCTCCTAGATTACCTGAAGCATTCGGCGCTTTTGCTGCTATATAATATTGCTGCCAGCCATCATTTACCTTTCCTTCCACATCCAGTGTTATGGATCCTTGAGTTTTATCCGGTCTAAATCGAACATTAGAGAACACTCTGCCTGTACTTGCATAGGTATCCGTATAAATTGATCGCATCTTAAAGCCAATGAAAAGGGTATCTCCCTGTTCAATCTTTTTGTCCGTATTCACCCATATTTGAGAATCCCATGGGTTTGCTGATTGTTTGATAGACTCAATTCTTACTGCCTTGGTAAATGGCTGACCAGTTACATCCACCGTTTTTACCGTAGTGGTACCTGAGAATTGAATATTATTATACCAATCCGCTCCAATTATTTCTGTTCCCTGCTGTGCTCTTACTTGATTCATGACCGTATCAAAGGAATAAGTTTTTGCTTTTGCTGTCAAGGTAATTTTACTGCCATCATATACTGCAACCACATCCGAGCCACCTTTTTTCAAAGTCATATCTATCGTAGCCTGTACACTTCCTACTTTCACTGTTACCTTATGTTCTCCTAAAAAAGCCCTGTTTTGGTAAATACCATCGTTGCCTGTAGCACCACTTACATTAGTCCACCATTCACTATAAATCAAATCCTTCCAAGCTTGCCCATTTGGTTTAATGGAGAAGTCATTTCGGTACATCGCCGCATCTGGTTCATACATTTCACCCTCCCAGAACCCCCAGGTAACCAGAGAGGTAACCGACGGCTGACTAAAGACAGCCGTCATAAAATCTCTTGTAAACTGCGCCTGAAGCTCTTCATTCTTTTCAGCAAAGGTAAACTCAGTAATTTCTATTTCTTTACCCAATCCAGCAAAACGATCCAGTATTCTCAGTATATCTTCTGGTGGAATAAGGCTTACATGACCTTGTAATCCAATGGTAGTAAGAGGTGCCCCACCATCAATGAGATATTTGCACAGATTATAATGATAATCCTGATGTCCAGTATCTCTGGACAGAATACCAAAATCATTTAATGTAAGTTTACTATCAGAATCTGCTTGATGAGCTAATTTAAACCATTCAATTATCTGCTGATTTCCTAATAGATCGGTGAAATCTTTGGATGTCATATTCTCATTTACCACATCCCAATTATAGATACTTCCTTTATATTTGTTTACATACTTGATGATATGATTATTGGTAAACTGTCTTAAAGCAGAGGCATTTCCTTTCATTGCAGCTTGCTGGGCCTCCGTCAGGCGGTTCCAATTGCCATAAATGAGCACATGGCCTCTAACATCTATCTGGTTCTTCTGGAACCAATCCATAAAAAATGCAATATCTTTTTCACTTTTTTCAATAAAGTTCATCTTTAGTTCATTCTCAAAACCGGATTGGTTAGACATACTTTTCACTGTTTCAAGATATTTAGCTTTTTGTGTATCATTCATTTTGTTGAAATAAGATGTGGCATTTACAATGGTACCAAAACCAAAGGAATGTCTTTGTTGCTGAATGGTTACTTGGGCATTTGGTACAGGTTTTCCATTTTTATCTACTACCTGAACCTGCACACTATCTTTTCGGATCTGCTCAATTCTTGCCTGAGCGTCTATTCTCCACTGGGCATCTGCTTCCATACCCACATAGGTCTTTTTCATCACCGGCAACTCATTGACTGCAACCTTCTGCCCAAAATTAATGACAAAAACATCAGCAATTTCAATGGTCTGCTGCGCCAACCCCAGTTGAAAAACCAAAGTCCCTTTTCCAGTAACCGAATTTACTGGTGATGGCAAGGCCACATAATATTGCTGCCATTCATTACTTATGTAACCTTCTGCATTGATATTTAAAGTTGCATTGGTTTCTCCGTTAGGTCGTAATCTTGCATTGGTTAAAACTACCGTAGATTCTTTATTCGTAATACTCTCAATCCCACGCATCTTAAATCCAAATAAGAGCGTATCTCCAGTTTTAATTCCATCCCCGATTCCGTCCACATATAACTGGGCCTCCCAAGCTGTCTGCCCTTTCTGGCTAGTTTTCAGACGAAGAGCTTTGGTAAAACTTTGACCTGTTACACTGATAACCTCTGCTTTCAAGGAACTTCCTTCTACCCTTGTTTTTGATGTCCAGTCTGCGGGTGTCAATTCTATTCCCTTTGCTGCTTTTAAAGAACCTACTGCTTCCTGAAAGGTGTAAACATTGGCTGCCAGACTATTTGTTCCCCATCCAGATGACACCGTCAAGCTTAATAACACAACCACCAACCACATTGACATACTTTTTGACACACGTTTCTTTCCCATAAAACTCCTCCAAACAATTTATTGTATACCTTTTGATACATCAGAAAACCCCCGTCCTTTGATGTCTTAATCAAAAGTTATCCTTTTCAATATAGCATTCGCTTACAGTAAAAACTTATGATATATGTAAGGAAACATATGTTGTTTCATGAGAATGATACTACCAAAAGCACAGAAAATGCGACCAGTTAACCAGTCGCATTCTCGAATATATTTTTGATTACTAAAAAATTCATCTACTTTCTCTGCCATCTCTTGATTGTCATATAAAATATTGCATGATAACTTTTTATTAATTCGTTTTACTTAGTTATTGACGAACTATCTCTAAGTTCCTCTATCTGTTTCCTTGTTAAACCTGTTACTTTCATAATCTGTACTATATCCATATCAAGTTCTATCATTTTCACAGCAAACTCTTGCTGAGCTGCTAATCTTGCTTCATTTACTGCTTCCTGTTTCTCTTCCTCAAATATCTGGAATACTTTTGACATACTGAGCCACCTCCTTACCTGTTCTGCATATGATTTGTCAATAAATTTATCACTATTTACTAAGATTCCTGCTATTACAAATACTTGTTGCTCATCTTCCTCTATCTGCTTTGCGAGTTCTACCACTTGCTTTACTCTCTCTTGTTTCTTTTCCTTACCTTTATCCGTTAAAGGCAAAATTATTAATTGCATCAATTCTTCTTCATTTAATTGTTCTTTACTTTCTATTTTTTGCTTTATCGCCTGATAAATTGGTTCTCCATCTAATTTACTCAAAAAAACTTGCTCCATTCTAAGAGTCAAACTTGGGATTTCCAATGTATCCTCTGCTTCTTCAACATCCCCTGTATATATTACTATCATACGAATGTTTACTATACCTGCTCCCTCTTTATAATATCGTTCCAAAACACGAACGATATAATTCATATATTTGATACGATTACTCTCTTTATCATCTGATTCGTAGTCCACTATGGCTATGGTATCATCCTCTAATAAAAACAGATTATCAATTCGCTTTTCATCTGCTGACACTTTGGGAAGATTTGTTGGCAACAATTCCTTTATCTTTGGAATGTCCAATCCATAAATATGAAACGATTTTTCTTTAAATCCTTGGCTCAAAAGTTTAAACTCTATATCCTTGTTTTGATATGCTATTCCTTCTGACAACTTACTCCCACCTTCCTATGTATATTATACCAAAATTTATCCTATCTCTCAATCCCATTTTACTATCATAACCTCCTCATACAAAATAGAGAATGCGACCAGTTAACCAGTCGCATTCTCGAATATTCTTTTATTATTTAAACTCTATTCAACATACCATACAATATTACTTACAGAAAAAACCATATAACCGATCCCCAAACCCAGGCAAAAACTCATGCCCATAGTCTTGATAAATGACTATTTCTTTCTCTGACTGAATTTGATTAAACACCGCAAACTGTGTGGATGGCGGACAGGTACTGTCCACCAAAGTAACTGCCATCAGCACTTTTCCCTTAATCCTTCTCGCCAGATGGTGTACATCGATATAGCCCAGTTTTTCAAAGATTTCATCTTCGCGTTCATGAAGGGGATCAAACCATCGAAAATACTGTTCCAGCTCAGCATAAGCACCCTTTGCCAAATCCATTTCCCAAACCCTCTTATAGTCACTCAGGAAAGGATAGCATACCCCTATGCGACTAATCCGTGGCTCCAATGCTGCACACGCTAACGATATAGCTCCACCCTGTGATCCACCAGTAGTAAACACTTGCTGTTCATCAACCTCTGGCATATCCATAATAATCCCTGCCAACTGTGCCGCATCTAAAAAGTTATTCCGCATAAGGAGGTCGTGCTTATCACCATCTAATCCACGAATAAAATGGCCATTCATTGTATTGCCTTTCACACCCCCGACATCCTCAGATAAACCTGCCTGTCCACGACAATCCAATGCCGCTACGACAAAGCCAGCCGCCGTATACTGCAGTTTGTCATTCCAGTCACCACAATTGCCAGTATAACCGTGAAACATTAGTATTGCCGGCATCTTTTCGGGCACTTCACCCTGTTTCTGTTTTGGTTTGATTACTTTCGCATGGATTCTGGCACCTTTTACTCCTGTAAAATACAAATGAAAACATTCCGCAAAAGGTACTTGAAACTCTGCCCGAATCCATTCAACATTACTATCTGTTGCTCTCATTTCCTGTAAAGCCTTATCCCAATATACTTCAAAATCTTGTGGACAAGGATTTATCCCCTCATATTCTTTTAATTGTGCCAAGGGCATATCTAACATCGGCATATTAACTCCTCCTATCCTATATCCTACCTTCATACACTCTGCACATCATATGTGAAGGCTCAAGCACTACTGCTTTTTTCAAGAATTCCTCTGCCTTTTTCACATCACCAAGACCAATATTACCTAATGCAATCAAGTAATAGCAATGTACACGATTTTTCAAAGTATAATTCTCTTCAAAAATCAAGAAGTCTGGTAAAGAAACTGCAAAGTATCCAATCTTGACTTCATCTTCTAAATGCTGTTCACCATAATCAATTAAGCGATAGAATCTTGCTTTTGCTTCTTTTGTCTTGCCAAGTTTTAAGTAAGAAAGACCTTGATATAGAATCATATCTGCAGGTTGGTCGTTATAGAACATTGCTCCAGCAGGTTCATCGGTTCCGATTGTTGCTAATGTAAAGCATTCCTCAGCCTCTTCTGTTTTTCCTTGTGCTTCTAATGCAAGTCCTAAATTGTAATAGATATCATTATCTTTCGTACCTTCAAGTTTTCCTTCACCAAGGTTTTCTGGATAAACCAATGCTTTTCTTAACAAGTCTTCCGCTTCTTGGTATTGTCCTTTCCCAGAAGATTCCTTCGCCAATGCAAGAAGTGCCAGTTTGTATTGTGTTGTAATTTTTCCTTCTCCACCTTCCCATGAATGGAAATTATGGTTCATGATGCACTCATAAGCATCCTTGTATCTGCCGCACATATTTACTAAGCTAATATATTCGATGTATAAATCATCTCGTCCTTCAATTAACTCACGGTGAGCTTCATAGTTTTCTAGGCGTTCTTCAAAGCTCCAGTTTAACTTTTTATACAACTGATCCAGTTCTAAGAAGATTCGCACATCCTTGGTATTCAGTGCAAATGCTTTCTCCATCTCTTTCTTTGCCAAATCAGGGTTTTTCATCTTATTGTAGTATACCAGAGACAGATTTCTATGTACCGTTGCAAACTCAGAATCCTCATTTGCAGAAGTCTCCCAAAGTTTTACCGCCTCTTCCCATTGTAACTTATCATAGAACAGATTTCCTAAATAATATGGTGCTTTTGCCTTGCAGCCCTTTGTTATCGCAAACTGTAATACTGCAATATCCTCAAGTTTATTAGGGAAACAATAATCCGAACTACACGCTTCTGCTTTCTTTAAAACTTCTGTTACATCTTCTCCAAGTTCATTGAGGTAGTATGCTTCATAGTAGCGTAGCATTGGATAATCCTTTGTACATTCTCTAAGTAATTCTACAGCTTCTTTATAAGCACCCATTTCCGCATAATCTTTTGCAGTCATTAAATAGTTTTCCTGAAAATTACGCATCTTTTTATTTAACGCCTGACGAAGTGCATCTTTATCTTGACTCAATATAATCTGCTCATTGCAAGACACAAAATCAAATGGATCTAACATAAGATTTTCTTTCACCCATTCTGCTGCCTCTTCCATTCTGTCAAGCTGACGTAATAGATACGCCTTCAAACCTCTTGCTTTGATATTATGTGCATTTTTAACTAACGCCTTCTCAATATGTGCATAAGCATTTGCAAGCTTTCCTGCTTTTGCATCAATTGCTGCTAGATAGTAGAAAGACATTTCCTGCTGCTCATTACTCCATGTTGCCTTGTAGAAACTATCATAAGCATCTTCATATTTTCCTTGATAGAAAAGAGTAAGTCCAAGTAAATAGTAGCTTTCACTGTCATAAGGATTTGGACTTCTTTCGAGCATTCGCTCCAACGCCTTGTTGAAATACGTTTCTGCCTTAGCAAACTGTCCTCTTCTCATCAACAGAGAACCATATGCATTGTTAAGTCGAATATCACCTGGGTCACGTTTTAAACCTTCTAAATAATATGGGTCTGGTAAATATGTTGCATGACGGTACTGCTCAATATGTAAACCTGTTAAATAAAGTTCCTCACATGTCATAACTTCTTCTGGTTCTTTTGCAGCTTTCGCTGGCTCTGGAAGTTTAGGAATTTCCGTTTTTTCTGGTTTATATTCTACAAGACACTTTCCATCTGCATAGATAGAAACATAAAAATCTTCTTCTTTTCTACCTTCACAGGTAACAGTTGAACGATATACATCTACAGGTGAAATCTTTGCGATTTCTCTAAGAATTGTTTCTTCACCAGCTTTTAAGATAATTTCTGCATTCTCATATACACCTGTAGCATAAGCAACAATTTCTACATCCTTGCCATCATAAGTAAAGCTTACTGCTGCCTCTTTTGTAGCATTTTTTACTTGTCCAACTGCTTTATATGGCATGAAATACTGTGTAAATGTCTTTTCCTCAAATGGTTTTAACCATGTAAAGTCTGGTTGATTATCTGTATATACACCAGTCATCAGTTCTACATATGGGCCATCTTCATCAGTTAGATTTCGATCCCATGCCTTACCAAAGTCACCGCAACCCCATGTCCATTGTTTCTTACCTGGTGAGATGTGATGGTCGGCTACATGAAGGATTCCTGCCTCTTTGCCATAATCATATCCACCAACAAAATCATACTTTGATTTTTCTGCCATATAAGAAGTTGGAACTGGAATGTTTTTATAACGCGAAATATCCACACCTTCACTATAATCCTGTTTATAATATACACCTGTGGCAATTGGGAATCTCGAAACATCTCGTTTACCATGATCCATTACTGCATGTACATCTGGTGGGAAAATTGACTGCGTATTATCATTTACTGGTACAGCAGGGTTCGCCCACCATAAAAATGTCTGTGGAACCGCGGTACGATTATACAACTGACCAGTAATTTCAATATATGCTTTTCCCGGATATAACGTAAATTTTGCAATTCCTTTTGTACCATACATCTGGTCAACATCATGAAGTAATACGGACTTACTGCCATCTTCATTTTCAGAAAGTTCAAAATCCACTGGCAAGTATGTTGTTGGTCTGTGATGTTGTGGCCAGTTAAATTCAATACCACCTGAAATCCATGGTCCAATCAAACCAACCAATGCAGGTTTAATAACGTGATTATAATATACAAAATCATAATCGTTGGTCTTATCGTAAGCACGTTGGATACGACCGCCAAGCTCTGGAAGTACCATAACCTTTAGATATTCATTTTCAAGATAAACTGCCGTATATTCTTTATCCACTTTCACATCGCTGATTTTCTCAACGGTTGGATAAGGATATACCTTTCCACTGCTTCCCTGATATACACGTTTATCAAGGAACATAGGATTTTTTTCTGCTTCTCCAATTTCATAAGTAGGTATCATTACCTTTTCAATCCATACTTTTGCTTCTGACATATTTTCCACTGCCTCCTGTTAATTCATAATGTTTGTGTGTCTATATATTGAATATAGCTTTTTTTCGATAAAAAAACATTACGTATACTTGCTCTTCTATTTATATTTATTGCTATTGCCTTTTTCCTCAAAAACCATTAGAATAATGATATAACCAAATCGTGAAAACACTTTTATCACCAGTTTGTTACTAGATTAATGCCATAAACTCATCCTACATAAAATGTAGCATAGAAAAGAGGTCTATTATGAAATCCTGCGAGAAATTTGTTTCACCAAAATCGGACTATTATGTATATTCCCCAAGTATGACTGCTGTGAACACCTTCTTCTATCCGCTTTATTCTGGACACTTTATCTATGAAGGAGGCTACAGTCTATACCGCTCCTCTTACGACAGCTTTCTTCTTATGTACATTCAAAGTGGTAGTTTGACACTGGAGTATGAGGAAAAGACAATTCCTGTCTCTGCTGGTGAATTTGTATTAATTGATTGCTACAAACCACACGCATATTCTTCCGCTACAGGCTGGGAAAGTCTCTGGTGCCATTTTGATGGTTTAGTTGCCAGACCCTATTATACGAATGTCATCTCACACCTTGGAAATGTTTTCTCCATGACTGACCATCACTCTGTTATGGTAATTAGTAAACTGACAAGCATTTATGAAACCTTTCATAACAACAAGGCAGTTAAAGAGGCGTTAATATCAAAATATTTGACTGATATATTAACCAGTTTTCTTCTGTATACACCGTCTACGGTTCGCACCCTTGACTATACCAGTATGTCAGAAAATATTATTTCGTATATCAATGAACATTTTGCAAGTCCACTTTCCATTGAAGAACTAGCCGAGATGTCAGGACTCAGCCAATATCATTTTATCCGAGTTTTCAAAAAAGTAACTGGCTTTACGCCTCATGAGTACATTATTAATACAAGATTGAATACAGCAAAATATCTGCTGAAGAACTCTCAGCTTTCTATAAAGGATATTTGTTTTAATACGGGGTTTTCTTGTGAAAGTGTTTTTTGTAGTTCATTTAAGAAGAATTTTAATGCGACACCGAGTCAGTATCGAAGTATGAGTGAATAAAAGATGGGCTGTCGTTTGAAGGACTTACTTAGGCTTAGGGATTTATGAAAACAAGTTATTTTTGAGTGATATCTTCAAGTGAAGAAAACAAAAATAACCATACAAGAGTAGAAATGCTCAAGTATGGTCATTTTTAAATATATTTCCTTATTAATCGAATTATATATCTCAAGTTTCAGTGCTTTATCGGAATCATATGTAGCATTCATGATTGCTGTCATAATTTTGTGTAATAAGTCTTTGTCAATCTTGCTTGCAGCAACATTTAAGCTGATATTTTCTGTCTTTGTAAGAAAAGTCTGAGCTATTCCTAGATATCCATTCTGAAGTAGGAACAATGTAGATAGTGTAATAGCAAGGTGTTTGTTTCCATCAGCTCATGTCAAAGGTGGAACAAATACTTTTTTACTCATTTTCAATAAATTATTCATTAACAATCTGATCAACTAACCTTTTCAATTCTTCACGATTAGGTAAATATAATTCATATTTAGAGACAAACAAATTTGTATCCATTCCATAGGTTGAATATTCCACAAGTAATTCATCTTTATTTCGACTCATTATTATACCAATAGGAGAATTATCATCTGGCATATTTTCTTCCAATGCAAAATACCCCATATAGGTATTCATTTGACCAACATCCTCATGATGTAACGGGGCTATCTTTAGATCAATTAGTACAAAACACTTTAATATTCTATGGTAAAATACCAAATCACAATGATAATGCTTTCCGCTGATTACCATACTCAGCTTTTACATTTCCTCCCTGCTCATACTCTACAATATACCTTCCTATTGACCAGTAGGTTTGCACAATTACTTGATTAATATTAGTTGCTATTTTATTTTTGGCATCTGCAACAATACTCTCTATATCTACTACCAACTGTACATAGTTTTTATTTTCTAATAAATCATTCAATCCACATACCTCCAATTTTCCAGACACGTCTGGAAATTTTAATACTTAGCGTGTTTTATCAAATTGTTGACTTTCATTTGGTATATATCAACCATTAAATTAGATGAAAGACTTTTCAATTTAGTTTATAACCATTTCGCAACTAATCTCAGTAGCACAACTATATTTTTTCTGATACCTTTGCCATAAGTCAATCAAAATATTCATAGCAGTACCTCCATATAGTTTCTAAGTATCTTTGTAACTCTAAAAACCTCTGCCATTTCCATCAATGTATTTAAATCCTTATCATTACGCTTTACATATTTTTTAACAGCATCCGTTGCAACTGCAATATCCATTTTATTCCTATTTCGTATACAGTCACAAATTGTACGTTCTATCCCATAAACATTTACAGTATTTCCAAACATGGTTTCCATTTGGACAATTCCCAATAAATGTACTTCTCTTTTAATGGAGTAAACAGAAATACCATCCGCAATAATTGCTTTAGCATTATATCCAGTTGGGACAGTAACAGAATAGGAAATAGGGTCACGGTCTGTCAGTTCATGGAGAAATAAAGCTGTTTCATGAGAATATATCATTTTAGGACGACGAATCTGTGCCACATACATCTTATCTGGAAAATCATCTGGAAATACATATACACCATGTGCAGCACGTTCCAATTTGCCTGCATATACTAAAAGTCGTAGTCTCTCATTTGAAATACCAATAGCATTTGCTTGTGCTGCTGTAATTGTACCACTGTTCTGCTCTAATAAGACTTGTAACTCATTTAATACTACCAATTTTACAGTCCCCTTTCGCTTGATATTTATACTTATATTATGAACTATATTTGCGTCAAAATCAAGATATTTTGAAATAGAGTAATTTCACACCATCAACATCTTCAGATAGACCTACCTGTCCACAACACTCTAGTAGTACTACAAAACCACCAACTGTATGATTCCAAACTTCCAAACAAACCAAAAAACGGCATAGCCGATAATTACGACTATGCCGATATTTTCAAGGAATTCTACTCCTTACCTTAGTGAGCCACCTTTTCTTTTTGGTAGCCCAACTATTATTCTTCTATACTCTATTGTTTTGATGCAACAAACTCTGCAGCCTGACGATTTAGCTCATCAAGAATATCCCTGATTCCCGCTTTCTCCAATGCCTTTTTGAACTCAGCAATTGTAGCATCTACATCTTTTACTAATCCATAAAATAATGGTGTATAGTATTTATCAACATTGGCTTCTACTGCTGCTACTTGAGTCGATACATTCGTAGGGTCAAAATTAAATCCGTCATAAACATGATTTGGTTTTATATTACTGTTCCATTCCTCTAAGATTTTATCATAAGAATCATCTAATGGTGTTCTGTTTTCAATATAAGCAGTTCTAGTTAAGTTCATATTTCTCCAGCCCCAGTTACAATTGGCATCAACACCATAACCAGATTCATCAATCTCTTTATACTGATCATCGCCTACAGCTTCCCAATGCTTACCTTCAATTCCTAAGTATGTTAAATCATAGATTTCTTTATCTGTATAGAATGCATTTAAAACCATCATTGCTCGTTCTGCCTTCTTACTATTTGCGTTAATTGAAATACCTGAATTAATATAAGGTTTTACGATTCTTGGCATACCAGCAAACAAGTCACAAAGTCTTACATCCCAAGTTGGATTTTCCCTATTCGCTTGTTTTGCATACAATGTTGTAGTTGCTAAATTCCATAACATACTTGCATTTTTTCCAGTTAAAAGTCCAGTTTGTCTATCTTCATTTTCATAAATGGCATCTTGAGACCAACATCCTGCATCCGCCATTTCCTTTGCTTTTTTACAATAGTCTGTATAGCCATCCCAATCAAGGATGTAATAGAAATTCAAATCCTCTGGGTCTTGTGAATTATATAGAATCATTTCTCCTGATTTTGGTGTTCCACCAGTAACATTCATACCTTTTGACCAGAAATATTGATAGTAAAATCCACCTTGTGATGCATACATGCCATCTGCTGCCAACTTCATAGCAAAGTCATTGAACTGATCTAACGTAGTAATCTCGGAAAAACCGTATTTATCCATTAAATCACCACGTACTGCCGTGATATCCTGACCAAATTCACGATTGAAACCTGGTACCATATAAATCTCACCGTTAATCTTTGCTTGATCCCATGCTTCTGCTGGAACAGCATTCCAGATGTCTGGTGCGTATGTCTGAATAAATTCTTCTGATAATGGTTTAAAACCACCAAGTGTTACTGTTTGCTCATAATGTCCCCAGCTAGTTGCCGTAAATATCAAATCAAAATCTTCATCTGCTGAAAAAAGTAATGGATATTTTTGTCCATGCTCACCCCAGCTAAGAAATTCCACTTTAAGAGTACAATTTAATTTTCTCTCTAAAATCTCATTAACTTTTGCATAAACCTCATCAAAATCAGGTGTACGATCACCAAGTAAATACATCGTTAAATCAACATGTTCAAGCTCTGTTGTTTTACTATCATCTGTAGTTCCATCTTCTTTTGTAGTCCCCTCATTCTTTGTAGTTGATGTGTTATTTTCTTTTTTGTTTGAGGAACCACACCCTGCAAGCATTCCTAGTGATATACTAAGGCAAAGTAATAATGCAAGTACTTGTTTCACTTTTTTTCTCTTCATACAAAAACCTCTCCTTTAATTTTAATATGTATTATCATATCCTTGTAGCCTTTTACTAAGGCTATCTATTTGGATAAATAATCGTTATTATTTACAACAATTAGCCCTTTACAGCACCAATCGTAATACCCTGTACGAAATATTTCTGAACAAATGGATATACCAATACAATAGGGCCTGTTACAACAACGGTTAATGCCATTTTTAATGTTTGTGTCGGCAATGATATGGAACTTACCATGGAACCACTCGCCGCACTATTTGCAAGCAACTTCTTATATGCTTCAATATTGTTTACCTGTTGGTATAAGAAATACTGTAGTGGATATTTCTCTGATGTTTTTACATACAACATCGCATTATACCAATCATTCCAATACGCCAATGCGATAAATAAACCAACCGTTGCAAGTGCCGGTTTAATCAACGGGGTAACGATTTGAAATAAAATTCGAAACTCACCGCAACCATCAATCTTGGCTGCATCAATCAACGATTCTGGCAATGCCATAATATAACTCTTCATAATCAATAAATTATATACGCTGAACAAAAGTGGTAATAACAAT
The DNA here is from genome assembly GCF_031551385.1 of Anaerosporobacter sp. Classification (GTDB taxonomy): domain Bacteria; phylum Bacillota; class Clostridia; order Lachnospirales; family Lachnospiraceae; genus Anaerosporobacter. Next base: position 28,265 of record NZ_JAVBNS010000030.1, read on the forward strand.
GCCAAATAACTGTCTTTGACATTCAGTGTTTTTGTCATCATCAAATAGTAAGGTACCAAACCACCAGAGAATAAAGTGGTAAAATAGAAGAAAAACGAAAACTTGTTTCTCCATTCAAAATCTTTACGTGATAACACATATGCTGTCATGGTCTGTAATAGTAACGCTAATGCAGTTCCCACAACAGTTAGAATAATCGTAGTAGCATACGCTCTAAAAACTACAATTGGTTCTTTGAATACGGTTTTATAAGCTTCTAAACTGAAATCCTGAGGTAATAAACTGAAACCATTTGCCGCAATTGCCTGTTCCGATGAAAATGACCCTGATATAACCATAATAAAAGGAAGTAGACATAGAAGGGCAACAAGACCACAAAATAAATATGCAATTATATTTAAGGCAATCACATCAGAGCCACTTTTTATTTTTCCTGTATTTTTTGTTTTACTCATGTTTAAACACCGTCCCTCCCTTAAAATAATGAATAGTCTTTTTCATACTTGCTAACCAGCTTGTTCACAACCAAAACAGTAGCAAAGCAAAGAACTGACTGGTATAATCCCATAGCTGCTGGCATACTAAAGTTACTTCCACCAACTACTGCTCTAAATGTCAAGGTATCAATTACATCGGTATACTCATATAGCAATCCGTTTGTTCCCGTCAAATTGTAGAACATATCAAAGTTTCCTTTGAAGATACTACCAACAGACAAAAGTAACAAAATAACTGTAGTTGGCATAATAGAAGGAATGGTAATCTTAAAGATTCTTTGAAACACATTTGCTCCATCAATGGATGCTGCTTCGTAAATGGAAGTATCAATACCCATAATGGCTGCTAAGTACAAGACCGACCCATAACCAATCCCCTTCCAAAGATTGAAAAATACAAGAATGAATGGCCATACCTGTGGTGTTGTATAGAATGGTATTTTGTTAAAACCAAGGCTTTGTAATAATCGGTTGATAAAGCCTGTATCTGAACCAAAAAGATTAAATGCGATAACTCCTACTACAACCCAAGAGATGAAATACGGTAAAAACATTAATGACTGTGTTGTCTTTCGATAATGCTTGTTTCGAATTTCTGTCAGGAGCACGGCTACAGCAATCTGCATAACTGTGTTTATGATAATAAATGCCACATTGTAAAGCACTGTGTTCCTTGTAACAAGTCCTGCCTGTCCGGACTTAAAGAAAAACTCAAAGTTCTTAAATCCGTTCCAAGGACTTCCCCAAATACCATCAGCATAGTTATACTTTTTAAATGCCATTACGATACCAGTCATTGGGTAGTAACTGAATATCAATGTGTAGATAATTGCTGGTGAAAGCATCAATAAAAAAATACGGTATTTGTATAATTTATTTAGGAACCCTTTGACGCCTTTTTGTTTATTCATAATTTCTCCGCCTTTCATTACTGCGCTTTATTGTGTTTTTTGATATTTTTATTCTATCATTTGACGTTCTTTTGTGCATTATCCATAATTGCTTACTTATTTATAAAAATTGCTCTCCCCTGTGTTAAGTTTTCCCCATTGCATCTTACTGCAATGGGGAGAAATTAAGGACTTCTGTAGAAAAAGAAAGTTATCCCAATATGTTATTTACTGCTCTACACGTGCCAATCCCAAGGAAAAATTATCAAGATTGCACCATGTATTAGCATCGGATTTCACATAAAATCCAACTGTAATTGTTTCGCTTGCTGAAACAGTAAAGCTGGTATCTAACCTAATCCAGTCTGAGTTTATTGGAAACTCTGATTTTCCAATTATATTTCCTGCACTGTCTTTTACATATACATACAAGTCTTCCTGACCTCCGCCGTTTTGAACATAGCATCGGAGCAAATACGTTCCTCCATCCACTATTGTTAACGTTTGATGTACATCAGCCTCATAAGCCTTATCAGCCCAAGCTGACAATTTTGTTTCACTATTTTGTCCGCCGCCACTTCCAGTTTGAGTATAGGCAGATGTACTACTTGCTGTCCAGCCATCCAGACCATTTTCAAATCCACTGTTAATAACCCCTGCTATCACTTCAGGAAGATACACTGCTATATCTGTTGTTGCTACTCCAAATACCACGGTAATGTTATCTGCATAGCCTTCCATATAGCCATCTTTAGAAACAACAAGTGTTAAACCAGAACCAACTCCTACCCCATCAATAACAAAACTTCCGTCACTTTGAGAAATTGCATTTTTACCGCCAATCATCACTTCTGCACCTGCAACTGCTACTCCCTTTCCATCATAAACATAACCTGATACGGAGCTAGCATTCTCAGTAATCTCATAATCATTATTCGTAGTACTATCCGATATCGTGATACTGCTTTGTTGCATAACATATCCATTACAAGTGATTTTTAATTCATAATCACCTTCTGGAATATAATTCAAAATAAATTCACCACTGCTATTTGTCTGAACAACATTCGAGTAATTGGCATCGGATATTTTTACTACAACATTTGGAACAGCAATCTCTGTACCATCATTCTTAGTTGTCTTTATCATTCCAGAAAAAGAAAACAGACTTTGTGTTCCTGAGATCTGAATTACCTCAGGATGTGTTGCACTTCCTGCCGCAATCACAATATCATTCAGTGTAGCATTTCCTAATCCATCTTTTTCAACTGTAATGCTATATGTTCCAGGATTAACAGCAGGGAAGAAGTAATCTCCCAAACGATTTGTAGTAACCTGAATACCTGTACTTTCCAGTGTAACCACAGCACCACATACTGGATTATTCGCCGCATCTACTACCTTTCCAGCTAACATACCTGTAGTTGTTCCTCTTGTGTTATAGAGGAAAGCAGAAAGACCTACTAATGCTTTACCATCAAAATCAAATAACGCCGTATTATCTACAACATTCACATCCTCTTTATCATTGGATTCAAAAATCGCCCAGCCTACTTGACCACCAGCATACAACATAATTGGGTCCCAATATAGAGAACCTATGCACATGCCGTTTTCAACTCCTTGCATCTCATTGTACAGTTCTATCATAAAGTCTCTCTGTAATTCTGGTGTACTGCTATCTGCATCACCATAAGGTCCATTATGAGAAAGCTGTCCTCCTCGGCCTGCCCCCGATTTTCCTGTCCAGTTAAATCCAGTTTCCATACACATAACTGGTTTTCCAAATTCTTTTACAATCGCTTCTGTAAAATCAGCAAACTGCAATGCCGATTTATTTGTCCAAAATGGATAGAAAGAAGTTCCGATAATGTCATAATCAACATTTCTCTGTCTTGCATTTCCAAAATAAGTTTTATAAAGAGTTGTGTCACCGCCACTATCAAGATGAATGATAATTTTCGAGTTCGGTGCGACCTCTCTTACCGCTCTTGCACCAGAATTATAAAAGCTCGCTAAGTTATCCCATTTACCTGTTGTACCATATGGGAACAGTAAACCACTTCTCGTTTCATTTCCCAAGGATACATATTCTGGCATAGTTCCTTGCTGTTCCATTTTTCCTAACACATCTTTTGTAAATGAATATATTTCATCATTCAATATCTGAACTGCCTCTGACTCTGTCTTTCCTTCAATCAGTGCCTGCCATTCATGAGGAATAATTTGTGTTCCTGGGTTACTCCAATAGTCACTATAATGGAAGGATAATTGAATCTGCATTCCTGTATTTTTAGCTCGTTTTGCTAATCGCAATGCATCCTCTACATCTTGATATCCTTCTGGTACATAGTAACCACCACTTCCACGTCCTTTACCAGGGTCGTTATAAACACGGATTCTAACAATATTCCAGCCATTTTCTGCTAGAATTTCAAGCGGATCTCTCTCTGCTCCTGAATAGTCATAGTATTTGCCGCCTTTATCCTCAACATACGTTAACTCTGTAATATCACCGCCAATTAGCAGTTCATAAGGAGTGTCTTCTTTTTCTAAGCGCAGAGTATCTATACGGCAAACAGAAGAACTTCCGCCTTCGGTGTATAATCCAACTGTAATACTTCCATTCGTTACATGAATTCCTCTAACAGTAACCTTTTTCCAAACATCTGGACTATCATAAGGGAAATTATTGCGTGGTATCGCAGTCATGGCTTTTGATAAACCAGTGTCTGCGGCATATAGATAGCAGGCGTCTTGTCCACCATTGTTTTGTGTCCATGCTGTTAACGTATAATATCCGTCTTCAATTCCAGTTATGTTCTGATAACTGTCAAGAGGGGCACTTCCTTCATGAGAAAGCGCGTAGGAAGAACCATTATGTCCATTTGATACTCTGTTTCCTGCAATTGTCCAAGCTGCATTATCTTCTTCAAAACCATTATCAAGAATATACACATCCTTTCCATATGGGTCATGATAGGTAACTGTTACATCATCAATTGCTAACCACATCCCAGCTGGGCCTGTTACATGGAAACCAACCTTCAAATAACCGTCTTCTACTTCTACATCCTTAGAAACCACTACCCATGCACCGCTATTCTCTGGCAATGCTTGTTCTACTGGATTTTGACCATCATATAAGTCTGTATACATTACTGCACTTGATTGTGAACCATCTGTATAAACCAGTGCCTGCACAGTGTATTTTCCAGCAGGGAGGTTCTTAATTGTCTGGTGAACTTCCACGTCAACAGGATTTGCACTATAAACAGAAAGCTTTGTATCATCATCTCCATTCGGACTCCATGCATCCACTTGAACTGCATCTGGATTACTTACTGTCCAACCACTGTAATCGGTTGTAAATCCTCCATTAACTAATACTCCATCACTAGCATCGGTTGGATATTCTTGCAATGCACCTGTTTTTTCAAATGTAACATAGTCAAGGTAACCTGTCACACTAGCATCAATTGCCCCAATCACGATTTGCAAATCTAACTTATTGTCCTTCTCAACACGTACTTTTGTTAACTCAATTTTGTCCCAAGTTTTTGTCTCATCAATCTGCGTTGCACCCGCACTTTCAAGAGCAATGCTTTTACCATTTGCAACTAAAGATGAACCTTCGAGTGATCCGTCTGCCCATACAAACAGAGATACGGTATAAATTCCTGGTTCTACAGTTAAACTTTGAGATAATGTTGTATTACAGTTCCACTGATCAATGTTTTGCGAATAAGAGCCTTCATAGGCAACCGAATCTGTTGTCCAAACAGTATTTGTCATATTCCATTCTTTTGCTATCCAGCTATTTGCTGTTGTCATTTCTTCGAAGCTGCCATTTGGAACTGACAAGTCATATACGATATCATTATCTTGTGGAGGTTCATTTCCACCTTGGTTTTCATTTCCTCCTGAAGAATTGTCGCCACTTGAGGAGTTGTTATCACCTGACGAATTACCTGCATCAGAGGAATTGTTCTCTGAATTTCCGTCATCATTATTTACTGTATCATTTTCCCCAATTACTACTTCTTTTCCTGACTCAACTAACACCTTATTCTCACCACCTGTCGTTACCTCTACTGACTTTGAAGTTTGATTATTAATCTTAATTTCCACGGTCTTTGAACTCCTATCAATACTTGTTCCTTCCGCTCCTGCCTCCAAACTTAATTCCATATTTGCATCAATCACTGCCTTTATTGGAACTGTTGTTTTTACATTTGCCCCATTTGCTTTTTTTGATACCTTCAAATTAACTTGCTTTGTACTTCCATTCATATCTAATGATGCAGCCGCATCCATTGTTACTGTCTCAACTTCTCCATTCACAGTAAGCTTCACTTTAGCAACTTTACTCAGTAAAATGTCTTTTACTTTCCCAGTTACCTTCAATGATATGTTGGCATCTTTTTTTGCTAAGGTAATGTTATTTACATTTCCTGCTTTTCCTACCACAATATTCGCATTGACTGTGGTTACTTTAATTTTGTTTCCAACAGCATGTTCTGTCCACTTTTTACTTCCTTGTATTGTAATATTTTTAAATACGCCCCTATTCGTAATCTCTGATTTAGGAGCATTCACTACCAACGTTTTCTTCTCATAATTTCCCGATGGAATCGTGAATTTCTTCTCCTTATCTGTTTTAATTGTAATTTTAGTCACTTTACTATTCTTTAATGCTTTGTCAATACCCGCCTGCGTTGTTACTACTACCTCTGTCGTTACTGTAACAGCACAGCTTAGATTATATTGCTTTTTCCCTGCTGTTACTTTACAGGTAATTGTTGTATTCCCTTTTTTTACTGCTGTTACTTCCCCTTTACTTGTTACGGTTGCAATCTTTTTGTTACTAGATGACCATGTGTACTTGGAACCTGCAACTTTGTTTTGAACCTTTAATGTTGCTTTTTCCCCAATGGTAATGGTTTTCTTTGTCTCACTAAGTTTTGGTTTTGTAGCTGCCTTAGCACTTTGTGACGGCACACCTCCTAGTAGTAGCACAAATACCATCAGCCAAGATACTATACTTCGGATTTTCTTCGGCATCTTGTTACCTCCTCCAATTTTTTGTTTATTTTGAACGTTTTCAGTATAACTTACTATAGATTTTTAGGCATTATTCTGAATTGCTCTTGTATTGAGAAAAATTGCACTTTGAAAAATAACTACAAAAAAACATAAGAAAATGCGACTAGCTTGCCAGTCGCATTCTCCAATTATTTCGCAATATCAATTATATTTTATAAACTCCCGGAAATGAATCTGGTATTTCTACTGCACCAGCTACCTTGTTATAGAAACTCTCGTTTTTTTCAGCTGACCAGCCTACAATCGCATATGCATAGCCCTCTTCCCTCATAGCGTACAGTGCAGTAAGAAGAAGTTCCTTGCCTATTTTTTTCCCACGAAAGTGTTCATCTACACCAATTGGACCAAAAAAATTCCGATAACTTACATCATAGCAAGAGAAACCTACGATTTCCTTATGGTTTTTTGTTGCAACAAAACAGGAAATGGGTGTATGAAAGAAGGCTGCTTCACATTCGTTCTTCCAAGCATCACTAAAATTAGTTTTTACATAATCCAAAAGTTTTTCCTTGTCACTGACCAAAGGACGATGAATTTCAATTCCCTCACTCTCCAAATCCTTGTTGAGTTCTTGGTAAGGCGGTAAATCATAAAGTTTTACAAGCATGTCAAAATTTCTCATAATATCTACCTCTCTACTTAATAGTACGATATAAGGGAAAAAGGGGGCTGTTGCAAAGATAAACTTTAACCAAAACATATAGTGCTATTTTATCTATATTAAAACGTTGGGGGAAAAATATATTTTGGTATCCTATTATATGATTTCAAGCACAGCTTCTAAAACTGGTTTAATCTCAACACTCTCCAATTCCGCAATGGAATTCTCTTCTACTTCCATACGTCCTGCCATTGTAGAAGAAACATCAATCTTAACATCTCCTTTTATTGGCGTAATCAGAATCGTAATCTCGTTATTCATTTCTGGTTTCCATACTTCCTTCAAACCAATTTCCCAAACTGCTTGATTGCTGAAATTATCTGAAATCATTTCCCCATTAATAAACGCTTGTGCAATATTTCCTTTATACATAATCTGCATCAAAGCATCTTTGCATTTCTCATATGTTTCTGGAATCTGTACCGTATATCGAGATGGGCCAACTTGTTTACTATCCAACTTTCTTGATTCTGGCTTATTCTCGCCCCACTGAACTACAATACCTTTCCACCCATTCTCTTCCACTTCTCTGATAACCGTATCTCCCATTACTTCCTTTAGCTCGCAGCTAGGGTACATAAACAATTCTACACATTCCATATTGTTAGAATTTTCTACACGAATATTCTTTCCATCATATAGTAACGGACTATTGCATAGTACTGCAGTTTTTTGTCCCTTTACTTCAATCTCATAGAAATTAAGGCTTTGCTCTCTTGTTAATGTAATAATTTCAACTTCTTTTCCGTTTCCAGATAGTTGATACGAAGACATTTCATCTGCTGGCTGTGAAATGGATAGACAAGTTTCATGTACGGCTTTTCCATCTATCATTTCTATGCCATTTCCATCCCAAACATATTCCGGTGTTACTCCTTCCGGTGCAAAGAAGATATACGTATTACGCTCTTCTGTTCGAATAATGGAAAGTGGCTGTGCTTTTGCATAGTTTAAACAGAATCCATCCACGTCCATTTTAAAAGGAAATACTGCCTCTTCTCCTGCCTCCAATGAAATATGATCGATCACGATTTCTTCCTCTGGCAATACGATTGTAATCTTCTCATTTTCTTTACGTTTACAAACCATATGATCTTGATAGTTATTCAAGAATAAGAAACCACTTTTTCCGTCCGTTCTAATTGCATAACGAAGCGTTTCCACATCCTCAGGTTTAATATCTTGGGAGTTTTCTGGCAATACGGTTTCCATATCACAAAACCTGTCTTGATAGTTCCCTACAAATGTATGCAATGCTCGTAAGCGATGATAGCTTGGTCGTACTTGTCCATATTCTCCAAGTGCTGCCTGATAATCATAAGAGATTTTAGGGCACTGACACTCATTCATATATGGTGTCTTTTCTCCTTTTGGATTACTGCCACCACGATACATATAGTAGCCCAAGAAGTTACATCCACTTGCCAACTTAATATTCGCCATAGCATCTACACTTTCATAAGGCAGTTGGAATCTGTAGTTATAGTAAAGGGACATTCCACCACCCATTTCACAGCAGGCATATGGAAAGCTTTCTGGTTCATATGTTGGCTCAAAATTATAAGTTTTCGGTACTTGGTTATTGTGGTTGTCACGGTAAATATATTCTGGTGTTGCTGGATGCTCTCCCGAATAGTCATAGAAAATCCATGGCCAGAACGCATATCCGCCCCATAATGGAAGCATCTCATCGGTTGGTGTTGCTGCACCACCCCAACCTGTACAGGTATAAAATGGTGTGCAAATTCCCTCATCCTGTGCCATCTTTTTTAGTATTTTCATATATTCCACACCATCACTACCACCAGGTACCCATTCATTCGTTACGCCAGTAGTCATCTCCCATGGTGCAGCAGAATGCATATATTCATTTTCAATTTGAGCCCCAATAATCGGACCGCCATCTTTAAAATAAAGCCCATCAAACTGCTCTGCAAATTTATGATACAGAATTTTTGTATATGCTAAGAATCCCTCGTTATTGCTTCGCACCTCAAATGGTTTTCCATACATCCAATCTGGCAAACCTCCATTTCGTACTTCACCATGGTCAAAAGGCCCAATTCGTACAATCACGTACATATTGTGTTTTTTACAAAGTTCTATGAATTTTCGAATGTTTCTGTTTCCATCAAATCGGAATTGTCCTTCTATTTCTTCATGATGAATCCAAAACATATAGGTCGCAATTATATTAATTCCACCCATTTTCATTTTTAAAATGGTGTCTTCCCATTGATTTTCATGTACTCTGGAGAAATGGCATTCACCTGTAATACCAAAGAATGGTTTGCCGTTCATCTCCATGTAGTAATTTGTAAAAGATAATTCCTTCCCACTTGGGTCCTTTCCATAGAATTTATCTGAAAGTTTTGTTCTTTCTCTTTTGCGATAGCTTGTCAAATTGATTTTATTTTCCATGTCTTTTCCTCGCTTTTCATATATTTAATAATAATTCAAGATTTTGTTTTTTTAATTACTCTGTTCGCTGTTTAACATAATAAACTGAATATCAAAAATCATCTAAATAGTTACTTTATATTTTTATTTTCTTCTTCGTAAAACAACGGTTTCTAACCCTTTTATTTTTTGTCCTTCACTACCCAAAGTCCATTCACAATCCATTGGTTGTTCCATTTCAACTTCATTTAAATTGAAATTTTGTATAAATATATATATAAACTCTTCTGATTCTCTACTACTAACTGCAACTCCTTGAGGAACCTTTACTTCCCCTAATATAGTAGGGATATTGTTTTCTGCTACTACTACTTGATAGAAATCATCATAGAATCCTTGCTCCATGTCTGCACAAATATAGTATGCCTTTCCTTTTCCATAGGAATTACAAGTAAGAGCAGGATAACCAGCATAAAAATCTTCCTCATATTTCATCAATGTTTCTGCAGTACTTGTCTTCACTAAGTCACAGAGATGTTCACAGGAATATTTCTTATTTAAACCGCTATATGAATTGTCTGCTGGTGCAATCGTATTATATTCACCATCATATAATCCATCTATTTCCTCTCTTCGAAGTCCCATCACATCCATCAATCCATGAGGTGTTCCTTCCAGAAAACACAAATCGGATTCATCCACAATACCACTCCAATATGTCATAATCAAGATTCCGCCTTGTTCAACAAACTCTTTGACGTTCTCTTCAAAACCAGCTCGAAACATATAGAGCATTGGAGCTACCACCACTTTGTATGGTTCCAAAGCTTGCTCCATATCTATCACATCTACATTCATTCCTAGTTTTTTAAAGGCAAAATATGATTTTTCTACGGTTTCCTTATAATATAAACCTTTATTTCTTGGTCCAGCAGCATTTTCCATCGCCCAACGGTTTTCCCAATCGTATATCACTGCAACCTTTGAATCAACATTCGTACCGCAGACTTCAGACAGCACATTAAGATTTTCTCCAGTTGCCTTCACCTCTTGAAACACACGAGTATCCGTTCCACCATAATGGTCAATCACAGCACCATGAAACTTCTCAGAAGAACCTCTGCTTTGACGAATCTGAAAGTATAATACACTATCAGAACCATGAGCAATTGCCTGTAAAGATGCTGCCTCTAACATTCCCGGTCGCTTTAACTTACTTACGCTTTGCCAGTTTGTAGAAGAAGGACAAGACTCCATTAGCAAAAATGGTTTTCTCTTAATACTTCTCATTATATCATGTTGCATCGCATTATCCATTGCTGTTAAGTATTCATTCCCTTTATGCCATGTAGGGTAGGAATCCCATGTAACAAAATCTACAACTTCTGCAAACTTATGATAATTCAAACCTTCAAAATTATACATCATATTAATGGTCGCTGGTTTATCCGAACCAACCTCTCGCACTGCATTTATTTCCGCTTTTACAAAATCTACTGTTCTATCTGTAACAAATCGTTTCCAATCCAAAGTTAAGCCATGCAAAGCTGTTTCTCCTCTTACCGAAGGACTTTCAATCTGTTCAAAACTTTGATACGTGTGACTCCAAAACGTAGTATACCAACATTTATTCAATTCATGAATCGTTCCATATCGTTCTTTCAGCCATTCACGGAATTTTTCCTGACAAAGAGGGCAATGGCATTCTCCTCCAAATTCATTTGAAATATGCCAAGCCAGTACCGCAGGATGATTTCCAAATCGTTTCGCCAATTCTTGATTTATCCTTCTTACTTTCTCCCGATATACCGGTGATGTATAGCAATGGTTATGGCGAAGACCATACAAATCCCGATGCCTTGAACTATCTACCCGCAGTACCTCTTGGTATTTATCTGCCATCCATTTTGGTCTTCCTCCAGAAGGTGTAGACAAAAATACCGAGATACCATTTTTATATAAAGTATCAATTCTTTCCTCCATCCAGTCAAAAGTGAAATTCCCTTCTTCTGGCTCTAACGCCGACCAAGCAAATATACCTAAAGAAACGACATTAATATGTGCTTCCTTCATATACGCAATATCTTTTTCTAATATTTCCGGATTATCTAACCATTGTTCCGGATTATAATCTCCACCATAAAATAGCTCTGGAAACCCCGCAAAATTCATTCCCATAATTCCTCCGTTCTGCTACGTACCTTCAACATTTTTCAGACACGCCCTAGTTATTAATTGCTATTTTATCAGTAAAGTTGATAATATGCATTTGTTTGAATTGCTTTGTTATTGAGAAAAATTGCGGTGGAGAAATATGTTGGTTAAGGTGAATTGGAGTAGAATCAAAATCTTGTAGAATTGCAATTTATTTGTTGTTAAAGTTGTCTTTCTAGACAGACTCAAGCTAACATACAAAAGGATAACCATAAAATATAAGACTAAATTCTAGTCATCTATATTCCACAGTTATCCTTTTGTATGTTACTACTCTTTATCTAGCCAAGAACGACTCCTTGATTTAAACAATCACATCAAATATCTGTTTCCCATATGCTTCTACCCATTTCGTCTGTCCGCACTGGTTGCTTTGTTTCTTAAAATCGAATGTAAGTAAATATCCTTTATCAACATTCTTGCTACTTCTTGCACACCATGCAGCGTCCAGTTTTTATCCAGCTTTTCATCAATGCAAAACCAATTACACTCCACACACAATCTTCATAGAAAACAAATCCATACTTTTTTAGAAACGCTTAATCATAATGCTTACAAAAAGAAAGTGAGGTATTTCTCCCCACTTTCCACTAACATTTCTAATATACCAATTGATTACGTCCTTACACTTTCTGATTGTTTTAACTTACATACCAACAAACAAGCAATTAAAAGAGTAACTATAACCGTACTATTAAAAAGCAATAACATATTTTCTTCTAAAATATCTACCGAATAATTAAAAACAGCATGATACCCTACTGCAAACCAAATACTCTTTGTTTTAATACACATAATAGATAGCCCTATACCAATTGCAAATGCATATAAAAAATCTATTATAAGATTGTATTCAGGATTGATAATATGCATTATACTAAATAAGAATGATGCAATTATTATTGCATTTTTATTATTTGTAATTTTATGAAAGACTCCAAATAAGTACCCTCTGAATAGAATTTCTTCTGAAATCCCCAAAATCAGCCAACCAAAAAACATTGCTCTATAACTATAATACACAGCATTTCCACTTATGATATTACTTTTTATTGATTTGCTAAAATATAAATTTAGTACCTCATAATTTAGAAAAACTATTAGAGCACCTATCAAAAAATAGATCAAGTCTTTTATTCTAATTCTGATAAACATGTCTTTTAATCCTAATCCATCAAACATAACACCAGAAACAATAGAAGTTATGATGAAACATAATCCTTTACCGTAGTCTTCCAGCCATTGCACGTTGAATATCCTGTTTACGAACCTTAATGCTATTAAAAGGATTATCCAAATCACCAAATAACGCATTACACCTAAAAGAATTTTTATTAACCTCTTCAAAGATTCAGCTCCTTCTAGTTTTATAGAATATATCCCTATGTCCTTATTTAATACTCTCTTAATAAATTTTTCAACTTGCTAATTTCTATTTGTGGTATCACTATAAGTATAGAAACTAGGGAAACTCCAATACCAACCAACAATAACAGTATAAAATCCACAGATGGTCTTACATAATCTATATCTAAAAAAACATTTAAGAAAGCATTTGTAAATACATTACATAGAATATAAGATATAATACTTGCGATCGTTCCACTTATTACAGCTTCAAATAAAATCATTCTTATTAATCTCTGTTTTACTGCACCAAAAACGCCATACAGCATAAACTCCTTCTTTCTTTCAATCATATCAATTAAAATAATATTTGTCATAAACAACACAAACGAAAGTATGGATATAATTGAAACAGCGGTAAACAATGTTACTTGTTGTCTAATCGTTTTATACAAAGATGGCGACAAATCATTTATATTAATAATAAAGCAGTCATCAATCGATTCATATAAGCTAAAAATAGTCTCATCTATACTATCGTCTTCTATATTCATGTAATATGTCAAGGAAGTCCAACCTATCGATTGCGTTAGGGACTTCAATGGAACTTTTATCTCAGATGTATTAATCAATTGCTTATTATAAATCCCTATTATTTTATAGTTATTTACTACATTATCAACTTTTACTTTAATCGTATCGCCACAATGTATTTCTGCTATCTCTGCCAAATAACTATTTATTATCGCTACATTTTCATAATCATCCTTACTCAAAGATCTTCCCTCTACTATCTCTAAGCCCAAATCCTGCTCATTTAAGTCCAGTCCTTCTATTGTAAGATTTTTCATAAATTTTTTGTCATCTAAATTATTAATATTATCTGTCACCACTTGAAAACTAGAATTGTTATGCTCAATTATTCTTACATCAGACTTTAAAGATTGGGAATAACTTTCAATTGATTTCGTATCCTCCAGAATGGCATTAATTTCATTTCGATTCTCTTCTTTACTAACTAATACTGTATTAAATCCCACTTGGTTCTGTATTGTTTGCTCAACACCAGATAAGATACTTCCAGAAATATTTATGGTTAATCCTATTGAAATTAAACCTATTGACAGAACCAAAATTGTAATTAATAATTTTTTAGTTTGTTTTTCCAACCTTTTCAGTACTAAAATAGGTGTCATTTTTCCCATAGGTGTTAATTTCCCTAAAAGCAAAATAAATTTTATAAATAATTTCATAAACAAATAACTAATTATAGCTAAAAGCAAAATCACAAATAGATATAAACAAATCAAGACGCTTTTATAATAGAGCACAGATCCAATCGTTATTACTATAGCAATGATTGATATTGGTTTGTAAATTTTAAACTTAACTTTTTTTGAAAATTCTTCTTCTCTTATAATCATTACTGGCGAAAGCGAATTTGTTACCTTTATTGGAATATATGAAAACAACACACTAATCACTATGGTGAAAACAAAGACTAATAGGATATCAAACACATATTCACTATAGAATTGAAACTGCGTACTCGTATATAAATAATTATTAATGATATAGGAAATTGCAACACAAATAGGCAATGCGATTAGGAATGATATCACTCCAATTAAACAAGAATCCAAAACAATCATTTTATTTAATTTGTTTCCACTCATGCCAAAAACCCTCAATACGCAAAGCTCTTTTTGTTGCTTTTGCACATTTAGGATGGCAGTACAGGCAATTCCTATTCCGCCCATTAATGCAGCCAAAATTCCAATAATACTAATACTTTTCATTATACTACGTACTTCTAATTCCATTTCATTATATAACTTATTCGATGTAACTATCTCTTCCTCACTAAATACTTTAGATAGTTCCTCATTGATTTCATTCTCATTATTAGAAGTATACTTTATATATATCTTATTCATTGGGAATTGCTTATTTGAATAAAAATTATTAATATGCTGATAATCTACAAATCCATACCCAAAAAGATTCATATCCAAATCATTCTCTTTATCCACTTCAACGATATCTATTACATTATATTTGATTTCATTTCCGGACTGAGGATCTAATATTGAAATCAGATCGCCTTTTTTACAATTAAGCTGATTCGCCTGATTCATACTCAATATAATGTTTGGTTCCTTACTATTAAGAATTCCATATTTTTCCTTTGCATAAAATGGGTAATTGTCAGATTGTATGAATCTTATAATTATTGTCGAAGATTTATTCCCATATTTTGCATTACTTTTTACCCACGTTGCACAGGTATAATCAATCAGCCCTTGCTTTTTAATTTCTTCTAATACATTCTGTTGCTTTTCATTAATTGAATTCTCGTATGGGCTAATGCATATATCTCCACAATTATACGATTTAGAACTATATTCCAAACCTTTTATGTTATTTGTAGTAGAAATTTGTATAGCTAAAATTACAGCTAGTCCAATAGCAACAGACAGTATGCTTAATATTGTTTGAAATTTATTCTGTTTATATTTATTCAATATATATTTCAATAAAAACATATTTTCTTCCTTTTCCCCAAATATTTATTTTATTTTTCCGTCTTCAATATGAATGATTCGATCTGCCTGTTTTGCTATATCTAAGTCGTGAGTAACCATTACCACTGTCATTTTAGTTATTCTCCTAATTTTAACTATCAAATCAATTATCAGCTGTCCATTTGCTTTATCCAATGCCCCTGTTGGTTCATCTGCAAATAAAACTCGTGGCCTGTTAACAAGAGCACGTGCAATTGCTACTCTCTGCTGCTCCCCACCTGAAAGCTGCTTTGGATAATTTTTTACCCTGTTTTGAAGTGACACTTCTTTTAGCAGTTCCACTGCCCTATCGTCCATTTTACCTTTGTCTTCTGAAAAATATAATGGTATTTTTACATTTTCTAAAATATTCAGATCTGGAAGCAAATTAAAGGATTGAAATATAATACCTATGTTGCCATTTCTAAATTCTGTCAACTGTTTATCCTTCATCGTTAAGATTTCATGATCACATACTTCAACGGAGCCAGAACATTCATTATCTAGTCCTGAAAGAATACCAAGCAACGTACTTTTTCCGCTCCCGCTAGGCCCCATTATTGATACAAATTCATTTTCCTCTATTTCCAAATTGATTGAGTCCAATATAGGTATCGTATGTTTCTCTTGTTGAATATGCTTTTTTAAATCCTTTACATTAATTATTGGCTTCATAAAATAACCTTTCTTTTATGATTTTTTGATTTTAAACAATCTAATGTTTCTCCTATCAATTTGTTTTTATTATAATTTTGTTTCTTTTGATTTTCAATAATTTTGGTGTGAAATGACTTTTTTTGGTGTGAATAATAATAATCAAATCATAATAAAAACCCCACTCTATCTGTGAGTGGGGTTTTTAAATCAATACTTCTAACTATTTTTTTATCTTCTCATTCTTCGTATTTAAGATAGCTTTTCCTATTTTCATAAAACGTCAAACAAATAAATTGAAACAAAAAATGTATTATCTCTGCACAAGAAACTTATTTCCCCATATTTTTCAACGCTCTCAGTTAAATTCACAATTCCAAAACCATGATTTCTTTTGTCGTTTTTTGTCGAGCCACGATCTATTGTTTTTATATCAAAACCATCATCCACAGGATTTTCAAAGCTAATAAATAATACATTCGAATAACTTTTAATAAAAACATTTATTTCTTTATCCCGATTATTCTTTAACTCAATACATGCTTCAACAGCATTAGACAACGCATTGTAAAAAATAGTACATAAATCAATATCTGATATCTTAATATTAGCTGGTACATTTCCTTGGAAATTGATTTTTATATTGTTTTCTATTATTTTGCTATACATTTGATTTATAACAGCATCAACAATTTTATTACCTGAATTTATATTTTCTTTTGCTAATTCACTTACATTTTTCAATAAATCACAGACATATTGACTTACTTTAACATAATCATTCTCTTCTGCAATCTGATAGATACAGTTTAAATGACTATTTAAATCATGTTTAAATTTTCTAATGTTTACATCATTTTCAAAAATCCTTTTATAATTTTCATTTTGCATTTCAAACAATTTATTTTGCCATCTTTTTTGTTCTAGATGATATTGATGTGAAGAATCTAACGCTAATAAAATTATGATAATTATAAATGTAGTTATTATACCAATCAAACCAAAAATTACGCTAATTGTACTATTGGTTTTATTTGTATTATATTCCTGTGCCCAAAAAAGATATTCCATAATAATAACCCAGCATACCATTGCAATTGCAATAAGAATATAATAATACCATTTTATTTTTCTCATATTTACATTAACAAATTTCGATATTAACAAAACCATTCCTATAATCAATAAATATAATATAATTTTGAACAAATAAACATTATATATTTGATAAACATAATATTTTGTAATTATTTGCACAATGCACAAACCAATTTCAATTATAATTCCATTCCCTATATATACACATATAAAAATCAATATTTTGGTATGCATTTTTTCATCAAATATTAATAATACAACTAAAAATTCAACTAACATGCTAACACAAATACTTACATAATCATTCTGATATAATGTCGTAAAGAAAAAAACAAGTACAAATAACACACTTATTACGTAATATAATACTGGTTTCTTTATTAATTTGATTTTAAATAATTTATTAAGCATAACTATCATTATCATCATTTCTAAAATTTCTACCAATAAAACTCGTCCAAATAAAACTAAAATCATCATATTATCTTGCCTTTCGCTTAATAAACTCAAAATATGCTTCTCTAAACTTCAAATATATTTTTTGAGACACACGATACTCATAATTATTAATTAACTTAATATTATTTTTTATTGATACAACG
>NZ_JAVBNS010000123.1:0-14555 GCF_031551385.1 Anaerosporobacter sp.
TAAAATATACCTCTTGGATTTGGAAGAGATTGCAAAATATGAAGCGGTACTTGGAAATATAGTTGAAAAGACTTCTTGGCTACGTTCTTCTGGTGGACTACAATCTGCAGTTAGTGTATTTGATGGAAAGAATGTGAATCATTATGGAAGACTAGCAACGGAGCATGTGATTTACGCATATCCAATATTTTGGTATTCTATAAAGTAGGCAGTTTGTAGAAAATACAAAACACAGAGAAGATGTGATGTTTACTAGAAAAAGAAGAAATGCTTTTAGTATTAAAATAATAAAATAAGGCTGTTGTAAAATAAAAGCTTTCTTTGATATATCATAATGTTTGTGGAAACTATTACGATATATCGAAGATGAAATTTGTTTTGCGACAGCCTTGTTTTGCATCGAAAATGTATCATACACAAGTATGTGAATTACCTACAAATGAATAAATGTTTCTTAGTATTTAACCAAGTAGAGCAAGAATTCCATTCGGATTTTGATTTGCCTGTGCAATCATGGCTTGACTTGCCTGTAATAGAATCTGAACCTTTGCATATTCGGCAAGAGCTTTTGCCATGTCTAAGTCTCTGATTCGACTTTCTGCATCTTGCAAGTTTTCGGCGGTATTATCAAGATTTGCGATGGTATGTTCTAGGCGGTTTTGGTATGCACCAATCGTGGAGCGGATGCCGGAAACATCTTTTAACGCTTTGTCACATTTGCTGATTGCATCATTGGCTTCTTCGTGGCTTGCAACAGATAGAGAGTCAACTCCTAATTCGGAAGCATTGGCACTCTCGATTGTTATGGAGATGCTTTGATTGCTATTCGCTCCAATTTGAAGATGCAAGCCACCTGATTTAGTGGAAGAATCGGTGTTTGTGTTTTTGAGAGAACCATTTAATAATTTCTTTGAATTAAATTCTGTATCATCGGAGATGCGAGTGATTTCCTCAGAGAGCTGATCGAGTTCTTTTTGGATTGCATCGCGGTCTTGTGAAGCATTGGTATCATTTGCGGCTTGAACACAAAGTTCGCGCATTCTTTGTATAATATCATGAACTTCATTCAGAGCACCATCAGCAGTTTGTAGTAAAGAGATGCCATCTTGAGCATTCTTAGAAGCGGTAGTAAGACCGCGTATCTGTGCACGCATCTTTTCACTGATTTGGAAACCAGCAGGATCATCAGAAGAGCGATTGATTCGGTAGCCAGAAGAGAGTTTCTCGGTCAAGCTACATAAACGTTTGCTGTTCATTCCATAATAACGAAGGGCAGTTGCTGCTGCCATATTGTATTGTAAAATCATATAGTCTACCTCCCTTACCCCTCAAATTGTGCCATATACATCTTCTCGTATACGCCATGTCGTTCTAATAATTCATCATGTGTACCAGATTCTACGATAGTACCATCGTGTATCACAAGAATACAATCGGCATTCTGAATCGTAGAAAGGCGATGGGCAATAACAAAACATGTTTTGTCCTTCATAATTTTTCGCATAGCAGATTGAATTTGTTGCACTGTTCGGGTGTCTACGTTAGATGTTGCTTCATCAAGAATCAACATATTTGTATCAAGTAGCATGGCGCGAGCGATGGTAATAAGTTGTTTTTGCCCTTTGGATATATTTGTTCCATCATCACTTAATATCGTGTCGTAGCCGTTTGGCAGACGCATAATAAAGGAGTGGATCTTTGCTGCTTTAGCAACTTCAATAACTTCCTCAAGAGTAACGGATTCCTTACCGTAAGCGATGTTTTCGAATATTGTACCATGGAATAACCAAGTGTCTTGTAAGACCATAGAATAAGATTTTCTTAGGCTACTACGTGTTACATGTGTGATAGTATGCTCATCAACAGTGATGTTTCCGCTATCAACGTCATAGAAACGCATTAATAAGTTGATGAGTGTTGTCTTTCCAGAACCAGTAGTACCAACGACAGCAATCATATTGCCCGGTTTCGCATGAAAACTTATGTCTTTAAGGATTGGTTTCTCTGGTTCATAAGAGAAGTTAACATGTGAAGCTTTGACGTCACCTTGTACTATAATAGTATCATGAGATGTAACATTTGTAAATGTTACAGCATCAGGTTCGTCAATGGATTCTTCACCCTCATCTAGTAATTTAAAGATTCGTTCAGCGGCAGCAAGAGCAGACTGAAAATCACTCAGAATATTAGCAGCTTCATTGATAGGTCCTGAAAACTTCCTACTATAGAGAATAAAGGAAGAGATATTACCGATGCTCATTGATCCAGCTAGATAGAGCAAAGCACCAAATACGGAAATAAATGAAAGGGAAAGGTTATTGATTACGTTAACACAAGGGCCAATCATACTTCCGTAGTATTCTGCATCATAATATGCATTAACGGCGTCTTTATTTTTCTGACTGAATTTTAAAATCGTAGTTTCCTCTTGGTGATATGCACGTAGTGTTTTCTGTCCACTAATCATTTCTTCTACAAAGCCATTTAATTCCCCAAGTTTAGCAGAACGTGTACGAAACAGCGGGCGGGTTTTACCGGTAATATATTTCGTCAATAGGATTGACAATGGAACTGTAATGACGAAAACTAGAACGAGTTTGGGGGAGAGATAGAGCATCATTGAAAATGCGCCGATAATCGTAATAATACTCGTGCTAATCTGAACTAAGTCAGTTGAAAGGGAGGTATTTACCGTGTCGATATCATAAGAAATCCTACTGAGGATATCTCCTGTTTGGTGTGTATCAAAGTATCCGATAGGGAGCTTAATTAGTTTTTCAAATACATCTTGTCTCATGGAATATGCAATTTTTCTACCAATATGTATCATTAGTATTGATAATAGATAGGAAAATATAGACGATGCAACATAGAAGAGAAGCATATATGTAGCATAATAAAATACTTTCTCGAATAGAACGTTACCTACACCTGGTTGAATGGCATCAATTGCATAACCAGATAGCATAGGGCCGAGTAATGCAAATGTATTGGATACAAGGGTTAATATAACAGCGAAAAGAAGTAGCCATTTATAGCGAAGGAGATATGTGCTAAGTCGGAGAAGAGTATGTTGTTTCTTTGGTGATGTATTTTTTTGATTTCTCATTATGACTTACTCCTTTCTAATTGTGACATTACATTTTGATAGCCCATCTGTGTTTTGCTGAGGTCTTGGTAGATAGAACAACG
Organism: Anaerosporobacter sp.; assembly: GCF_031551385.1. Lineage (GTDB taxonomy): Bacteria > Bacillota > Clostridia > Lachnospirales > Lachnospiraceae > Anaerosporobacter. The sequence goes on from NZ_JAVBNS010000123.1 coordinate 3,193, forward strand.
TGTAAGTAACTGCTCATGTGTTCCGTAATCAATCATCTTGCCATCATCTAGGACAAGGATATGTTCTGCATGCATGATAGAACTGATGCGCTGTGCAATAATTATCTTAGTAGTATTCTTGAAATTTTCTCTTAACTGTTCACGAAGTAAAGCGTCAGTTTTGTAATCCAGAGCACTTGAAGAATCATCAAGCAATAAGATTTCTGGTTTGGCAGCTAAAGCTCTTGCAATTAGAATACGTTGCTTTTGTCCTCCGCTTAGATTAGCACCTTTGATTGTAAGCGAAGAGTGAATATCCGTTACGAATTCATTTGCTTTGGAATAGACGAGGGCATTTTTGATGTCCTCTTCGGAAAGCTCTCTGCCAAGACGAATGTTCTCCTGAATGGTATCTTGAAAGAGAATGTCATTTTGAAATACAATGCCGAATTTTTGGCGAAGAACGTTTAACGGGATATCTTTAATATCAGTACCATTAATGGAAATTGTTCCGCTTGTTGGAGAGTAGAAGCGTAGTAACAATTGAAGGATTGTGGATTTACCGGATCCGGTTGCTCCAAGAATCCCTAATGATTCTCCCTTTTTTAGACTAAAGTTGATATCGTATAGTGTGCATGAGTTGTCTACGTGTGTAGAATCTTCGCTTTCTGAGACTTTTTCTGTTGCCAAATTTGCAAGTTGTTTGCTAAAATTTTGTTTTCGATCCAAACTTGATGGTGGCCTATTTGAAGAAGGAGAAAATCCATCAAATAGGTTAGAATCCATGGGTGCTGCGGTTGGATAAGAGAAAGACACATGGTTGAATTCTATAAAGCTACATGAATCTACAGGTGTAGAAAAGTCTTTTTTGAAGGCGTTTTCCTCAATGATATCAATATCAAGGTCCTTACACTCGATGACTTCCATAATTCGGTCTGCGGAAGCAGCAGCTTTCGAGAAGGCGATAAACATATTCGAGATACTTAACATGGCATTCAGAATTAATGTGAAGTAAGTAAGAAAAGCGAGGATTTTACCTACTTGCGTTAACCCCTCATTTACGCGCCATGCACCAACTACGATAACTAGAATAAGCCCGATATTTAATAAAAGATTCATACAAGGATTAATGAGTGCCATTGTAGTACTAGCTTTATTTTCATTCTCGGTTACTTCTGAGTTGTAGATATTGAATTTATCTTTCTCGTAACTACCTTTGGATAAGGCTTTAATTACACGCATACCGTTAATTGCTTCTCTTACATCACGTATAAAGGAATCGGTAGATTGCTGTAATTTCGTATATAAAGGAATGCTTTTCTTGGATACATATATCATAAGTAATGTGATAAAAGGTAGTATACAGATAAGTAAAAAAGAAAGAACTGGATCTAGTGTCAAAGTGATGCAGATACCACCAATAAGTAGAATTGGTGCTCGAATTCCAAGTCTTTGCATACGACCAATAATATTATGAACATTGTAAGTGTCGCTTGTAAGTCTGGAGATTAACGATGGTTTCGTGAAACGGTCTGTTTGTGCAGAAGAAAGATAACTAATGGTGTGGAAGAGATCGTAACGGATAGATTCGGTTGCTTCGCTTGCTACTTTTGCCGCCATTCGGTTTGCGACGATATTTAATGTAACAGCAAGTAAGGAACAGATAATCATAGCGAATCCCCATAGATAGATATGCGACCGATTTTTTGTTGGTATAACAGAGTCTATCATATAGGCAAGTATCCAAGGAATGAATAAATCCATTAGAGTTCCTGTGAATTTTACGATGAATCCATAGATAATTCGATTGTAGAATGGTTTTAGATAATGTGTAAATATGGTTTTCATGTTCATACAGTCCTTTTCTTAGAGATGTAAATATTGATGTAATGCATATCTATAAGTATGATATTGGTGTCAAAAGGTTTTTGCCACCAACTGATACACGGATTGCTACGCATTTCATGCTCTCGCAATCCTAAAATATTCGAAATCCGCTCTATTCGAGCTGCTTTCTCATGTTTTGCGGGTCTCAAAGTCATACTGTTTCATATAAACATGAAACATATGACCTTTTGACCCTTGTATCATAAGTATAACGAATTGAAAAAAATATGCTAGTACTTTTTATAAACTTTACATAGTGCTTATTAGTTGCTGCCCGCATATAACCTTTGCAGTAACACAAACCGAGTATTTTCGTCTTTGCTAAAATAACCTCTAGGAATTCTAAGAGAAATAGTATAAAATATAGTTACAAAATACAGGAGGTAAAAGTTGTGGCACATTTAATTGATGGAAAAGTGATTTCACTACAAATAAAGGAAGAGTTAAAACAGAAAGCAACAGAATATAAGGCAGATGGTGTGGAAGTAACCCTTGCAGTTATTCAAGTAGGAGAAGATCCTGCTTCTAGTGTATATGTTGGTAATAAGAAAAAGGCATGTGAGTTTATTGGAATTCGTTCATTAGCATATGAACTTCCAGAAGAAACAACACAAGAGAAGTTATTAGAGTTGGTAAGAGAATTGAATGAGAGAGCAGATGTTAACGGTATTTTAGTGCAATTACCACTACCATCACATATAGATGAAGATTTAGTAATTAAAACAATTGCACCAGAGAAGGATGTAGATGGTTTCCACCCTCAAAGTGTAGGAGCATTATCAATTGGACAAAAAGGTTTTGTATCATGTACGCCAGCAGGTGTAATTCAGTTATTAAAGCGTTCTAATATTTCAATTGAAGGGAAAGAATGTGTAATCGTTGGAAGAAGTAATATCGTTGGAAAACCAATGGCACTTCTTATGCTGCGTGAGAATGCAACGGTAACAATTTGTCATTCAAGAACAAAAGACTTAAAAGAAGTTACAAAACGTGCAGATATCTTGATTGTAGCACTTGGAAAACCTAAGTTTATAACAAGTGAATATGTGAAAGACGGAGCGGTTGTTATTGATGTTGGTATCCATCGTGATGAAAACAACAAACTATGTGGAGATGTGGACTTTGCAGATGTAGAAAGTAAAGTAGAAGCGATTACACCTGTACCAGGTGGAGTAGGTCCTATGACAATTGCGATGTTAATGAACAATTGTATGGAGTCAGTTGAGTTACAAAAGAGATAAATGTGAAGAGTATAACTGGAAACTGAAAAGGTATCATGTTCTGAGTAGGGGGCGAGATAGTATGAGATCTGAGATGATTTACCATGAACAAGAGTATGATGTGATTATGATAGAGAGAGAACAGTTAATTACAGAGCAAGAGATTAATCAGAATATATTAGGAATAGAACATGCTAATTTGAATTATCACTGTTGTTTTGAAGTGAAAGAGTATCGTCTGTTTCTTCGCGAGTGCGAGATTGTTTGTGCAAATGGATATCGTGCGGTGTTACAAGAGACAAATCAAGAGGTACTTGATTCAGAGGAACATGTAATACATAGTAATTCAGTACTGATGATTCCGAATACGTATTCAGGTTCTGTAGTTATTGGCAGAGACTTGATTTGTACGGAATTAGAATGGCAAACATATGAAAATAAATCTTCTTGCTATTCCTATGAAGAGGTAATAGAGTTGATTTTTAGTCAAGGTGTACTTGTAACTACAATTAATCATAGCAGAGCGATGAAACGTGTTCGAATGAACTTAGAATGCGGTTACCGCACTTTGGACAAGAAGAAAGATGTTCGCTGTATTCAAAAATTCTTGCGAGATTCTTTTGTAGGAGATTATAAGGAACAATTGTTGTAGTTAGATACGAATAGAATATCTTATATAAAAACAGCGGTTTTGAGAGAATCAAAACCGCTGTTTTTTAAACTATTTTGTTTTTCCAATACCTACAACAACATTACAATCAGATCCTTTTGAATACGTGAATGTTATGAAGTCTCCAATATCATATTTCATCATTTCAAGTGCATTAATAACAGAAACATCGAATATATCATTGGAATTACTAAGCATCACATAATAATGAGAGTTTCCTTCAATTACAGCTTCGGCAATTTTGGTTATCTTTCCTGTAATGGTTTGTGTTTTGGCTTCTTCAGTAATGGTAATACCTGAGCTACGAAGAAGAGTCGTATATGTCTTTTCGCATTCTAATACAGAATCGCCAATCGCTACGAATTGGTATTTGGATATGTTAACCATAGCGTACTTTTTGACTAAGCCAGAATCATCTTTTAAAGCAATAAAATAAGTAGGTTCATTGTTGATATTCAGTAGTAATGGGAAAGTTGCTTTATACCCTAAGTGCTGTACTTGTCCTTCCGCTGAAGACATAGCAGAGTATTCTTCTGCACCGGCAACAGAGTAATAGCGGGTTTCTGCGGTACGTTGATTCATAAGTACAAAACCAACATTTGATTCATCGCCACCAACACTTGTAACACCAGTATATACCCATACATCATCGTCAAGAGCGATATAATTATAGCCATCCGTAGTTTTAAGGCAGTCTTTTTGGCTAAATAATGTATTCAAGTAACCATGTTTTAATGTACCATAGTAATCATAGTAGCGGATTAATAAGTCGGCAGAATATACATGATCTACCCAAGTTGGAACATCTCCAATTTTGTAATTAACATGCTCACCAGTAATCGCATTAACAAGAACAACATTTTTAATGGATTCACCGCCAAATAAACCGATGGAATAATCTTTGACAGGGCATACCCAGTAAGGAACGCCAGAGTCATCAATTTCGAAACTTGGTTCATTAAAGATATAGGTTGGGTATTTAAAACGTAGATATCTATAAAGGTTACGACCGAAGTGATCGGATTTTGAATATTTGATTCCTGATTCTAACTTAACACATTCTACATCTTGTGTTGCCATATCGATACGAATATAGGCAGGAATTCCATCGGAATGGTTGCTAAACCATTTGAACGGACTGCCATAATCTAAAGGAGTAACACGAACAGGTGAGCCGTTAAAGTTAATTTGTGTGTAGGCATTGCTAACTTCAAATTGCGAAACGTACTCTACCATGCTACCCATTTTTCTTGAACCAAGCAATGTAGCAGATTCGCGGTCAAGTAAAGGGATTTCATTGTAAGAAATCTGTTCAATGTCAGCAGAGAAATCTCTTGTGTCAATGTTGATAAGCTTTTGATATTTGTCTGCATTAACAATAGGGGAAGAGAGAATACTTCCAATTATAAAGATTATAATTGCACAAAGTGTAATGGCAAAGGACATCAATACTCGCTTGCTTTTGAAGTCGGAAGCGGTAATAACGAAGTCGTTAATATTTTGTACGTGTCCGTGTGATTTGACATTCTTGATTGCGGTAGTAATAAGGCATATTACGGTAGTGATGGCAAGAACACTAATAATAAAATACCAAAATCCTTGTGCATGAATGTTAATAGGTGGGAGCGCAATATAGTAGTAGATGAATCCCACGATTAATACTAAGAGTGTTACTAGTACTATATTTTTTGTTTTTTTCATAGACATCCTCCAATGTTCTATTTTATTAATTTACAGTTTTCACTATATCAATAGTAACAAGATACGTAAAAAAGTCAATTAAAATGGTATGAAAAATCTATAATTTTTATAAACAGCAAATTTACTGTTTCATTTTAAGAAAAAAACTGATAGAATATACATGTTTCATTTTAGAAAGATAAAATTCTAGGCACAAGAAGTTGGTAATTCATAAATTATTATTCTTGGATTAGATATACACAGAAGGAGATTTGGAATGAATATACTATTTATATCGTTAGGTTGCGATAAAAACCTTGTAGATAGTGAAGTGATGTTAGGCTTGATTAATCAAAAAGGATACGTTATTACAAGTGATGAGAACGAGGCTGACATTATTGTTGTAAATACATGTTGCTTTATCAATGATGCAAAAGAGGAAAGTGTGAATACAATTCTTGAGATGGCGGAGCTTAAGAAAACGGCGAATCTAAAAGCATTAGTAGTAACAGGTTGTCTTGCACAAAGATATAAGAAAGAAATTCAAGATGAGATACCAGAAGTAGATGCAGTAGTTGGAACTTCAAGTTATGAAAACATTGTAAAAGTAATTGAAGAAGCACTTGAAGGTAAAACAACAGAATGTTTTGAAGATATTAACGTTTCGCCAAACGTAGATAGTAAACGTGTATTAACAACAGGTGGGTACTATTCGTACTTAAAGATAGCTGAAGGTTGTGATAAGCACTGCACATATTGTATCATTCCTAAAATCAGAGGTAAGTTTAGAAGTGTACCGATGGAACGATTACTAGCAGAAGCAAAAACTCTTGCAGAGCAAGGCGTAAAAGAATTAATGTTAGTAGCGCAAGAGACTACGTTATACGGATTAGATTTGTATGGAGAAAAGAGTCTTCCTAAACTCTTGAAAGAACTATGTAAAATCGAAGGAATCGAATGGATACGTATTCTATATTGCTATCCAGAAGAAATTACAGATGAGTTAATTCAAGTTATGAAAGAAGAAGAAAAAATCTGTAATTATCTTGATATGCCGATCCAACATGCATCAGACAATATATTAAAGAGAATGGGACGCCGTACGAATCGTCAAGAATTAATTGATATTGTAACAAAACTTAGAAAAGAGATTCCGGATATCGCATTACGTACTACATTAATTACAGGTTTTCCGGGAGAAACAAAGGAAGATCAAGAGCAGTTGCTTGAGTTCATAGATGAGATGGAATTTGATCGTCTTGGTGTATTTACATATTCACCAGAGGAAGATACTCCAGCAGCGAACATGGAAGATCAAATTGAGGAAGAAGTAAAAGAAGAACGAAAAGATGAATTAATGATGTTGCAGCAAGAAATTGCTTTTGAACATGCAGAAAAGATGGTCGGAAGAACGCTTAAAGTAATGATAGAAGGAAGATTACCAGAAGATAATGTCTATATTGGTAGAACATATATGGATGCACCGAATATTGATGGTTACATCTTTGTAAATGCAGAACATGAATTTATGTCAGGTGATTTTGTTACTGTTAAAGTTACCGGCGCAAACGATTATGACTTAACGGCAGAAATCGTCCTATAATATAGTCAATTGAAAGGAGTGAAGTTTTGTGAATCTACCTAATAAATTAACAATGGCTCGAGTTTGTATGATACCAATATTTGTATTGTTTTTATTGACAGATATCGTACCATACTCCAATTATGTTGCAGTAGTAATATTCATTGTTGCTTGCTTAACAGATGCACTTGATGGATATATTGCAAGAAAGTATAACCTTATCTCGAATTTTGGTAAATTTATGGATCCATTAGCGGATAAATTACTAGTTTGCGCTGCATTTATATGTTTTGTGCAACTTCAATTAATACCAGCTTGGATAATCATAGTAATAATCAGTAGAGAATTTATTATAAGTGGATTCCGTTTGGTTGCATCAGATAACGGAGTCGTAATAGCAGCAAGTTGGTGGGGAAAATTCAAAACAACAGCACAGATGATTATGTCAATTTTATTAATCGTTAACTTTGATGGTGTGTTTTTTAATACCCTTGAACAAATATTTATCTATGTAGCATTAGCGTTAACCGTAATTTCGCTTATTGATTATTTGATTAAGAATAAAAATGTTCTTACAGAAGGGAGCAAATAGTAATGGTAGTTGAATTGATTAGTGTAGGTACAGAACTTTTACTTGGTAATATTGTTAATACAAATGCAGCATATCTATCTGAGAAATGTGCAGAACTTGGCATGTCATTATATTATGAAATAACTGTAGGCGATAATCCGGAGCGATTGCTTGATACAGTGACAACAGCATGTAATCGTTCCGATGTTATTATTCTTACAGGTGGTTTAGGACCAACACAGGATGATTTGACAAAAGAAACCGTTGCGAAAGCGCTAAATCTTCCATTAGTAGAAGATAGTCACACAAGAGAGCGAATTGAAAATTATTTTAAGAGAAGCAATTACAAAGTAATAACAGATAATAACTGGAAGCAGGCAATGGCAATTGAAGGATGTAAAGTAGTAGATAATGACAACGGAACAGCACCTGGATTAATTGTTGAGACAAAAGAAGGGAAACGTATTATTCTTCTTCCAGGACCTCCAAATGAGATGATTCCTATGTTTGAGAAGGATATCTATGGATACTTAAATCAAATTAGACCGAATGTGATTTTTTCTAAGATGGTTAAAATCTGTGGTATTGGTGAGAGCATGGTAGAAACAGAGATTGCTGACTTAATTGAAGTACAATCCAATCCTACAATTGCACCATATGCAAAATGTGGTGAAGTGCATCTACGTGTAACAGCGAGCGCACCTACAGTAGAGGAAGCTAAAAAATTAGTAAAACCTGTGGTAAAAGAATTGAAAGATCGTTTTAAGCAGAATGTATATACAACAGAAGAGGCAGAGGCATTAGAAGAGACTGTTGTTAAACTATTAAAGAAATATGATTTGACACTTTCTACAGCGGAATCTTGTACAGGTGGTTTGTTTACGGGAAGAATTGTTAATGTAGCAGGTGTATCTGATATTTTAAAAGAGGGTTTTATTACGTACTCAAACAAAGCGAAAAAGAAGAACCTTGACGTGAGTAAGAATACACTTAAAAAATATGGTGCAGTAAGTGAGCAATGTGCGAAGGAAATGGCAAAAGGAGCTGCAATTAATACAGATGCAGATGTAGCTGTTGCAATCACAGGTCTTGCTGGACCAGATGGTGGAACGGAAGAAAAGCCAGTTGGCTTAGTGTATATTGCTTGCTTTGTGAATGAGAAAGTAACGGTTAAGGAATTTAACTTTAAAGGAAATCGTCAAAAGATACGTGAAGGTGCTGTTATATCTGCACTTGACTTACTTCGTCGTTGTATTCTTGAAAACTATAAGTAATAGAATGAAGTTATCCTTACTAATTCTACTCCTTTGTTAACTATTTTTTAGTAAAATACCATAGAAATGACATAGTTTTGGGTTATTATAAAAATAGTGAAAGAGATGATAAGGCTATTTAAGATAATTAATAAGTCATTCCGTGGGAATATAGAAAGGAGCACACCTATGAAAAAAAGAAAGATTTCAGTATTAATTGCAATAGCAGTAATTTCTATTCTTGCGGTTACTGGTTGCAAGAAAAAAGGTAGTGTAGAGAATAATAATCTAGTAAAAGTAAATGACACCATTGATTCAAACGAGGACGTGGGCGATACAAATATAGATGCTACAGAAGACGGTATAGACGATTCTGAACAAGGGCAAGATGGTGCAACGGATGTATCATCTGATGTAGAAAAGCAAGGTGATACAACAGATGAAACGCCGCTAGCAGATGTTGATAAAACACCAGAAGATGAAGATGGTAAAAAAGGTACGGAAAGTGAAAGCACAAAGGAAGAGATTAAGATTTCAATCTATACAATAAACGATGAAACATTAGAGGCAGAAGATGCAATTGCCTATGTTTCTGGGGATACGAAAATTACAGCGGAAGTTATTGTAGCAGAAGTTGTGAAAGCGTTTAGTACAAATTCTTATGAAGTGAAGATTGAAAGTGTATCACAAGAAGGTGATGCTGTAATCGTTAATTTCAAGAAGGATAGTGCTCCAATAGTAGGTGCCGGTAGTTCTATTGAAATAACAACACTTGATTGTATTTCTTATAGTTTACTAGATAACTTATCTACATGTAAGAAAGTAATCTTTCGTGTAGAAGGAGAAGCTTATGCAAGTGGTCATATATCGTTTAAAATCAACGAGCCATATATTACAGGCAATACAAACTAAATAAGTCAGAATGACAAAATAACAGTTACGAATGCCGTTCTAACAAAAGGGGTATGTATGAATACACAAACGGATTTGGTTAAGAATATTAATAATAAATATAACTCACTTAGCAAGGGGCAAAAGCTCCTTGCTAACTATATTTTGAACAATTATGATAAGGCGGTATATTTAACGGCAGCTAAGATGGGGAAAATAGTGGGAGTGAGTGAGTCAACAGTAGTACGTTTTGCTATGATACTTGGATATGATGGCTATCCTAAATTGCAACGTGCATTAGAAGAATTAGCAAAGAATAATTTGAATTCGGTTCAACGTATGGAAGTGACATTTGATCGTATCAATAAAGAGAATATCTTGAAATCCGTGTTGCATTCAGATGCGGAAAAGATTCGACTTACAGCAGAAGAGATTGATGAAGAAGCATTTAAAAGTGCAATAGAGAGGCTATTATATGCAAAGACGATTTATATTATAGGAATTAGAAGTAGTGCGCCTCTCGCAAGTTTCCTTAGTTATTATCTTGGACTTATCTTTGAGCGCGTTGTAATGATTCATTCCAATAGTACAAGTGAGTTGTTCGAACAGTTATATCGAATTAATGAAGAAGATGTTTTAATTGGAATCAGTTTTCCGAGATATTCAAGAAGTACGTTGAAAGCGATGGAGTTTGCGAATCGACGTAATGCGAAGCTGATATCCATAACAGACAGTTATGCTTCGCCAATGACAAAATATTGTGATTGCAATCTTTTGGCGCGTTGTGATATGGCTTCTATAGCAGATTCCATTGTTGCTCCAATGAGTATTATTAATGCAATTATAGTAGGTGTATGCCAACAAAAACAAGAAGAAGTAGTTTCCACGTTTGCATCCTTAGAAGAAATCTGGGATGAATACCAGGTATATCGATATGAAGGAGATGGAAATCAAACTACACCAGAGGAGATCAGCAATGAGTAAAGTTTTCATAGTCGGCGGTGGCGCAGCAGGTATGCTTGCAGCTATCTATGCAGCAAGGAATGGCCATCAAGTTACAATATATGAGAAGAATGAAAAGTTAGGAAAGAAACTATACATCACAGGAAAAGGACGTTGCAATATAACAAATGCTTGTGATATGGAGACGTTGTTTGATCATGTTATGACAAACAGTAAGTTCTTATATAGTAGTTTTTATGCATACAATAATTTTGATGTAATTGATTTTTTTGAAGAGATAGGTTTAAAGACAAAGATTGAACGTGGAAATCGTGTATTTCCTGAATCAGATAAGTCTTCTGATGTGATTGGAGCACTTCAAAGAGAATTAAGTAGACTTGGCGTAAAAATCTGTTTTTACAGTGAAGTTTCTGAAGTTGTTGTAGAAGATGGTGTATGTAAAGGAATTCGTTTGAAGGGTGATAAAAAAATCACACAGGCAGATGCAGTAATTGTGGCAACAGGAGGATTATCGTATACAACAACAGGTTCAACGGGTGATGGGTATGAATTTGCTAAGAACGCAGGACATACAATTACAGAATGTAATCCATCTTTAGTTCCATTTAATATTAAAGAGTCTTTTGTTAAGGAATTACAAGGGTTATCGCTTAAGAATATTAAAGTT
>NZ_JAVBNS010000135.1:0-6285 GCF_031551385.1 Anaerosporobacter sp.
GATGAAGGAACAGATAAGGGATTAAAAGTTGCGCTTATGGACTTTGGTTCTAAGAACAATATTACAAGATGTCTTACAAAGAGAGGATGCCAAGTTACGGTATATCCAGCATTGACATCTGCAGAAGAGATTCTTGCTGCAAATCCAGATGGAATTATGTTATCAAACGGCCCTGGAGATCCAAAAGAATGTACAAGTATTATTGAAGAAATTAAGAAATTATATCATAGTAACGTTCCAATCTTTGCAATCTGTCTTGGACATCAATTAATGGCACTTGCTAATGGTGCAGATACGCATAAGATGAAATACGGACATAGAGGTGCAAATCATCCAGTAAAAGATTTGTCAACAAATAGAGTATACATATCTTCTCAAAATCATGGATATGTGGTAGACGATAGCAGCTTAGATGAAACAATAGCAAAAGTAAGTTTTGTAAATGTAAATGATGGTACTGTGGAAGGGCTTGACTATGTAGGTAAGAATATATTTACCGTACAATTTCACCCAGAAGCTTGTGCTGGACCAAAAGATTCCGAATTGTTATTCAACAAATTTATTAGTATGATGGAGGATTGCAAATAATGCCAAGAATTGAAGATATTAAAAAAGTATTAGTTATTGGTTCTGGACCAATTGTTATCGGACAAGCAGCAGAGTTTGACTACGCTGGTACACAGGCTTGCCGTTCTCTTAAAGAAGAAGGAATTGAAGTTGTATTAATAAACTCGAACCCAGCAACAATCATGACAGATAAGGATATTGCAGACAAAGTATATATTGAACCATTAAATCCTGAGATTGTAAAACAACTTATTATAAAAGAAAGACCAGATAGTGTGTTACCTACACTTGGTGGTCAGGCAGCACTTAACATTGCAATGGAATTAGAGGAATGTGGATTCCTTAAAGAAAACAACGTTCGCTTGATTGGTACAACTTCGCTTACAATCAAAAAAGCAGAAGATCGTTTGGAATTCAAAACTACAATGGAGAAGATTGGTGAGCCATGTGCAGCTAGTGAAGTTGTTACAACAGTAGAAGCTGCTATTGCATTTACAAACACAATTGGTTATCCAGTTGTTGTACGTCCTGCTTATACACTTGGCGGAAGCGGTGGCGGTATCGCTAACGATGAGGAACAATTAATTGATATCTGTTCCAATGGTCTAAGACTTAGCCGTGTTGGTCAATGTTTAATTGAACGTTGTATCGCAGGTTGGAAGGAAATTGAATACGAAGTAATGCGTGACTCAAACGGAAACTGCATTACCGTATGTAATATGGAAAACTTAGACCCAGTTGGTGTTCATACAGGCGATAGTATTGTAGTAGCTCCTTCTCAAACATTATCAGATAAAGAGTACCAGATGCTTAGAAGTTCAGCACTTAACATTATTGATGAATTAAATATTACTGGCGGTTGTAACGTACAATATGCACTTCACCCAACATCATTTGAGTACTGTGTAATTGAAGTAAATCCTCGTGTTAGCCGTTCGTCAGCACTTGCTTCAAAAGCAACAGGATATCCGATTGCGAAAGTAGCAGCGAAAATTGCACTTGGTTATACATTAGATGAGATTCCAAATGCAATCACAAAGAAAACATTTGCAAGTTTTGAACCAGCACTTGACTATGTAGTAGTTAAGATTCCAAGACTTCCATTCGATAAATTCATCTCTGCAAAGAGAACATTAACAACACAGATGAAAGCAACTGGAGAAGTTATGAGTATCTGTACAAACTTCGAAGGTGCATTAATGAAGGCAATTCGTTCTTTAGAGCAACATGTAGATAGCCTTGAAAATACAGGATTATATGATGGTTTTGACCGTGAAACCATGTTAGAAGAACTTCATAAAGTAGATGATAGAAGAATCTATGCCATAGCAGAAGCATTACGTCTTGGAATCACTTATGATGAAATTCATGAAATCACGAAGATTGATGAATGGTTTATTGATAAAATAGCAATCTTAGTTGAGATGGAACAAGCACTTAAAACTTCTGAATTAACAAAAGAATTGTTAGAAGAAGCGAAAAAATTAGAGTTCCCAGACAAATTAATTGCAAAATGGACAGGGAAAACAGAAAAAGAAATTAAAGAACTTCGTAACCAATATGGAATTATCGCTTCATTCAAAATGGTTGATACTTGTGCGGCTGAGTTTGCAGCTTCAACACCATACTACTATTCATGCTTTGGCAATGAGAATGAAGTAGATGCAACTAGAACAAAGAAAAAGGTTCTCGTACTTGGTTCTGGCCCAATTCGTATCGGTCAGGGTATCGAGTTTGACTACTGTTCCGTACACAGTGTATGGTCGCTAAGAAGAAGTGGATATGAAACAATTATCGTAAACAATAACCCAGAGACAGTAAGTACAGACTTTGATATTGCTGATAAATTATACTTTGAGCCATTAACACCTGAAGATGTTGAAAACATCGTTGAACTTGAAAAACCAGATGGAGCAGTTGTACAATTTGGTGGACAAACAGCGATTAAATTAACAGAAGCACTTCTTAAAATGGGAGTTCCTATCCTTGGAACAAGTGCAGAGAATGTTGATGCCGCAGAAGATAGAGAATTATTTGATGAAATTCTGGAACAATGTTGTATCCCAAGACCTTCAGGAAAGACTGTATTTACAGTAGAAGAAGCGTTAGAAGCAGCAAATGAACTTGGTTACCCAGTTCTTGTTCGTCCTTCGTATGTACTTGGTGGTCAAGGTATGCAGATTGCAATCAATGACCAAGACGTAAGAGAATTCATGGGAATTATCAACCGTACCGTACAAGAACACCCTATCTTAGTAGACAAATACCTAATGGGTAAAGAAGTGGAAGTTGATGCCGTATGTGATGGAACAGATATCTTAATTCCTGGTATTATGGAACATGTTGAACGTGCGGGTATCCATTCAGGTGATAGTATCTCTGTATATCCAACGCAGAATGTATCAAATAAAATCAAGAAAGTAATTGAAGAATATACAAGAAAACTTGCTAAGAGCTTGAACGTTATCGGCTTAATTAACATTCAATTTATCGTATATGAAGATGAGGTATATGTAATTGAAGTTAACCCTCGTTCTAGTCGTACCGTACCATATATTAGTAAAGTTACATCAATTCCGATTGTTGATTTAGCATCAAAAGTAATCCTTGGTGCAAAGATTCGTGATCTTGGCTATACTCCAGGTCTTCAAAAAGAAGCAGATTATATCGCAATTAAGATGCCAGTATTCTCCTTCGAGAAACTTCGTGGAGCGGACATCAGCCTTGGACCAGAGATGAAATCAACTGGTGAATGTCTTGGTATTGCAAAGACATTTAACGAAGCATTGTACAAAGCATTCCTTGGCTCTGGCGTAAATCTTCCAAAATATAAGAAGATGATTATGACAGTAAAAGATGCAGATAAGATTGAAGCAGTTAGCGTTGGTAAGAGATTTGTTGACTTAGGATATACAATCTATGCAACAAAGAGTACAGCAAGAGTATTAAATGAGAATAATGTTCCTGCAATAGCAATCAACAAGATTGAGCAAGAGTCACCAAACTTAATGGACTTAATTCTTGGACATGAAATTGACCTTGTTATTGATATCCCAACACAAGGAGCAGAAAGATCGAAAGATGGTTTCTTAATCCGTCGTGTATCAATTGAAACAGGTGTAACATGTTTAACTTCACTTGATACAGCGAATGCACTTCTTACAAGTTTGGAAACAGCGGAAGTGGATAAGAAGAACCTTACATTGATTGATATTGCTCAGATTTAGGAAGTAAGATAAGAAGTAAGGAATTAAAGAAAATATAGATAAAATAAAAATGTGCATTTCTATAGCGGAAGCTAGTGGAGATGCACATTTTGGTATATTGGATATATTACAATTAATTTAATGTAATATTACTTATTTATGATTAAGTTATTTACGATTAAGTTAATTATGAGACGATAGACAATTACTCATTTGCCATACGCTTTACTTCCTTTAATCCATTTGTAAAGGCTGGTACTGCCAAAAGAATAATTGTAACAATTGCCTCAGGTACAATATAAGTAGCATTGTAGCCAAGAGAATATAATATTGGATTTTGTTCTGGTGGAAAAGTATTTTTAAAGAAGATATAACCAGAGATAGCGTGCGTTACATATCTTCCTAATACACCCAAAGCATAACCTTTTAGTAATCCATGTTTGGATTTACTAAATACACCTGCAAGACCTAAACAACCAAATGCGACAGGGTAGTCAAGTAGCAATTGAACTGGATAGTAAACGCAAGGTTCGATGATTAATTGTAAAAATCCATAGGCAACACCAGTTAGTAAACCGATTTTTGTTCCGTATAGATAACCGATAAAGCAGATAAAGAACATACTAAATAACGTAGCAGAGCCACCCATTGGCATATTTACAAACTTGATAAACGATGTTACAAGAGCAAGTGCCATAGAGACAGAGGCAAATACTAATTGTTTCGTTTGAATCTTCTTCGTTTGCTTTTTGGTTAAGAATACAATTGCCAAAAGAGCAAGAATCAAAGCGATAAAAAGAATGTAGCCAGTTGTTTTAAATGTATAACCATCATCAGCGCTACCAGTTGCGAAAAAATTCATAATTCCTAAGTACATAAAAAAATCCTCCCTATTTGCGTAGGAGGAGCTTATCTTGTGTTGTAGAGTGTTTGAATTTGTTAATGTTGTCAATCAGTCTATATGTCTTAGTAAGAATAATCAATTGGTTTATTGCAATCTGTGCAATAACAACAGAATCCACGTATCTACAAACATGTGCTTCCTTACGCTGGTGCTAACCAGTTCAAGTTATGAGGGTTGTAAAGATTACATCTCAGCCAAAAGAGCTCCCCTAGCAGTTTGCTATGTTTTACGTGAATACTATAGCAAGGAAATGGGATTATGTCAATCGAATGTTTGGAAGCAAAACTTTGGTACGTGTTCAAGGCGTATTTGCTGCTGGTCTCTGACACAAAACACGCTACAGACCTAAGTGCTTCTAAGTGTGTACGGGAAGGTGGTGGAATGTTGCGGAAACGCCCTCAACTCGGCATCCTGCCTCAGTTCGGGCTGGCTCGGCGTCCATGCCTCGCCTTCCTAGGTTATTGAATGTACACACTAAGAAGTACTATAGGTGTTTCGCTATCGTTTTTTTGTCAGAGACCAGTAGCAAATACGCAAGGATAGGTGTCGAAGTTTTGCTGATTTACATTGTTGATGCAGATGCTTGTTTGTTAAGGTTTAATCCCATGTTTAATCTCAGATAGAAATTAAGGAAGATTGGGTTGCAATCGCAAATATTAGTATGGTACAATTTACTGATATATTATAGGTGAAAACAGGAAGTTGCAATATGATTTCTCAAACATGCCCTAGGAACTGCATAGTAGAATCATTGCTTAATTTCAGAAAAGTGAGGAAAGTCCAATGAATGAAAAGAAATACCTACTATTTGATTTAGACGGAACATTAACAGACCCAAAAGAAGGAATAACAAAGAGTTTTCAATATGCATTACAACATTATGGTATTGATGAACAGGATTTAGATAAGTTAGAAGTTGTTATCGGGCCTCCTTTAAAAGACTCTTTCATTGAATTCTATGGATTTTCGATTGAAAAAGCGAATGAAGCGGCGATGAAATATAGAGAGCGATTTGCTACACTTGGTAAATATGAGAACATAATCTATGATGGCATTGCTTCCATGTTGCAGACATTGACAAGCAAAGGTAAGGAGTTGGCAATCGCAAGCTCGAAACCAACTATCTTTGTAGAAGAGATATTAGAACATTTTGATATTAAAGAATATTTTGCACATATCATTGGAAGTAATGAAGATGGTACAAGAGCAGAGAAAACAGAAGTTGTAATTGCGGCGATAGAGGCTTTTGGTGAAATTGATAAAGCGGATATTATTATGATTGGTGATCGTAAATTTGATGTAATTGGTGCGCATGATTGTGACGTTGAAGTTATTGGCGTTTCTTATGGATATGGTGGAACAGAGGAATTAGCGAATGCAGGAGCGGATTATATTGTTGATACGGTGCAGGAGCTAGAGGAATTGTTACTGAATTCTAGATAGATATGACTTGGTTGTTATGGCATGATATGAGTTGCCCGACAAATGGGCCATTTGAACCTTGAAAATTTAATATATTATCTTCAAATATGGTATAATTGAGGTATTAAGAAAAGGAGTGATCATATGTCTTTCTCATCAAATACCTCACAACAAATCAGTATATTT
>NZ_JAVBNS010000297.1:0-14547 GCF_031551385.1 Anaerosporobacter sp.
GCAAAGCCCATCATCTCAGCCACATTATAATAATTCTTAATCAAATTATTCGGTGCTGCCAACACTAATAAACGCATATGACGGTCTTCTGACGTTGTCTTCTTCTCTAACAGATTATACGTTACGGTATAATCCTCCAAATTCATCGGAAAATATTCTGTAAGATTCGCTTGTATCACATCGTGAATACGATTTTCTTTTACGCAAGGAATCGTTACTTCCCTACTTGTAATCTTTGTTGATGCTACTGTGAATACTACATTTGTAGAACGTATTCCTGCATTCGCAAGCTCTACTTTCAAACTTTCTACAAAGCGTTCCTTATCTCTTATATATCCATCTGCTACGGTATTCTCTGGTGTTGCAAATGTTATGCACCGATATACTTTTGGTGACTTACTATGGTAATCTATCTCACATACTTTCGTCAGTGTGATACCAATCTCAATACTTAATACTCTCTTTCCCGCCATACATATTCCTCTCCTATCCACGAACGGATTTTTGTATTTTACCTTATCAAATAATTCATATACCGCCCAATCAGTTCTTCCCCGTAAAGAGCTGAGAACAGAATCCCTATTGCCAAATATGGACCAAATGCTAATTGATGTCCAACCTTTGATACTTTCATGCGTATCGTATGAATGATTGCTCCTAATAAACACGCAACCCACAGTGCCAAGATGCTTGGTAACACTCCGAGGAATGCTCCTGCTCCAATCATCAGCTTAATATCTCCATCTCCAATTCCTCTTTTCTTCGTCAACAGATATAAAGCAAACAAAAAGCCACTTACACAGACCATTCCAAGCAAATGCTCACTTACATTCTTATAATCGAACGCAATTGCCATGATTCCTATAGCAAGTACACTTATATTAATTCCAAATGGAATTGTATACGTTCTAAAATCAATAACACTAAGCACTAGCAATGCTGAACATAATAGACACAAAAGGATACCCTCTGGAGTAATGCCCATTCTATGTATAATTATCAGATAGCACACGCCGTTAAGCGTCTCCACCAATGGATATTGTATCGCAATTTTAATTCCGCATCCTCTGCATCGTCCCCGTTGAAACAGATAGCTAAATACAGGAATTAATTCATACCACCGCAATATATGTCCACATGTCATGCAATGCGAATGTGCTTTTACTAAATCTTCTTTCTTTGGAATTCGATAGATACATACATTGAGAAAACTCCCAATGACAATTCCATATAAAAATACTACTATGTAATAAAATAATTGCATTAAGAGCCTCCCATTTTTTTGTATGTAAGGGTGTTGAATTATTTTGCTTCTACACTAATCTTGCCGATTTCTTTAGTGGAACTTACATCAATGGAAATAACAAATTTTGTACATCCTGGTTCTTGTGGTAGTTTCATTCCATCTATTAGCACATCTTCAAATTCTTTCTTAAACGTTGCTGCATCCTTACTATATGTAGCCTCTACTACATGACTAGAATTCTCTGCTATTGTTATTGTATACTTTATTCCTCCCGCTGCTACTTCCGAGTACGCCTTCTCATTACTTAATGCCGTTGTTGCAGCAGTCTTATAAAGTGCCATATTCGCATCATCTACAGAATCTTTTGATTGCCTAATATACTTCATTACATTTGGTGCAATTACAATTGCCAAGATTGCCATAATCGCAATAACTACGATTAATTCCACTAGCGAAAACCCTTTGTTCTTTCCCTCCTTTTTCTTCATTTCCTGTTTGCCTACCTCTACGATTTCTGCCTTCATGTTCCTCTCTCCTTCTTTGTTTTTTCTATTGCAACTATTTGTTTATGCAATATAGACAATATTGCTATATACTCATCTATACCACATACCCAACTAGGTGTTGCTAAATTAATGCATATAACTTATAGGTTGTCCATTCCCTTATACATCGTTACCATTGGTAACATAATCGATATTACTAAGAAACCGACGATAACTGCTAAAACTACAATAATTAAAGGTTCTAATACTGCAGTTAAAGATTCTGTAGCCATCTCAACTTCCTCTTCAAAGTAATCCGCTACGCAATCAAGCATATCTTCTAAGTTTCCTGTTTCCTCACCTATATGAATCATCTGATAAATCATAGGCGGAAATATTTCACTTTCCTTTAACGGTAACGATAATGGAATTCCCCTTGCCACTTCTTCTCTTGCTTCCATTAATACTTGTTTTATAATAACGTTGTCCATCGTCCTTGCCGCAATTTCAATTGCATCAATTAAAGAGATTCCTGATTGTAACAACGTACTAAGTGTCCTTGCAAGTCTTGCACATGCATTCTTCTTTTTTAGCTTTCCAAACAACGGCATCTTGAGTGCTATATCCGCTAAGATTTTCTCTCCATTTGGCAATGTTGCAAATCCTCGAAAGCCTGCGATAATTCCTGCGATTATGAGCACAACAACATACCATTTATGTTGCATAAAATCGCTCATCGCAATAACCATTCGTGTTGGTAATGGCATCGTAACATTCATCTGCGAAAACATCGTAAGAAACTTCGGAATTACATAAGACAACATAATAATAACAACCACTACTGCTACACAAGCTACTACAATTGGATAAATCATTGCCTTTTTCATCAATGCTTTCATCTTTGCTTCTTTTTCAAAATGTATTGCTATCCTTTCTAAAGAACTCTCTAAACTTCCCGACGATTCTCCTGCCTCTATCATATTAATTAATATTGGCGGAAATATCTTATCATGTCTTCTCATGGCATCTGCCAAGGTTTCTCCACGTTCAACATCATCTCTTACTACAGCGATTGCTTTCTTCATTACTTTCTTTTCTGTTTGTTCCTCTAACATATGCAAAGAGCTTGTAATGGATACTCCTGCTGCCAATATACTGCAAAACTGTCGGCAAAATGCACTCAAATCTCTTGGCTTAATTGGATTCCCAATATTAATATTGATATCCCTTGTTAATACATTTTGCGGAATAATGGATATCGGTATAAACCCTGATGCACGAAGCGATGCATTCACTTTATCTTCATTCGTTGCCTCCATTGCACCTTTTCGTTCTTTCCCTTTGCTATCAATTGCTAAATACGAAAAACTAGCCATTAATACAACCTCCTCTCCAATGCCGTTCTATCTTGAGCAAATAGTAATGCGTCCTCCATACTGATTTCTCGTCTTGTACACAAATCAAAAAGGTGATCATCCATTGTTTGCATTCCCATCTTCTTATTTGTTTGTATTGTAGAAGTAATCTGATACGTCTTTGCCTCTCGAATTAGATTCTTTACAGCACTTGTTGCATGCATAACCTCGAATGCCGCAATTCTACCCTTTCCACTTTCTTTTGGAATAAGCTGTTGCGAGATAACACATTCAAGTACCGTTGCCAACTGAATTCGAATCTGCTGTTGCTGATGTGGCGGAAACACATCAATAATACGGTCAATCGTACTTGCCGCTCCAATTGTATGTAATGTCGAGAACACCAAATGCCCTGTTTCTGCTGCCGTTATAGCAATTGCAATCGTATCCAAATCTCTCATTTCACCAACAAGAATAACATCAGGATCTTCTCGTAATGCAGCACGTAATGCATTCGCATAACTATTTGTATCAAGACCAATCTCTCTTTGATTCACAATGGACTTCTTATGAGAATGCAGATACTCAATGGGATCTTCTAATGTAATAATATGTTGACTATAATTACTGTTAATCAAATCAATGATTGACGCTAGCGATGTTGATTTTCCACTTCCCGTTGGCCCTGTAACAAGAACTAACCCTCTCTTTTTCTGCGCTAGATTCCTAACGGATTCTGGAAGCCCTAGTACTTCTGGCTCAGGAATTTTCGTTCCTACGAGACGAAGTACTGCTGCATAAGAGCCTCGTTGTTTAAATACATTTACACGGTATCTTCCAAGATGAGGTATTGCGTAGGAGAAATCCACTTCTCCATTCTCCATCAATGTATTTTCTAACCTTGGAGTCAATATCGGTTTTATGAGTGCCTCCGTATCTGCAGGAAGCAATTTTGCTAATTCCATATCTAACAATCTTCCATTTACACGACATTTTGGTGAGATACCAACTGCAATATGTAAATCAGATGCACCTTTCTCTTTCGCTCTTAATAGCAAATCATCCATTGTCATATAAAGCAAACCCCTTTCGTTACTCTTTGGTATCTTGTATTACGATATTTACTTTCCATTAATAGCTTTGTTTCGTTCGTAGCTCTGTTTCGTTCCTATCTTGATTCCATTTACACCTTCGCTACAATCTTCATTAATTCTGTTACCGACGTAATTCCCTCTAATACATGTTTTACCCCTGCTCTATGTAATGTAACTAGCCCTTCTTCCTCAGCCGTTCTTTTAATTGCCTCAACACTTGCCTTTTTGCTAATGCTTTCCTTAACTGCTGCTGTAATTGGCATAATCTCATACACACCAATTCTTCCAATATATCCTGTATCATTGCACATATGACAACCACATGGTTCATAGATGCGAATCTCTTTATTCTCAATGCCAAGAACTTGCATCTCTACTGCATCTGCAATCTTTTCCCTCTTACAATGCGAACAGAGTCTTCTTACCAATCGTTGTGCGATTACTCCGACTACCGAATCTGCAATCAAATATGGTTCTATTCCCATGTCTACAAGTCGAATAATACTTCCTGCCGCATCATTCGTATGCAATGTGCTAACTACAAGATGGCCTGTAATCGATGCCTTAACTGCTATCTCTGTCGTCTCGCTATCTCTCATCTCACCAATCATAATAATATCTGGATCTTGTCTTAGTATTGACCTAAGTGCTGATGCAAATGTTAGCTCTGCTTTTGGATTTACCTGCACTTGATTGACACCATCTATATTTGCCTCTACAGGATCTTCTACTGTGATTATGTTAACGTCTTCTTTATTCAGTTCACTTAACGCGGTGTAGAGTGTTGTTGATTTTCCACTTCCTGTAGGCCCTGTTACTAATATAATTCCATACGGATTTGATAGAATTCGGTTAAACTTGTCCATCTCTTCATTTGAGAAACCAAGTTCTAACTTACTCTTTGTTAATGCATGTTTTGCTGTGATTCTCATAACAACTTTCTCACCATATACTGTTGGCAAAACAGATACGCGAATATCATATTCCTGTTTATCAATTATACTTGTAATTCTGCCATCTTGTGGTTTTCTTTTTTCAGAGATATCCATATCACCGATTACTTTAATTCTTGCAACTAATGCAGAAAGCAAAGAGCAATCATACTTCATCACCTCTGCTAACACACCATCAATACGATACCGCACTCGAATACTTTCTCGAAACGGCTCAATATGGATATCACTTGCACGTTGCCTGACTGCTTGTTCGATTATCTTTTTCACAAGCAAAACAATTGGCGAATTCTTAACATCATCTCTATCCTCTTCCTTAACCTCAAGATTTTGATAGAGATTCTCTCTTTCCTTGCTATACCGTTCTGCAACCGCCATAGCTTCTGCGTTCCCATAATACTTCTCAATTGTTGCTGCGATTTCTGTTTCTGTTGCTACTACTGCTTCAATCTGGTAATTCGTAACAATTGCCAAATCGTCAATTGCAACAATATCAAGTGGGTCTGCCATTGCTACTCGTAGCACATTCGGATCATTTTCCTTAAACTCATATGGTATCATCATATATTTGTGCAAGATGTTTTCATTTGCTAATCGAATAACAGATTCCTCTATACGAATTTTGCTAAGATTTATAACATCAAGTCCCAATTGCGTATGTAATGCTTCCACGATATCTTGCTCTGATATCATATTCATGTCCACTAATGTTTCCCCAAGTTTTTTGTGTGTCTCCTTTTGCTTTGCTAACGCCCCAATTAGCTGCTCTTGTGTAATACAGTTCGATGCGATTAACAAATCCCCAAGTCGTTTTCTTTTCTTACTGTAAAATTCCATAGCACTTACCTTTCTCTAATTGTATATTTTTCCCTCTCTTATAAGTGTATTCAACACGAACACAAAGTATTCCTCGTTTAAATGTTTTGCCATTATTTTTTTAATATATCTTCTTATTTCCACTTGTATTATGTTCCTTTACAAGTTATTGGATGATTTTTCAATTAATACATATAATATAGGTATTTTACTTGAATGTCAATACCTTATTATGTAAATTAATATATTTTTTCTTTTTAATTAATTATTTTTAAACCTTTATTTAGCTAACAAATTATATTTGCGCAAAAAAACACCCCTTTCTCGGTCTTTTTCAAACCGTCAAAAGAGGTGTTTTCCTATAATGTCGTACCTATATATCCTTCTAATTGATTTTTTAATCTCTCATTCTTGTCACAAAGTTTTTGAATCTCTGTAATTGACATTTTTTTCGCTGTTTCATTGGCAGATTTTAACACACTTGCGTCATTATAGATATCCGCTAGTTTGAATTCCATCTCTCCACTTTGACGAATGCCAAACAAGTCTCCTGGCCCTCTAAGTTTCAAATCCTCACCTGCAATATAAAATCCATCATTCGAAGTATTCAATATCTCTAGTCGTTTCTTTGTCTCCTTACTTCTTGAACCACTAACCAAGATACAATACGACTGGTACTCCCCACGACCAACTCGTCCTCTAAGTTGGTGCAATTGCGCTAAACCAAATCGCTCTGCATTCTCTATCATCATAATTGTTGAATTCGGAACATTTACACCAACCTCAATAACAGTAGTCGATACTAGAACTTGAATCTCATTTCTTGCAAACTGCTCCATTACTTCATTCTTTTCTTTCGGTTTCATCTTACCATGAAGATACTCTGTACGGATATATGGTGGCAGTGCTTCACGAACCTTTTGCGTATATTCTATAACATTCTCCGCCTCCATCATATCGCTTTCTTCTACCATTGGGCAGATAATATAGGCTTGTCTACCCTCGCCTATCTGATTTTCAATAAATCGATATGCTGTAGATCGGTAATCTGTATTAACAACACAGTTTTTAATCGGAAGTCGATTTGCTGGAAGTTCATCAACTACCGATATATCTAAGTCACCATATAGGATAATTGCAAGTGTTCTTGGTATCGGAGTTGCACTCATAACTAACACATGAGGATTCTCGCTCTTTGTCGATAGTATTTCACGTTGTTTTACACCGAAGCGATGCTGTTCATCTGTTATAACCAAACCAAGGTCTGCATATTCTACCTTTTCTTGAATGAGTGCATGTGTTCCAATTATTACTGCAACTTCCTTGTTTTTAATCTTCTCATATGCCAAACGTTTCTCTTTCGCAGTCATAGAACCCGTTAACAAAATACATGAAATATCGAACGGTTCATACAATTCACTTAACGATTCAAAATGTTGCTTTGCCAATACTTCTGTTGGCACCATTAGCGTTCCTTGATAGCCATTCTCTGCATTCATTGCAAGTGCCAATGCTGCTAGTATTGTTTTTCCCGAACCTACATCACCTTGCACTAGACGGTTCATAACAACACCGTCACACATATCCTTGCTAATTTCGTTCCACGCTCTTTTCTGTGCATTCGTTAGCGCATATGGCAAGCTTTCAGTTATTAAATCACTTATCTTTCCTTTGTCATACGGTGTCTTTTGTATCTTCTTGCTCTTCTCTTCCTTCATGTAGGTAAGTGCTAACGTGAACAAGAAAAACTCATTAAATACAATTCTTCTGCGCGCACGCAACATATCTTCTTTATTCTTCGGAAAATGTATCTGTTTTACCGCAAATCGATAATCTACCAAATCATTTTCTTTACGGATATCGCTTGGGAGGAAATCACCTGTTAAGTCTATTTCTTCTAATATCGTCTTTGCTGTTTTACTTAATAGATTATTCGTCACTCCATTTGTTAATGGATAAATTGGTTGTAACACATCTTTTTTGTTATAATACTCTTCCTTGGTAAGTATCCTCGGCTGTTCAATTACTAAGACACCGTTTTTTCTTGAAGCTTTCCCTCTGAATATATAATAGCTACCTGCTTTAAGTGTATTCTTAATATACGGCATATTAAACCATGTTAAACCGATGCTTCCTGTTGCATCCTTCACGCGACATGATGCAATTGTCAGATTGCGAACCTTCTTTGTCTCGATATTCATATACATATAACCAACAAATATCGCCATCTCACCTTCTTCAATCTCATTTATATCCATAAGTTTTCCATATATATCATACGCTCTTGGATAGTATTCTACCATGTCTTGAACGGTATAGATTCCTAGTTTATTCAGGCTTTTCTCTGTCTTTTCACCAATTCCCTTTACTATGTTAATTGAGTCTGTTAACTGCATGGTGACCCCCTATCTATCTTGTTTAGCTCTCTTATTATCATTATTTCCAAACACTATCGCGAGCTTTTCTTCGCAGAATAACCATACGCTCCTGTTCTTGATGTACCATCCGTATAAACAATTGTAACCTCACTTATAGCAATCTTTGCACAATTACTATTATATCCAATAATATCTTTATAGACTACTGATTCACTAATTCCTATCGGACCAGTAATTTCTACATATACAGAACTTGTATTTTTTATGCTGTCTTTTATTTTATCGCCAACTGCATTATATAAGTCAACATAAAATCTAATATATTTTATTTCGTTCCAATTATTATTCTGTGCTTCGAAATAGAGTTCAATTCCCCCTACTGAATTTAAAGTAAACCCAAAATTATTTCCGATAGTTTTTACTATATCAACATGATGGTCAGAACAATACTTACTTCCGTCCTTTGTTCTTTTTCCACATCCTGCTTCAGCGCAAGTATGTTCATAACAATACTTACCACCACTTCTTACATTCTTGCATCCTGCAGCTACACATTTGTGTTCTTCTTCATGTGTAGTACAATAGTCTTTATCCACCGATTTTGAAGATGTACATTCTTCTTCATTGCATGTATGATCTTCACAATAATCACTACCATCTATTTTGAATTTTCCACAACTACTACCCATATCACATTTTCTTGCAATCTCTAAAATCTCAGTTATTATAAAAAGTATTATCAAAATACTCATTATTGCCACAATACCATATTTGATTTTTTTACCACCAGAACGCGAAGCAACAAAAACTTCTTCTGATTTCTTATTCAAATCCGATGATACAGTCCGTTCTCCTTTTTGAGAAATCACCACTTCTGCACCACACTTCAAACAGAAAACACTATCATCCGGAATTTCATTACCACATTTTCTACAGTACATATACCCATCCTCTTATCCCTTACGTATTTTCTTTTATTATACTTTATCAAACCACAAAATTCCACAAATTTCACATTCGAAAATGAATTCCTTGTCCTCATATCAAAAAGAGCTACTGCAGAATAAATATAATTATTCCACAATAGCCCTCTTCGCACTGCTCATAACCTTCGCGGTTACTCTACAGACAATACGTAATAGTATATTGGTTGTCCGCCGCTGTGTACTTCTACGTCCACATCTGGGTACAATGCCATAATATCTTCTGCTACTTTATTCGCATCTTCTTCATTTACTTCTTCACCATAGTATATACTAATCAATTCCGAATCATCATCTACTAACTCCTTAATTAAATCAAGTGTAGTAGTGTTGATTGAATTACCTACTGCAAGAATCGCTGAATCACCGATTCCCATGATATCTCCTTGGTGAATCTCTTTTCCGTCAATTGTTGTATCACGTACTGCATAAGTTACTTGGCCTGATTTTACTCTTGCCATCTCTTCTATCATACGTTCTGTATTTTCTTCTGGTAAACTATCATATACAAAATTAATTACTGCTGTAATCCCCTGTGGAATTGTCTTCGTTGGTATTACGATGATTTCCTTATCCTCTGTTAACTGTTTTGCTTGTTCTGCTGCAAGAATAATATTCTTGTTGTTAGGTAGGATAAAGATTGTCTTAGCATTTACATTTTCAATTGCATTCAACATATCTTCTGTACTAGGATTCATTGTTTGACCACCTTCAATTAGATAATCTACTCCTAATCCTTTGAAGATTTCATTCACGCCTTCACCAATTGAGACAGCGATAAATCCAACTTCTTTCATTGGTTCATCTTTCTTCTCTACATCTGCTGCTTGTACTTTCTCAGCTTCTTTCATTAATCTTTCATTATGCTCTTCACGCATATTATCTATTTTCATACTAGTTAAAGAACCATATGTTAACGCTCTCTGAATTGCCAAACCAGGATCGTTCGTATGCACGTGTACTTTAACAATATCGTCATCCGATACGACTACGATAGAATCTCCGATTGATTCCAAATATCCTTTGAAATCTTTCTCTGTATTTAACGTATATTCTTTTTCTAACATTATAATAAATTCTGTACAGTAACCGAATTTAATATCTACTGGCTCTGAAGGAGATGTACTAACGCTCTTCGCTACTGATGGAGAAGCTTCAATTGTAATATCCACTTCTTTACCAAGCATGGCATCATAAACACCTTTTAACACTTCTAATAAACCTTGACCACCAGAGTCAACTACCCCTGCTTCTTTTAATACAGGCAACATATCTGGTGTTTGTGCTAATACGAATTCCATATGCTTTACTACTTCATCAGCAAAATAAATCAAGTCATCTGTTTTGCCTACTAATTCCGTTGCTTTTTCCGCTCCGCCTCGTGCTACAGTTAAGATTGTACCTTCTTTCGGCTTCATAACCGCTTTATATGCCGTTTCAACAGCTCTTTCAAAGGCTGCTGCTAATATGTCAACCGTAATCACTTCATGCTCTTGAATTTCCTTTGTAAATCCACGGAATAACTGTGAAAGAATAACTCCTGAATTTCCTCTTGCTCCACGTAGAGAACCGCTCGAAATCGCTTTTGCTAGTACTGGGATTGTAGGATTCTCAATTGCACTTACTTCCCTTGCTGCTGCCATTATTGTTAATGACATATTCGTACCAGTATCACCATCTGGAACAGGAAATACGTTCAACTCATTAATATATTCTTTCTTCGCTTCAATGCGCTTTGCTCCTGCAAGAAATAATTTCTGAAGAGTAAGTGCATCTAATGTATTCATTACCACTTGTTTGTTCCTCCTTAAATTAACAATAACCCAATGTCCTAGTCGAGTACACGCACGCCTTCGACAAATACATTAATCTTCTCAACTTGCATGCCAGTAAATTCTTCTACATTATATCTAACGTTACTGATTAAATTATCTGTAACAGCCGAAATACTTACACCATATGCTACAATAATATGCATATCAATTGTTAGATTATTGTCTTCTATAACGACATTAACTCCACGACTAAGGCTTTCTTTTTTAAGTAAACGAACTAAACCGTCTTTGACATTCACAGAAGCCATACCAACGATACCGAAGCATTCAACAGCAGCCGATCCAGCATACTTCGCAATTACTTCGTCATCGATCATGATTTCACCCATCTGAGTATTCATATGTCCTTTCATAGTTAACCCTCCAATTCTAATTCTATGGATAAAGCAATTACGTTATTTCGTACACATAATACGATTCACATATATTAATACTATAATTACCGTTCTTTTATGAATCCATAACTTCTTACTCGATATATTATACCCTTTTTTTATAAAAAAGGAAACTACTAAATAAAAAAACAATCCTATCTACCAAGCACATTCTGCACATAATGTACATAAGATAGAATATAATTAATAAATTAAACGAAACCGTTTTCTCAAAAGTGAGTGATTAATCATGAAGCGTATGTTAGGTTTTATTCTCTTTTGGATTGCCATTGGTATGACTCTTATGCTATTCATAACCAACGGTCTCCTTGCTATTGGTATTATTGTTTTATGCCTTATCCTTGGTTATAATCTTTTTTGTAATTAATGTTTTTTGTAATTTATGTTTTTTTTCACCATATAAAAAGAACTGTCTTAGACTATTTTCATAGCACTTAAGACAGCCTTCTTATCACTTATAATGAAAAATTAAGCACGTTCAACTAAACCTGATTTTAAGCAAGAAGTACAAACATACATCTTCTTAGCCGCACCATTAACTTTAACTTTAACAGATTTCACGTTAGTTTTCCACATTTTGTTACTTCTTCTATGTGAATGACTCACACTGTTTCCAAAATGAGCACCTTTTTCGCAAATAGCACACTTAGCCACGCTGAGCACCTCCTTAAGGTAATTTACTTCAACTGATTTTTCAATTATCTTGTTACACGACTTACAAACATAAAATATAGTACCATAAATCAAGGAATATTGCAAGTGTTATTTCTCAAATGTATAAAATTCGTGTTTATTCCGAGTAATCTGTCATCTACCATTTACTTGCGTGGTGGCAGTACAAATTTAGGATTTACACTCCGTATGACTGCTTCTGCTGACGCAGAAGTTTGTCTCGTAATATAGCTTGTCTCTGCTGAACTTTTTTGTTTCTTATATGCACGATTCGCCTTATCTTCATAAGTGCTTGAATAATCCATAAGATTATCAAAAAAACTATAAAGTGACTCTACTATCTCCTCGCCATCAGGTACTATCTTTATCCCCTTTTCAGCGTCCCAAGCAACAGATATGTCTTTCAATATAAAATATCCAATGTACTCTCCATACTCTTCTTTAAATCCAGGTATATCTCCAAGTGTTGGAGTTAGAGTGTCTGCAAATATTAAAGCAACCTTACCAAGTATATCCCAAAGATTTGATGCTTGAACCGTTAAGCCTAAATTATCAAGCGAACTCAAAAAACTTGCATACCGAAAGTACGTATTCAACCACTTAGAGTATAGGTCACTTACCTTCATAGAACGATGATAGTTATAGTTATCACTAATCGTATATATGCTTCCAGTTTTAGATGCTGAAATTCCCTTTTTTGTTCCGTACAAAACATCAAGACTACTTTCGAGTCCATTTTTACCAAACCATTCATTTGATGCCCAAATTATACTAGCATTATCAAAGTCAAGTGCTCCGTCTTTTAGCCCCTCTGCTATTATTTCTTTTACCAGTTCTCCTTTTGATACAATGATCTTTATGCCTAACGCTCCCGCAATCTCTACCGCTTTTTGACCAAAAATCAAATCTGGTATTATTGTTCCATTCAATTTTTTATACGTTTGTAACGGTTCCTTGCAGGTACCCATTATATATAATCTTTGAAGGTCAATATAAACACTCTTGCTGTTCACAAGATTCCCTTTCTGATCAAAATATAGTACAGTATAATCGTCTGCTTTTGGTGTGATTTGGTTGCTGATCTTATATACCGTATAGCTTTTATTTTTATAAGAAATCACTGCTTTTTTTGTCAAATATTTTGACATTGCTTCTTCTTGTGAAAGTGTCTTTTTTGTAGTTTTGTTCGCAGCATATACATTCCCATATTGTACCGATACTATGCTAATCAATATCACCAAGGAAATTACTGCACGTAAAATTCTCTTTTTCATAATACACCTCCAAATATCATTTGTATCGTTTTCACTATATTCTTTTTACTACATTCTTTTACTTTATTCTTTTACTTATTCTTTTACTTTATTATCTTTACACCCTTACTCTTCGCAGAACCTTTTTTACCACCTTTGATTGTTGCAGTAACCTTTACCGTGATTGTCTTGCCTGCTTGAGCACTTGTCACTTTGAATGTCGCCTTTGTAGCCTTTTTTATTGCAACACTATCTGCATACCATTGATAGCTGATGTTAGTACAACTTGGAGTCAATTTTGCAGTCAGAATTTTTCCTACTTTTGCTGTTCCTTTGATCGTAACACTTATGGTTTGCGATTTTGTTTCTGCCAACGGGCTTAATTTGATTAATCCATATTTTCCATTCCGCTCGACTTTATACATTTTTTCAGCGAAAAAATCAATCCTATCATAGTTAAGTGTAGGCACTAATACCTCTTTACCAGTCTTGTCAATCGCACCATATCTGTATTTGTCAGAATCTTTCGTCCCACTCTTTCCAGTGTAAGCCGTAACGATAGCAATCCCATTATTTAAATCGCTAATCTTTTCGTATTTTCCCGATTTTACTACCTGTTTGCCAGTTGTATCTATTATATATCGACCATTGACCCTCAATAAACCATTTGAAAATGTACTCAAGTCAAGACCTTTTCCTTTAATAATTTCTTTCCCGTTCTTGTCAAAAGCAAAACTCCAATTATTCCCGTCCCAGCCATATGCAATTATAAAGCCGTCCGCAAAAGGAAATACACTTGTATAACGAGTTGAAATAATCTCCTTGCCTGTTTTGTCAACCATACCATAACGTCCATTCAAAACTTTTGCATAACCATTCTGGAACTCACCAATTTCTCTATATTTGCATGGCACAATTGTTTTTCCTGTTTTGTCAATATAACCGTATACCGTTCCATTCGTTGTCCCTGAACTGTAAGTCAATGCGATTCCATTAACAAATGGACCAAAAATAACCCTACCAATAATACGATCTTTAATCGAAGCAGTTACCTTTCCTGTTTTATCAATGATTTTATATTC
>NZ_JAVBNS010000279.1:0-19910 GCF_031551385.1 Anaerosporobacter sp.
AATGGTGTGATTTTTGTTGATTATCATTCAAACCTTGTTGATACTGACGGATTAACAGTGAAGGACGGCTTGACAATGGAAGGGCTTCATCCTCATGTTTATGGATATAATATTATGGTGAATGTGTTAAAAGAAGTGTTAGAGTAAAATGGGATAGAAATTTAATAAGAATAAATAACCAAAGAGTAGGAGTGCAAAGGTTGTTGTACTTCTATTTAGAATTATAGACAAAAAGAGGTTGTAAAATGTTAAAAGAACTCTATGGCAAGGAAGAAAATGCAAATAAAAGTGCAATTGGTATTATCTTCATTATGTGTGTGGTATTAAGCTTAATATCAGTACGCTACTGGAAATATCAAAATGGAGGAATGACACTCATTGCATTATACCCAATGAGTGTAGGAATCGTGATGTTCTTTTGTTCAATTACAGCCTATTTTTTTAAGAAGAAAAAAAGTGAAAGATTTATTTGATACTAATTCAAGTATGTATGGAACTAATACTAAAACATAGGAATGCTCCTTTGGTGAGCGGTATCACGATAATTATTATAACAATAATAATGCTAAAAATATGCAAAGTTTCAAGAAAATTATTTATAAATGGAAAATACAAATATTGTAAGAAATTCATGAGCGTATTAAATTAAGTGTACAAGCGTATGAGTGGGATACTTACTATTTGTTAGATTGTGGTAAAATGAATAGGAAAAGAAAAAACGCTATAAAGACGGAGTAGAAATAATAAAGCATATACTAAATACTACCTACGAATATTCTACTAATAACAGTAATTTAATAACAGAATTGAACCATGCATTAAATAATATCTCAAAATGCCTATGTTAGAAAGTAATAAAAAAACGTAATAATATAGTTAGAGATTCATAATCCGATTTACCATGCTAAAGAAAATCACTTTAGTACGCTAAATTACTAATTGACAAAGATGGTATAATTGTATACAATAGTACTAACTTAATGAAAAGTGCTGATTATAAGGCATTATTATTGTATACAAGGAGTGAATAAAATGGAAAACCGCAAAGTATTCTTAAATCAACACAACAATTTATTACAATTGGAAGAACGTATCTATCCACTTGTAGATGTAGATAAACCTAATGTATTTCGTAATCTATTTCCTTATGATGAGGTACCAAAGATTGCATTTAATGACCGTACTGTACCTCACAATATGCCAGATGATATCTGGATTACAGATACAACATTCCGTGATGGACAACAATCGAGAGCACCTTATACGACAGAGCAAATCGTTACAATTTATGATTATTTTCATAAATTAGGTGGACCAAATGGAATCATTCGTCAAAGTGAATTCTTCTTATATAGCAAGAAAGATCGTGATGCAGTTTACAAATGTTTAGAAAGAGGATACAAATTCCCAGAAGTAACTTCATGGATTCGTGCAAGTAAGAAAGATTTTGAATTAGTAAAAGAAATCGGATTAAAAGAAACAGGTATTCTAGTAAGTTGTTCGGATTATCATATATTTTATAAGATGAAGATGACAAGAAAAGAAGCAATGAATCATTACCTAGGAGTAGTAAGAGAATGTCTTGAAACTGGTGTAGCACCACGTTGTCACCTTGAAGATATTACACGCTCTGATATTCATGGTTTCGTTATTCCATTCTGTGTAGAATTAATGAAATTAGGCGAAGAATACGGTATTCCAGTTAAGATTCGTGCATGTGATACAATGGGATATGGTGTTAACTTCTCTGGCGCAGTTGTTCCACGTTCTGTACAAGGAATTATCTATGGATTAATGACACATGGTGGAGTGCCTTCTGAAATGTTAGAATGGCATGGACACAATGACTTCTATAAAGCAGTTTCAAACTCTACAACAGCATGGTTATATGGAGCAAGTGGTGTAAACTGTTCTTTATTTGGTATTGGTGAAAGAACTGGTAATACTCCTCTTGAAGCAATGGTGTTTGAATATGCACAGCTAAAAGGAACATTAGATGGTATGGATACAACAGTAATTACTGAGTTAGCAGAGTACTTTAAAGAAGAAATCGGCTATAAAGTACCATCAAGAACACCTTTCGTTGGTCAAAACTTCAATGTAACAAGAGCGGGAATTCATGCAGATGGATTACTAAAGAATGAAGAAATCTATAATATATTTGATACAGAAAAGTTCTTAAACAGACCAGTATTAGTAGCAGTATCGAATACATCAGGTCTTGCAGGAATTGCACATTGGATTAACACATACTTTAAATTAAAAGATGAGAGAGTTGTTGATAAATCACACCCTGTTGTAGTGAAAGTAAAAGACTGGGTAGATACAGAGTATGAAGATGGTCGTGTAACAGTTATTACCGATGATGAATTATTAAAAATTATTGATGATTCATGTAAGGAATTGAATATTACCATCTAATATGGTAAACTATGCAAGGACGACTATGCAAAATTATCATCTTACTCAAAGAAGATTATGTTAGCATTGTCGTCCTAATGTAGGTAGAAACGTAACTTGAAAGAATATAGTGCTAAATGCTGATAGTAATAATGTCTGTCTAAATAGTACTAACAGAAAATGTTTCTGTGAATGAAAGTTACACTAATATAATTAACAATTAGGAAAGTACAGGAGGATTATCAATGAATACGCAGCAAATCGAAGCAGCAAAAGAGCAATTTGGAAAACTATTAGAGAAGCAACTTGCAAGAGTTGAAGCAATGAAGGGACAAGCTGATTTTGTAAATTATAATGAACTTGAAAAGATTACAATTGGTGTATGTGGTGGAGATGGAATTGGTCCAGCAATCACTGGTCAAGCACAAAGAGTTCTTGAATTCTTATTAAAAGACGAAGTTACAGCAGGAAAAGTAGAATTCAAAGTAATTGATGGTTTAACAATTGAAAGAAGAGCAGAAGAAATGGCAGCTATTCCAGCTGACGTATTAGAAGAATTAAAAGCCTGTGATGTTATCTTAAAAGGACCTACAACAACACCTAGAAAAGGTGATGGACTTCCTAATATCGAATCTGCTAACGTAGCAATGAGAAAAGAATTAGACCTTTTCGCTAACGTTCGTCCGGTTCGTATTCCAGAGCAAGGAATTGACTGGACATTCTACCGTGAAAACACAGAAGGTGGATATGCAGCAGGTAAAGAAGGTGTTAATGTAACAGAAGATTTAGGAATCGACTTTACAATTGCAACATCTCAAGGTTGTGATAGAATTATTCGTGCAGCGTTCGAATTTGCAAAAGCAAATGGTAAAACTCGTGTAACAGCAGTTACAAAAGCAAACATCATCAAAACAACAGATGGTAAATTCCTTGATACATTCTATCGTATCGCAAAAGAATACGATGGAATTACTGCTGATGACTGGTACATCGATATCATGACAGCAAAATTATTAGATGAACAAAGAAGAAGAGATTTCCAAGTAGTTGTATTACCAAACTTATATGGTGATATCATTACAGATGAAGCAGCAGAATTACAAGGTGGTGTAGGTACTGCTGGTAGTGCCAATATTGGTAAGCAATATTCCATGTTTGAAGCAATTCATGGTTCTGCTCCACGTATGGTACAAGAAGGAAGAGATATCTATGCGGATCCATGTAGTGTAATCCGTGCTGGTGCAATGTTATTAGCTCATATCGGTTATACAGAAAAAGCGAACCAATTGTACAATGCACTTGACATCTGTACTGTTACAGAAAAGAAAATGGTAATG
The DNA here is from genome assembly GCF_031551385.1 of Anaerosporobacter sp. Classification (GTDB taxonomy): domain Bacteria; phylum Bacillota; class Clostridia; order Lachnospirales; family Lachnospiraceae; genus Anaerosporobacter. The sequence continues at coordinate 3,738 of NZ_JAVBNS010000279.1, forward strand.
ACTGGTAGAGATACTGGTGCTACAGGTGCTGAATTTGCTGATTACATTATGGAGACGATTGCGAAGAACTAGGAGGAAAAGTCTTTGGACAGTTTTCATGAGCAGAAAGAATCAGCCGATAAATATTCCTTGAGAGGTCGTGTATTTCACAAGATTCGTGACAATATTCTTTCAGGCAAATATAGTCAGAATGAAGAATTAAAAGAAGTGACAATAGGGAACGAATTAGGCGTCAGCAGGACGCCTGTTCGTGAAGCATTAAGACAACTAGAATTAGAAGGATTAGTGAATATCATTCCGAATAAGGGTGCTTATGTAAATGCAATTACAGCAAAAGATATTCATGACATCTATATGATACGTTCTTACCTTGAAGGACTTTGTGCCCGAATGGCATGTGAGAATATAACAGAGAAGCAGATGGAAGATATGGATGAAGTAGTGTATCTATCTGAGTTTCATACAAGACGTTCTCATGAGGAGCAGATTTTTGAGCTAGATAATAAATTTCATGAATTACTGTATGAAGCTTCTGGTAGTCGGATTTTATCGCATTTGCTATCTGATTATCATCAGTATGTACAGAGAATTCGTAAGGTTTCTCTATCTTCTATGCCTCGTGCAATGCATTCGAATGAGGAACATATCGCAATTATGGAAGCAATAAGAGAACATAATGCAGATAAAGCAGAATCTCTTGCCCATGAACATATTAAGAATACAATTCAAAATATTAGTGAAAAGGGATTAGAGAAATTAGTTTAAAAACATGATATTGTATTCATCGTTAAGATTATTCTTAACCTGGATACCCGAATCAATGATATAAAAGGAACAAGCCTACGAAGATTTCTCCTCGTAGGCTTGTTCCTTTTATATCATAACGAAGTTGCTCTCCCCAATACGTAACTTGAGGAGAGCTTGAATTGGCATCGTTGTTCTATGATAAAGAAAGTTCTTCCCATTGTTCCATAAGTTCTTCTAAACGTTCTTCAATGGCTTTTTTCTCTGTGTTTAATTCTAGCAATCGTGCTACATCAGTATAAACCTCTTCCAGCGTTAATAGTGCATCAATTTCCTCATTACGAGTTTCACAAGCACTGATTTCGTCTTCCACTTTCTTTAGTTCATTCTGACGTTTTCTTTCTTTTGCCTGTTGCTCTTTCTGCTGTTTCCAATCTAATTTAAGATCAGATGAATCGGTAGTAGAATCAGTCTGAGTGGAGGAGTCAACATTTGTTGTATTTGTTGTAGCAGTAGAGTTAGAATCCTTAGAAGTAGTGTTATGTACGGAATTCACTCCAAGATGCATACGTTCTACTTCAGGTTTTTTCTCTAGGTAATAATCATAATTTCCAATATAATTCAGCAACTGATTATTTGTTAAATCAAGAATACGAGTCGCTGTTTTATTAATAAAATAACGGTCATGCGATACGTATAAAACTGTACCAGAATAGCTGTTGATTGCATCTTCAAGGATTTCCTTTGATGCAATATCAAGATGGTTTGTAGGCTCATCAAGAACTAAAAAGTTTGCTTCGGATAACATTAATTTGGCGAGAGAAACACGTCCACGTTCCCCACCACTTAGTTCTTTAATACGTTTGAATACATCATCGTTTGTAAATAAGAACGCAGCAAGAATATTGCGTACAGCCGTGTTTGTAAGGTTTGGGTACGTATCTTGTAGTTCATCAAATATTGTTTTCTCTGGTGAAAGTACTTGGTGTTCCTGATCGTAATAACCAATCTTAACTTTAGAGCCAAGACGCATCTCACCTGAATCGGCATTAATTAAGTCGTTTAATATCTTTAGGATTGTAGTCTTACCTGTTCCGTTGTTACCAATAATAGCAACTTTTTCTTCGCGTTTTACTTCGAAATCTAAATCGGAAAAGAGGTGTTTAGAGCCGAAAGATTTTGAGAGTCCTTTCACGGAAAGAACATCATTACCACTAATATTATGAGGCTCTAATCGAATGGAGATATGATGTTGCTCCATAATTGGCTTATCAACACGATCGATTTTATTCAACATCTTCTCGCGGCTTTCTGCACGTTTGATTGATTTCTCACGGTTGAAAGAACGGAGTTTGGCAATCACTTCTTCTTGATGTTTGATTTCTTTTTGCTGATTAAGGTAATTCTTTAATTGTGCATCTCTTACAAGTGCTTTCTTCTCTGCAAAGTCAGAATAGTTACCAAGATACATCTGGGATTTTGTATATTCGATTTCAACAACTTTTGAAACAATCTTGTCTAAAAAGTAGCGGTCATGGGCAACAATAACAACAGCACCACGATAGTTAAGAAGATAGTTTTCAAGCCATGCGATAGATTCCATGTCAAGATGGTTTGTAGGCTCATCTAAGAAGATAAGATCAGGTGCAGTAAGAAGTAATTTACCAAGAGCAACACGGGTTTTTTGACCACCTGATAGTTTGTCTATAGATTTCGCAAAGTCTTCTTCTGTAAAACCAAGACCTTTGAGGATACCTGTAATTTCGCTTTGATACGCATATCCATTTTGTAATTCGAATTCATGATTTAATCTAGCATAGGTAGATAGCATGGATTCCAGTTCATCACCAGTAACTTCTTTCATGTCATGTTCTAGCTGACGCATACGGTCATATAATTCAATAACATCTTTTTTTACTTCGAGAAGTTCCTCATAGATAGAATGGTGGGAAGTAAGTGCTTGATGTTGTGCAAGGTAGCCAGTAGTAGCACCTTTGGCAAATGTAATTTCACCAGAGTCGGCACTTATTTCACCAATTATTATCTTAAGAAGCGTGGATTTACCAGCTCCGTTTACACCGATGATAGCGGTTTTTTCTCCTTCGTTGACATGAAAGGAAACATTTGAAAGTACTTGTTTCCCAACAAAGGATTTATTTATATTGTTACATGATAGAATCATGGGTATAGTCATCCTTTCTTCGCATAATTTCACTGCTAAGTGGCTCTTGAAAATCAACAGTTATTTTATCATAATTAATCCATGAATGCTAGACATTTGCACATTTTCTTTTCGATTTCTGCTATAAAACAGGTGCAATATAGGAAGAAAGATACTATAATGGATGTATTGTGAATAAAAAATGGAGGAAGTATGAGAATAGATATAATTGGTAATTTGAGAGATATCAACTATCTGTCAATTATGGTGCGAATGTTACTAGCACTTCTATGTGGTGGAATAATTGGATATGATAGAGAGAAAAAAGGAAGACCAGCAGGATTTCGGACGCATATTCTAGTATGTATTGGTTCATCTTTGGCGATGATTACGAGCCAGTTTATTGTATCCATATTGGGAATGGATACAGACCCTACAAGAATGGGATCGCAAGTAATCAGCGGAATTGGCTTTTTAGGAGCGGGAACGATTCTGACAACATCAAAACAGCATGTCAAAGGTTTAACAACCGCGGCGGGATTATGGGCATGTGCTAGTATGGGATTGGCAATTGGAATTGGCTTCTATGAAGGAGCAATTTTAGGTTGCATCTTTATATTAGCAAGTATGAAGATTATGCAGGGATTTGAGGTACTTTTACTATCAAAATCAGATGTCATTGAAATTTATATTGAAGTTACATGTGTTGAAGGTATCGGTGAAATGATAGGATTTATGAAGGAAAACCAAATGTCAATTATGCATTTTGAAACAGTGTCAAGTAAAGAAGGGAATTCCTCCGTTGGTTTGTTCGTCAGCGTGACAAAAATAAAGGAAAAATCAATAGAGGAAATCGTAGAAAGCATAAAAGATCATGAGCTGGTAGCTACCGTATATCATATCTAAAATTGACAAGTAATTAACGAGTAGTTATAATGAAGAATAAGGGTTTTTGATATAAGGAGGGTGCATCGTGTACGAAAAAGAAATATCATTAGCAGTTATCAAAAGACTTCCAAGATACTATCGTTATTTAGGCGAATTGTTGGAAAACGATGTTGTCCGTATTTCATCGAAAGAGCTAAGTGAGAAGATGCAAGTAACAGCGTCTCAGATAAGACAAGATCTTAATAACTTCGGAGGTTTCGGGCAACAAGGCTACGGATATAATGTGGAGTATCTCTTTACAGAGATAGGAAAGATTCTTGGACTTGATAGAAAATATCATGTGATTATTATCGGGGCAGGTAATTTGGGACAGGCATTAGCAAATTATACGGATTTTGAAAGAAGAGGTTTTTTAATTCAAGGTATTTTTGACGTAAACCCAAGACTAGAAGGAATCTCAATACGTGGGAATGAGATTCGAATGATGGATACATTGGAAGACTTTGTTAAGAACAATAGCGTTAATATTGCAGCATTAACAATTCCTAAAGCAAAAGCACCGCAGGTTGCTGCGGATTTAGTGAGTTGGGGCGTGAAAGCAATATGGAACTTCGCACCAACGGACTTGAATTTACCTAAGGATATTATAGTTGAGAACGTTCATCTTGCTGAAAGCTTGATGCGTCTATCTTATAACTTAAAGGCGCGTGAAGAGCAGAACCAAGAAACAGAAGAATAACGAAAGAGATGGGGCACGTTTATGGCGAGAAGAAAGGATAAGAGTGTTGATTTTAAAGAAGCACTACAAGGTAAGAAATTACCGATACTAACACTAGATGATCGTTGGTATCAGCTTATTCCAGAACACGAAAAGACAGCATCAATTAAACAGCTTGAGAATAATCTAAACAATTTGATAAAGAAGCAGGGGAAAATGATTACCGATATAAAGGAAATGAAGAAGCTCAAGAAGAAATTAATGAGTGAAATCGTAGCCAATATGGAGCCGGATAATTCTGCAGCAGGTAGATTGAAAGCGAAAAAGCTAGAGAAGAGTCATCAGCTTATTGAAGATATCAATACAAAAATGCAAAATGCAGATGATAATCTTCTTGATATGCCATATGAGATTAAAAAGGCAAATGAAGAGCTTATGGTAGAGAGTATGAAACTTTGCTATGCAAAACTAACGCAGAATCAAAAGGATATTAAAGAATTAGATGTGTGGATTCTCAAGACACGTGAGATGTTAAAAGTACGAATTCTTGAAAAACAGGATAAAGAAATAGAGAACAGTTCACTTTATTCTTATATGCACAATATATTAGGCAATACGGTTATCGACGTACTTGATGATAAAGAGTAAGGATGGAGTAACAGTGATTATTGGAATTGGTACAGATTTAATTGAAATCGAGCGTGTTGAGAAAGCTTGCGAGAAGGAACATTTTTTAAAAAGATGTTTTACAGAGAGTGAGATTGCTCTAATACGAAAAGATAAAAGAAAGGCTTCTGATAATTTCGCAGTGAAAGAGGCGGTTGCCAAAGCATTTGGAACAGGAATTCGTGGCTTTGCGCTTACGGATATTGAAGTACTGCGTGACGAGCTAGGCTGTCCATATGTTACATTGTATGGAGCGGCTTTAGAACTGGCAAACAAGCGTGGAATCGGAAAGATTCATGTGTCTATAACAAATACGAAGATATATTCGAATGCTTTTGTAGTAGCAGAGGGAGTATCATCATGAAATATTTAGTGAATGCAGCCCAGATGAAGGCAATTGATGAGTATACAAGTAATGAAATTGGTATACCAAGCCTTGTATTAATGGAAAAAGCAGCAATGGCAATTGTAGAAACGATGCTACTTAATATAGCGAAAAGTGACAAAATCTTAGCCGTATGTGGAACAGGTAACAATGGTGGAGATGGTGTTGCTGCTGCGCGAATACTGAAAGAGCTTTGCTATCATGCAGATGTGCTTATTATTGGTGATGAGAATCGAGCAACAGAGCAGACAAGACAGCAATTGGTTATTGCCCGTAATATGGACGTAGAAGTCTATAGCAATGTGGATATATCCGAATATACTGTTATTATAGATGCAATGTTTGGTATCGGCTTGTCAAAGCCAGTAATGGGGTCATTTGAACAAATAATAGAGACCATTAATGCAAATGATAATAACGTATTTTCTGTAGATATTCCTTCTGGTATTCAGGCAGATAACGGTAAAGTTATGAATATTGCTGTGAGAGCGGATTATACGATAACATTTGGTGTAAACAAGATAGGTCTAGTGCTATATCCTGGCAGTGAATATGCTGGTGAGGTAATCGTAGCAGATATTGGATTTCCTGCAAAGGCAGTCAAATATGTGAAACCATCTGTGTATTACTATGAGGCAGAGGATTTGAAACGATTACCATTACGAAAGAACTATTCGAATAAAGGTACTTTTGTTAAAGTATTAATAATAGCAGGCTCTCATAATATGTCAGGAGCTTGCTATTTATCTGCTAAGGCAGCGTATCGTAGTGGTGCAGGGCTTGTGAAAGTTCTGACAGTAGAAGATAATCGAAGTATTATACAAAGTCAATTGCCAGAGGCGATTTTAGCAACGTATAATCCTTCTTGTTTAGAAGATAAATTAGAGGTGGAGCGCATTATTCAGGAGCTAACATGGGCAACATCGATTGTAATCGGCCCAGGGATTGGTGTATCTGAGGCATCGAATTGTTTACTGGACATTGTATTAAATTATGCGAAAGTACCCGTTGTTATTGATGCAGACGCATTAACGTTATTAGCTAGTAAAAGACAGTATATTTCCAAAGGAAATGAAACAGAACAGTTTAGCAATATAGATTTACCAGAGAATATAGTAATTACCCCACATCTGAAAGAAATGTCTAGACTGCTGGATTGTGAAGTGTCTGATGTGCAAGAAAATTTATTTACGGTTGCGAGAAATGCTGTAGATGGAAAACGATTTGTGTTGGCATTAAAAGATGCGAGAACAATTGTAGCAGATGGGAAACATTGCTATATTAATGTATCTGGAAACAATGGAATGGCTACTGCGGGAGCAGGAGATGTATTAACAGGAATAATAGCAGCCATGTTAGCGCAAGGTATGAAGCAACTAGAAGCGACAGCACTAAGTGTATATGTACATGGGCTTGCTGGAGATAGAGCAGCAAAACGAAAGAGTGTATACTCTTTAATTGCGAGTGATATAATTGAAGCACTTCCGTCAGTACTTCATGAATGGAGTTAATATATAGCTAACATGGTAAGGAGGCAGTTTTCATGAATGAATACTACAGAGTTGAGGCTCGAATTGATCTTGATGCAATTGATAATAATATCAATGAAGTGAGAAGGAATATCGATAAGAATACAAAGATTATGGCAGTAATCAAAGCAGACGGTTATGGTCATGGAGCAGTTGCATTAGCAACAGCACTAAAAGATAAAATTGATGCATTTGGTATTGCTATTATTGAAGAGGGCATTGAGTTACGTAATGCAGGCTTTAAAAAACCAATACTAATATTAGGATTTACACCACATCAGTTATACGAAGAGTTATTAAAATATGATATTATGCAGACCATCTTTCAATATGACATGGCAAAACGTCTTTCAGACATTGCAGTTTCTCTTGGAAAGCAAGCCAAAATTCATATTAAGGTTGATACGGGAATGACTCGTATTGGATTCAAAGATATAGAAGAGAGTATTCAAACGATTAAAGAGATTAGTAAGTTGCCTAATATTGTTATTGATGGTATGTTTACACATTTTGCATGTGCAGATGAAGTGGATAAAACATCGGTTAGAAAGCAGTTAAATCGTTTTTTAGCATTTGCAGATAAATTAGAGAAAGAGGGAATCCATATTCCAGTGAAACACGTATCAAATAGTGCTTCTATTATTGATTTGCCAGAAGCAAATCTAGATATGGTACGCTGTGGTATCTCGACTTATGGTATGTATCCTTCCGATGAAGTAAATAAAACTAGATTGCTACTACAACCAGCATTGACATTAGTAAGTAATGTTGTGTATGTGAAAAAAGTAGAGGCTGGTACAGGAGTTAGTTACAATAGCACATATATTACTGATAAAGAAAGTGTGATTGCTACAATACCAGTTGGCTATGGAGATGGTTATCCAAGACAATTATCATCAAAGGGAAGAGTTTTAATTCATGGCAAATCAGCTCCGATTGCGGGCAGAGTATGCATGGATCAGTTTATGATAGATGTTACAGATATTCCAGATGTTAAAGAAGGCGATAAGGTAACATTGATTGGTCAAGATGGTGACGAATATATATCTATAGAGGAAGTTGCAAATTTAGCAGGATCATTTAATTATGAACTTGTCTGTGACATAGGAAAGCGTGTACCAAGAGTATACTATAAGGAAGGCATGAAAGTTGGTACAGCAGATTATTATAACTGTTTGAATCAAGTGTTAGATTTGCATTTTTAATTCGAAGAAACAAAGAAGAGATTTAAAAACATAAATAAAAAACCTCGCAAGAGACAGGTTATGAATGGCAAAAATATATTTACCAAATAATAACCATAGAAAAATAGTACACTTTAGGAATACACAGGTCAAAACTGGCAATAATAAAGCTAAAGCCAATAAATGGAGTGTGAATAAAGTGATAATTAAGCGTGGTGACATTTTTTATGCAGATTTGAGGCCTGTAGTAGGCTCAGAACAGGGCGGTGTTCGTCCAGTTCTAATTATTCAGAATGATACAGGAAATAAACATAGCCCAACGGTAATCTGTGCAGCCATTACATCAAAGATGAATAAGGCAAAGCTTCCGACACATGTGGAGCTAGACGCAGAGAAATATGGTATTGTTAAAGATTCTGTTATCTTGCTGGAACAAGTGAGAACAATTGACAAGACTAGATTAAAAGAAAAAGTTTGTCATTTAGACCGAGATGTACTAAAAAAGATTGATAAAGCGTTGCTTATTAGTTTCTCTCTGGATACATAAGGCCCAGTACAAGTCAATTGTAGTATAAGATAAAGGAGAAAAGATTTTATATGCATGACGGGTATCCGATTACTTTTTTAAGGAAGAAGATAACAACATTGATTTTACGTTTATGTGGAAATAAATCAGAGGATTTAGAAGACGAAATTATATCGATGGTTAACGAGGGGCAGGAACAAGGAGTTCTTGCGTCAAATGAAGCTGAGATGATATCGAACATTATCGCATTTGATGAAAAAGAAGTGAAAGATATTATGACTCATAGGAAGAAGATTGTAGCAATTGATTGTAATGAAACAGTGGAGCAGACATTGCGTTTTATGTTAGATAAATCGTATTCAAGATACCCATTGTATGAGGATGATATTGATAATATCATTGGTATTCTTCATGTGAAAGATGTAGCAAGATGCTATATGTCTCCTAAGTTTAAGAATAAACCCCTGAAATTAATTGCGAGAAAGCCATATTTTGTTCCAGATACACAAAATATAAATGTATTATTTAGTGATATGCAGTTAAAGAAGGTACATATGGCAATTGCTGTAGACGAGTATGGACAAACAGCAGGTCTAGTTGCCATGGAAGATATTCTCGAAGAAATTGTCGGAAATATCCTTGATGAATATGATATAGATGAGAAATTAATTATTAAACAAGATGAAGGACAATTCCTTATGAAAGGATTGGCTGGTCTTGATGATATTGAGGATATATTGGGGATTGAAATTCAGGAAGAAGACTTTGATACATTAAATGGACTATTAACATCACTACTTAATCGAATCCCGAATGATGGAGAGCATGTGTCGCTTTCTTATGGTGGATATCTGTTTGAGATATTAGATGTTAGGAATAAGATGATTCGTTATGTGCGTGTAACAAAGGAATTGGAAGAGAATTTGGAAGATACGGATGAATTAGAATAAAAGAATAGTATAATGGCAAAAAGAACGCTTAGGGTAAGCGTTCTTTTGCTGTGGTAATACTTCAAGGGTAGAGTATTACCTGTATTTTTTACGTATAATAGGGTGGGAGTAGATAGTTTTTTTACTATCTGAAACTTATTATAACGGCTAAATGTGTTCAATGTGTGAAATAATCATGAAAAAGATGTGATGTTATATAACTACTTTCGACAATGAAATATGAAATACATCATAACATTACAGCAAGCCCGGAAATTTGCTAAGAAGGAGGAGAACGATATGGAAGTGGGTGCTTCAAAATCTGAGAATATGGATATGAAGGAAACAATGAAAAAGGAATGCTTAACGAAGGAAGAGAGACAAGCTCAGTACAAGATACTAATGGATACGGCATTGCTGGCAGGAGAAATTATGCTAAAGAGTGGAGCTGAAACATACCGTGTAGAGGATACAATCTGTAGAATTCTCAAAACATCTGGTTTAGAGACCGCAGAAACGGTAGCAACAGTTACAGGATTGTTTGTTACCCTTTCAGACCCTAGTATCGACGCGATTACTCGAATTGCACGTGTAAGTGAGAAGCAATCGAACCTAAGTCAAGTATATGAAGTGAATGCTGTATCACGTAATCTCTGTGCAGGTGCAATTTCTGTTGAAGAGGCATATCAAGAATTGCTACGAATTAGAGATAAAAAGGAATATCCAACGTATATGGTTTACATTGGAATTATAATGACTTCTTCGTTTTTTTCTTTGCTGTTTGGTGGCGGACTTCTTGCGTTTATGTTAGCAGCATTGAATGGCTTATGGATTGTTATCTGTAGACATACGGCAGAAAAGGTGAAGCTTAATAATTTTATTACGGATATGCTATCTTCTTTTATAATAGCTGTAGCAACGGTACTATATACAAGGTGTTTGAGTAACTCTGCAATTAAGGAGACGATAATTGTTGCCTCGATTATGCCACTAGTGCCAGGCGTTTCGATTACAAATGCAATTCGTGATACATTACAAGGAGATTATCTTTCAGGGGGAAGCCGTGCAATCGAAGCATTTGTTATCGCTGCGTGTATTGCCGTAGGGATTGGTGCGGGATTAGCCCTTTCAACAGCATTGATAGGAGGTAGCTTACTATGATGATACAAATAATTGGAGCGTTCCTTGGTGTTGTTGGAATGTCTGTTGTAATAGGTGTGCCAAAGAAGTTGATACTATATTCAGGAACAGTTGGAGCAATTGGTTTTTGGGTATATCAGATGATTCAATTAAATCATGCATCGTCAAGTATATTGCAAGCATTTGCAGCAACGATGGTTGTTTCTTTGATTTCGCATATATTTGCAAGGGTACTCAAAGCACCGGGAACAATTTTTCTTATACCAGGAATTATGCCAATGGTGCCAGGTGCGAATATGTATCGTACCGCATATTATTCTATTGAGGGAAATGCAACATTATCATCATACTATTTGTCGCAAACAGTACAGATTGCAGGGGCGATTGCGTTAGCGATATTTATAATGGATTCCATTTTTCGAATTATACAATTGAAGAAACAGGTGTAGTGAGAGAGAGTTTTACTTGCGTTTTTTGGAATTATATGTTATATAAGTATATAAAACAGGGGAGATGAGGATTATGATGATTAAAGTGTTAGTAGGGATTATTGTATGCATTCTAGTGGCAATTATGTTGGTAGAGATAAAATTCTTTCGTTACGCAATTTATCGTTATGGAATTAAAATGCCAGATGGAGATGATGTGTTTACTGGAAGCAGGAAGAAGTATGAGGATGCCTTTCGTGAGGGAAAGGCTTGGATTGATAGTAAAAATCCAGAGCAAGTTTCTATTGTTAGTAATGATGGACTACGATTACATGGTTCTTTAATTCAGGTGAAGCACCCAAAACGAACTGTACTATGTGTACATGGGTTTCGAGGAATGGGAGAGGCTGATTTTGGTGTTATATGTGATTTCTATTATGAACAAGGGTGTAATTTATTAATTATTGACCAAAGAGCGCATGGTAGCAGTGAGGGAAAATATATAACATTTGGAACGAAAGAACGATATGATGTTGTGGAATGGATTACATTTTTGAATGAACGATTTGGGGAAGAATTACCGATTGTATTAGACGGAGTGTCTATGGGAGCATCTACGGTTCTTATGGCAAGTGGTTTTGATTTACCGGATAATGTGCGTGGTATTATTGCCGATTGTGGATTTACATCGCCTAAAGCAATCTATACACACGTTGCGAAAGAATACTATCGTCTTCCGGCATTTCCTTTGATTCCGATTTTTGGTTTGGTGTGTCGTATCGTTGCAGGATTTAACATAAGTGAAGCGTGTACAAAGAAAGCTTTGGCGAAGAATACAAGACCGATACTATTCGTTCATGGTGAAGATGATCGGTTTGTTCCACCATATATGAGTGAAGAAAATTATGATGTGTGTAATGCAGAATGCTATATGCAAAAGGTGGCGGGAGCGAAACATGCACAAAGTTATCTAGCGAATACGGAGCAGTGCCAAGAGAGTATAACCGAATTCTTTGAGGTGATTATGGAGTAATTGATATCACCATCTTAATTTGAGGATAGGTAAATGAAAAGTGTGCAAATCAATTTATATGTATTTTAAATTGGTTTGTCATTGGATTCATAATCATGAAGATATTCCTTCTGATATTGTTTTGGAGAAGTTCCTTTGTTTTGCTTAAAAAGTTTAATGAAATAACTTGTTGTGTTAAAACCAACTTGGTTAGATATCTCTGTGATATTCAGCTCTGTTGAAACAAGAAGCTTCTCTGCTTCTTTCAAACGAATATGATTGATATAGTCATTGAAGTTCATATTCATAACTTTATTAAAGAGTCGTGAGAAGTAACTTGAACTCATATTACATAGAGACGCCATATCGGGCGTCTTTATTTCGTTCATATAATTGTTCGGTACATAATCGAGTGCTGGTTGTAATCTTTTTAGGTATAATTCATATTCATTAAACTGGAATATACTGTTTGAGCTATTGGCGTGAAAATATCTTAGAATCCACAAGAAGATACGCCCAATATGATTACGAACAGCTAGTTCAAATCCATAACATTGCTCTTCCATTTCTTTTAGAATGTCCCATAGTAGTTCTGGTATGTTGGTATTGTTTAGTAGGTCTTTCGTAATAACCTTTTGCTGATTTGGACTATCAATTAAAAATGGGATGGTGTATTTTAATTCAGAGTAATTCTGAAACATATTATTATAGATTACTTCTGGTTCAAAGCGAAGAACGATATAGCTACCACCAGATTCACTAAGTGCATTAATATGATGAACCTCTCTGGAGTTAATTAGAATAAGATCCCCTTTCGCAAAAAAGTGGTATTTTCCATTTAGCAATACATGAAACTGCCCTTCAAGTCCATACAAAACTTCAATATAGTTATGGAAATGTGCAGGAAAGGCAACTCCAGCGCAAGGTACTGAGTGGATATTACAGAGATAGTTAGAAGGGATTCCATTGATTAACTCTTTTTTCTGTTCAGGGTACTGCATTAGAAAACTCCTTTCAAATAAAGATGACAAAATAGTTATACTTTTGGATAGGAAAATTATATCATATGTGATGTGATTTGACTATAATGTAACATATAAAGAAGTAGCGAAGCGGATTCTTAGGGATTACACGAAGTGTGAGACCGTAGCTCCAAAGGAGCAATATGTTAGCGAAGGAAATTACGGAGTAATTTCTTGAGCTTGTTTCTAAGATTACGCAAAGTGTACAAGGAGGAAAAATCATGGATCAACAATATATAAAGGAACACAAAATTGGTGTACCTTATGAAGGATTTGCAGAGTTTACAAGAAAAGTGGCAGCAGAAGGTGCTGTATTATTAAAGAATGATAATAACGTATTACCACTTAAAAAGGGGGAAAAAGTTTCCCTATTCGGTAGAGCACAGATTAACTATTACCGCACAGGAACAGGTTCTGGTGGTTCTGTTAACGTATTATATACTTCAAATATTGTAGAAGGTTTACGTGCGAAGAATGATATTACATTAAATGAATCATTAGTAAGCGTATATGAAGAGTGGATTAAAGAGAATCCATTTGACAATGGTGGTGGAGCTTGGGCAGCAGAACCACATTCACAAGTTGAAATGCCTGTAACAGATGAATTAGTAGAAGAAGCAGCGAAGCATTCAGATAAAGCAATTGTTATTATCGGAAGAAATGCTGGTGAAGATAAAGACAACATTCCAGAGGAAGGCAGTTTTTATCTTAAACAAGAAGAAATGAAAACATTAGAAACAATAACAAAATATTTTGATAAAGTAATTGTGCTATTAAATGTTTCAAATATCATCAATATGAGTTGGGTTGAAGACGAACGTTTCAAAGATAAAATCCAAAGTATTATGTATGTATGGCAAGGTGGTATTGAAGGTGGTAATGCAATCGCTGATGTGCTAGTTGCAGATGTGACACCATGTGGCAAATTAACGGATACGATCGCATACCAATTAGAAGCATATCCATCGGATGAAAACTATGGAGATGCAGATGCGAATCTTTATAGAGAAGATGTGTATGTTGGATACCGTTATTTTGAAACATTTGCACCAGAAGCGGTTCAATATGCGTTTGGATTTGGTTTATCTTATACTACGTTTGAGACAAATGTTACAAAAGCAGAAGTAGTTACAGATGCTGATTCAAAAGCTACAATTCAATTACAAGTATGTGTGAAGAATACTGGTGATACCTATGCAGGAAAAGAATCTGTGCAAGTATATGTAGAAGCACCACAAGGTAAATTAGGGCAACCGGCGAAGAAATTAGTTACATTTGCTAAGACAAAGGAACTTGCACCAAAAGAAGAACAGACACTAGAGATTTCATTTAATACAGAAGAGTTAGCTTCTTATGATGATGGTGGTGTTACTGGTCATAAGTCATGTATGGTACTGGAAGCAGGCGAATATGGAATCTATGTTGGCGCTAGCGTAAAAGACTGTGTACGAGCAACAATCCAAACGGCTACAGGAGAGATGACAGGATACATTGTAGAAGAATTACAAGTAATTGCACAATTAGAAGAAGCTTTATCACCAGTAGAGGCATTTACAAGAATGAAACCGGGAAAACGTCTTGATGATGGAGCATATGAACTTACATATGAAGCCGTTCCAACAAGAAGCTATTCTATGAAGGAAAGAATTGAGAAGAATTTACCGCCTACTTACCCACAAACAGGTAACAAAGGAATTAAACTGCAAGATGTTGCAGAGGGGAAAGCAACAATGGAGGAATTCATTGCACAGTTAACGACGGAAGAATTAGCAATCATTGTACGTGGTGAAGGTATGTGTAATGTGAAGGTAACACCGGGAACAGCAGCAGCATTTGGTGGCGTTGGCGATACACTGTTTGAATATGGAATTCCACTTGGTTGTGCGGCAGATGGCCCTTCTGGTATCCGTATGGAAGGTGGATACAAAGCGACGCAAGTACCAACCGGAACATTATTAGCAGCAACTTGGGATACAGAATTAATTGAAGAAATGTATGTGTTTGAAGGAAAAGAATTACTTCGAAATGAAATCGATACGCTTTTAGGACCTGGTATGAATATTCGTAGACATCCATTGAATGGACGTAACTTTGAGTATTTCTCAGAAGACCCAATTATTACTGCTAGATTTGCTACAGCACAAGTAAAAGGTATCCTAGCAGGTGGTTCAACTGGAACATTGAAACATTTTGCATGTAATAACCAAGAGTATCGTCGTAGTTTTGTTGATGCTGTTGTGTCAGAACGTGCACTTAGAGAAATCTATCTAAAAGGTTTTGAAGTTGCAGTAAAAGAGGGTGGAGCAAATTCTATCATGACAACTTACAATCCTCTTAACGGTCATTGGAATGCATCAAATTATGACTTGAATACAACGGTTCTTCGTAAGGAATGGGGATTCCGTGGTATCGTAATGACAGACTGGTGGGCTAAGATGAACGATTCAATTGAAGCTGGAGAAGCAACAATTACCAACACAGCAGCGATGGTTCGTGCACAGAATGACTTATACATGGTTGTTCCTAATGATGGTGCAGAAATTAACGCCTCAGAAGATAATACTGTGGAAGCTGTTGCTGAAGGGAAATTAACCGTTGGAGAATTACAACGTTGTGCCATGAATATCTGTGATTACTTAATGCATGCACCTGTATTTGGTAGAAAGCAAGATTTCAGTTGTTCTGTACAACAATACCAACCGTTAGAGAATGCAGTTACAGATAAGGCAGTTGCTTCACTTGCTATGAATAATCAGGTTTCGATTGAAGCGAACGGTACAGCTTATATTGATGCAAAAGCAGGAACATATATGTTAGTAGCAAACGTGCGTAACAAGAAAG
>NZ_JAVBNS010000145.1:0-10039 GCF_031551385.1 Anaerosporobacter sp.
TGCATTACTATTGGCTGTGGAATGATAGTGTGGGACAGTTTGTAGAGAATGATGAACTGATGAAAATTAGTGATTTGGGTAGTGTTTCAATTTGTGAGGAAGAACAACTTTTGCAATGCTATACAAACTATGGTTTATGTAATGAAGCTAGGTATTATAAATATTTTGATGGTAAATTTGTATTGGTGCGTCGGGATGAGGTAATAGCTCGATCTGATGATAAAGGGGGACATATATTTCATAAAGTTACGGAAGAATTAGTAGATGGTGAAATGAAAGTCACTGCGGATTATTATGAGGATATGAAGAAATAAATTACTTCTATCTATAGGAAGTGAAGGAATGGGAGAATATATGAAAAAAATGCGATTCGTGTGTATGGGAGTGCTTGTATTATTAACACTTACTGCTTGTAGTATATCAGCATCACGTGAACAAGAGTGCTTGATGTTGCAAGACATTTCATTAAAACCAGTTCTTAAACAGGTATTACACCAATATAAAAAAGTCACGCCAGAGAAAGCACAAGATATGATGTCTGAAAATGTAATTATTCTTGATGTTCGTACACAAGAGGAGTACGATGAAGGACATATAGAGAATGCAATCTTACTACTTGATGATGAAGTGGTGGAGGGTGCAAAAACTGTGATTGCAGACAAAAATCAAATTATACTTGTATACAGCCAAACCAATGCTAGAAGTGAGAAAGCAGCCATGGAGTTAATTGGTTTAGGGTATAGAGAAATATACGATTTTGGAAGTATAGCAGATTGGAGAGGTGAGATTGTTGGGAACTGGGCGTACCCATCGTATTACAACTATTTTGGAGGGGAGTTACCACCGGACATAGTAACTCCAATAGATTTTGCAGAAACAATAAAAGTAAATGAGAAGATGCCAGAGTTTACAGTGCATCTTACCGGTGAGAACATCAAAGGGTATGGTGCTAATTATGACAAAGCCCGATATTATATAATATCTAGTGAGAATCACATAAAAAATATAACAATAACAGATGATAAAGGTGACTTGGTACAAAATATAGGTGATTTAAGCAGAGGAAATGAGAGCTTAGAAAAAGCTATGTATGGTCTTGTGTTTGAAGATTGGAATTTTGATGGCTATATGGATATTGGACTGAGTGCTAATTGTGATGGTGCTATACGGAGTGAACCTTTTTATTATTGGCTTTGGGATGATCGCTTGAGACGGTTTGTAAAGAATGAAGAATTGATGGAGATTAGTGAGGAGGGGATTATTTCGATTAATAAGGAAGAACATCTTTTGAGATGTTATACTTATTATGGTTTGTGTAATGAAGCGCGGTATTACAAATATGTGAAGGATAAATTCGTATTGGTGTGCTTAGAGGAAGAGATAGAGGGATCGGAAGATAAAGGAGTGAGGTCCTTTCATTAATAGGAGCGAAGGAAATATGTATATGCAAAAAATACGATTGGAATTAATGGGGGTAATTGTAATATTGTTAATGCTTACTGCTTGCGCAACATCGACACCAAGCGGACAAGAGTGGTCAGTATTGCAAGATATTTCATTTGATCCAGCTTTTGAACAGGTATTACCAGAATACATAAAAATCACTTCAGAAGAAGCACAAGATATGATGTCTGAAAATGTAATTATTCTTGATGTTCGTACACAAGAGGAGTATGATGAAGGATATATAGAGAATGCAATTCTGTTATCTGAAAATGAAATTCAGGAGAGTGCTAAAACTGTGATTGCAGACAAAAATGGAAGGAATGAAACAAAATGGCGAAAGACAGAGAGACAGTATGTCTGTATTATATTGCATTAGGAGAATGTAAAAAGGGCAGAGAGGCAAGTCACGAACATTACTGTCAAAAGTGTGATAAATACTATCCTAGAGCAAAAGAGAGACATCTCAATCAAAAGAAGAAACGTTTACAAGAGATAAGAAAAAATGAGCGATATGATTAAAGACCTAAAAGAATTGTATAAGATGAGGTAGAATAAGAATGAACATAATAGAAGGTAAATACAATACAGCAAAAGTGTATACTGATGTGATTGAAGAAATGGCAACATTGCAGATAAAAACATTGTGCGACCAAGAATTTGTGAAGGATTCGAAGATTCGAATTATGCCAGATGTGCATGCTGGAGCAGGATGTACGATTGGAACAACTATGACAATTACCGATAAGGTAGTTCCTAATCTGGTTGGAGTTGATATTGGGTGCGGGATGGAAACCATTCAAGTTAAAAACAAGCATATCGAACTACAAAAGTTAGATAAATTAATCTATGAAGAGATTCCATCAGGATTCGATATTCGAAAGAAAGCGCATAAATATAATGATGAAGTAGACTTATATGCTTTAAGATGTAAGGATAATGCAAAGATAAATATAGCAAGAGCAGAGATGTCCCTTGGAACACTTGGTGGAGGAAATCATTTTATCGAAGTAAATCAAGATGAAGAAGGGAATCTATATGTGGTAATCCATTCTGGCTCAAGACATTTAGGATTAGAAGTAGCAAATTACTATCAAGAGCAGGCGTATAAATCATTAAATGGAAATACGGCAAAGGATATCTATCGTCTCACAGAAGAATACAAAGCAGCAGGAAGAGATAAGGAAATCCAATCTGCGATTAAAGAGATGAAGGCACAAATAAAGACGCAGATTCCCAAAGAGCTTTCCTATCTGTCAGGAGAGTTGATGGAAGATTATCTTCATGATATGAAGATTGTACAAAGATTTGCGTTACTAAATCGTAAAGCAATGATGGATGTAATTATCAAGGGAATGAAACTCAAGGTAGTAGATGAATTTACAACAATTCATAACTATATTGATACAGATAATATGATACTTAGAAAAGGCGCAGTATCGGCAGCAAAAGGTGAGAAATTATTAATACCGATTAATATGCGAGATGGCTCTTTGATTTGTATAGGAAAAGGAAATGCTGACTGGAATGAATCTGCACCTCATGGAGCAGGTCGTTTGATGTCAAGAAGACAAGCGAAGAATACGTATACGGTATCTGAATTTAAGAAAGAGATGAAAGGTGTATATACAACATCTGTAAATGATAAGACATTGGATGAATGTCCAATGGCGTATAAAGGAATGGATGATATTGTAGATAACATTTCTGATACAGCCGAAATTATAAAGGTAATTACGCCACTTTATAATTTTAAGGCAGGAGAAGAGTAGAAAAGAATATCAAGGTATAGAAAAAATCCTTTTTTGTTTGATAGGGCAATGTAATTTGCTCGATGTCGAACAAAAAGGGATTTTTGTGATTTGTAATAATAATTCTTTCATTTTGTTACTAACTAACAATAAAATTGTTAATAATATAATTTACAACAATGTTGTTGGTCAACTTTTTTTGCATATGCATCTATTGTATAATTGCAAACAGGAAGGTGAAGTGACTATGAGCATAGGAAATAGATTGGCAGCGCAAAGAAAATTGCATGGGTATACACAAAAGCAGCTTGCTAGGAAATTAAATCTATCACAACAGGTAATTAGCAACATTGAGAGAGAAGCTTCAGCACCAGATGTAGATTTCTTGAAGGGAACTGCTGATTTATATCAGATTACGATAGATGAGTTAATAGGAAGAGAAGCATTTTATGAAGTGAATACAAGTATAGAAAAACAAATATTAGATATGGTTAAAGAAATGGACGGGTACGGAAAAGAGTTAACGCTCGGAATCGTTAGTCAAGTAGTAAAACAAGGAAAGAATCCGAACAAATAAAGGCATTGCGATTATGAATAAAATTGCAATGCCTTTTGCAATGTTTAATAATCAAGAACGGTGTACTCCAAGTTATGTATCGTATCAGTAGTACTTGTAGTGCATAAAGCATAGTAATGTGAGTCATCTAAACGTCTACATGAAAAGTGATAACAATCAACAGGTTCATTATCAATAAAGAGCTGTTCTTTATCTTGTATATGTCGAAATTCAAAAGAATCAAGCGACATATGAAGTCCCTTTCCGATTGCTTTAATATAGCTTTCTTTTAATGTCCATAGTTTGAAAAATTCATCTGCTCGATCTTTAACGGCGCATTCTAAAATCCGCGTATATTCATTCTGGGTAAAGAAACGTTCTGCAAGATGCAGGTCTGTATGTGCAATTTTCTCCACATCTACGCCTAAAGGTTCGTCCCCAACAACACAGACAACCCAGTTTCCAGAGTGGGAGATATTAAAGTAAATGTTATCAATATCTTTTAAAAAAGGTTTTCCATAGGTAGAAGTAGAAAAAGAAATATCGTTATCTGAAAGGTTATAATGTTTTTTTAAAGCATAGCGGGCTAAGTATTCTCCTAGAATACATCGTGCTTTATCGATAAAAAATTTGTATTTGTCAGCGCTTAATCGTCGTTCTTGAGAGACAAATGGCGATAATCGGTTAATCATGTCTTCCGTTACTGTAGTTGTATTGATTGCGTATTGATAAGTATTCATATGCGTGTATCCTATCCATTTCGTCAATTTTTTAGTAGACATTCATTACTGTGAATGTTTGGTGTGAAGAGTAGCAAGTGTATATAGATAATTGTTGTACTTACGTACTATGCATATTTGATGCAAAACTATGGTATAGTTTTATTGGCTCTTTAGATATAGAATATACCAAAAAGTAAGTTTTGAACAGGGGTAGATTGCGAAACTCGTTTTATGTTGTGCAAGCTTCTTACTTACGGTAGGTTAACACAAAACACGCGACATATCTAAGTACTTCTAAGTGTATTGAGAGTTTCGTAGGTATCTAAGTTTGAATATTGTGCGAGGAGAAAACAAAATGAAGAGAAAAGTGAATACAATAATGATAGGTCTACTAATAGCGGTTCTGCTTGTAGGATGTGGTAAGAGTAGTGGTAAGAATAAAGAAAATACGAATAAGAACGGAAATATAGCCGTAAGAGAAGATGCAACAGAAAAAGAAAATGAGAATATAGATGAGAACGAGAACACACTAGAACGAGAAGAAAAATTACGTACAACAGATACCCTTCCTGCTTATAAAACAGAAGTAACACCTTTACTAAAAGTGAAATTTACAGCACAGAAAAAAGTAACGGTAACGGATTTAACAGAGTACTGGAAGGGCTGTGAGGAAACGAATGAAAGAAAAGTAGTAGAAAAAGCAAAGGAAATCCCTGACGCTTTGATAACTATGCTTACAGAGCATGTAATGGAGAAGAATGGCGTAGTCGCTCTTGACTCCATGCTTATAAGAACGGGGATAAGTGAAGAGGAGTATGTGAAGCATAGCAAGGTTGAACTAGATGAGACGTGTTGGACAGATGTGATTCAAGTAGATGGGGATAATGATGGAATTGATGATTTGGTTTCCTTGACTTTTTATGGTGGAACAAGTGGATTTAGCGAATTAGAACTTTGCAAAGG
Organism: Anaerosporobacter sp.; assembly: GCF_031551385.1. GTDB lineage: Bacteria > Bacillota > Clostridia > Lachnospirales > Lachnospiraceae > Anaerosporobacter. The sequence goes on from NZ_JAVBNS010000145.1 coordinate 5,436, forward strand.
GAATGGAGATGGGACATATACACTAACTGACTCCTATAGCTGTTTACGAACATCAATTGGTGCAATCAATTATGAGGGGATAAATTATATACTACTCCGAGATTTTGATTATGATACAAACTATTATTCGGGATATAAGGTTTACCTATATGATAAGGGAGTATTGGTAGATGCAAGACGTCTATCAATAAAAGCCACTGATTATGAGATGGATATCTTGCAGGAAGAAAGTGATTTTGCGGAGATAGAAGAGATAAAAACTACTTTATGTAAGAAAGAGTACCCTTCTATATTGGAAAACAGCGACTATTCTATCTATGGAACGGCAGAAGAGGTGCGCAAGGAAGATACGTTTGTATATTCTTGTGACATTGACAATGATGGAACGGTAGAACGGTATAACAAAGAAATGTTTTGGCCATCGACAATGTGGAACATTATGCATTGCTCTTATGATTTTGAAGATTCCACACTGATATCAGATATTTCGAATGATTTAGAGGAAAAGGGTGAAAAGGGAAAACTCTATACATTTTGGCTCGATAAAGTAGGAAATCAAAATGTGCTATATATGTATATTGTAGAAGATTTGGACTATAAACTCTATGCATTTTCAATTCAAAAGAAGGAAGTGTTTGGAGTAGAAAAGATACTTGCGCAGAGAATCGAACAGGTAAAAGAACTAGGACTGATGAGAAGCAATGAGCTACAAAAGGCGAAACTAATTGAAGGAATTTCGGAGATACCAGAAGAAGTTATCAATGAAATGGGTGAGAGAGAACTTTGTGGAATGATTCTGGATTCGATAGGGGGAGGAACATTCGACTATGATTCAGGGGAATGGACTTCGACATCTGATTCTGTATATTCCTTTGATGTAGAGATGTTCTGGGTTGACAAGATGTATACGCAATTTTTAGAAGGTGTCTCTGCGATTACTTATTATGATGATATTAGGTTTACAGAAATTGAGGAACAGACAGGTTTGAAAGATTCTGAAACAGGTAAGGAAATCCAGCGAATACGTTTTCGATGTAATGAAAAGCAGTATCAGTACGATGCGGTTGTAGACAACGATTGGTTTGATGTAGGAATGATAGCGTATATGAATGAAGTTCTAAAGGAACATAACAGTGAGAAACAATTATGGGTAACAAGTGATGGATACCAAAACTGTATCTTGTTCTATGAGACAGCAGAATGGGCGAAGGAGTTTGAGAAGAGTATGGGGTATGCGTTAGAGCAGTAACAAGCACGATAGCTGATGGAAATGGGAATATAGCGAGGTGCGAAAAAACAAACAGATTGACAAAATATAAACAACAAAGTAGAATAATGGTAAAAAAGAAAAATGAGGGAAAATTATTAATGGCAGATATATTAAAACTAGAGAATATTAATAAGACGTACCAGTGTTCCGACAAAGTTGTGAATGCATTGCAAGACGTTTCTTTAGAAATTGAGCGAGGAGAAATGGTTGCGATAATGGGGAGTAGCGGTTCAGGGAAAAGTACACTATTACATATCATGGGTGCAATTGACAAACCAGATAGTGGGAAAATCTATTTGAATCATGTATATGAAAAGGATTATTCCATTGAACCCAAAGCAACGAAAAACAGAAGAGACTATATGGGATTCATCTATCAGAATTATAATCTGCTAGAAGATTTTACAGTGGAAGAAAATATATCGTTACCACTTATTTTATCAAACCATACGAATAAGACGATTAAAAAATTGTGTAAAGAAAAGATAGAATTAGTTGGTTTAAATGGACGTGAGACACATAGACCAAGTGAATTATCAGGTGGACAGCAGCAAAGAGTAGCGATTGCAAGAGCATTGATTACAAATCCAAAGATACTCTTAGCCGATGAACCGACAGGAAACTTGGATTACAAGACAACAACCGATATCATGGAATTAATTTGTAAACTAAGCAAGGAACTAAATCAAACGACAGTGATTGTAACACATGACCCGAATGTTGCGACATATGTGGATCGGGTAGTATTTTTTAGTGATGGAAAAATTACAGGTGAGCATCGTAACCGTCATGATGAGAGTGATTTAGATAACATATTGGACAGATTCAGAAACGTTATTAATTGAGAAAAGGTATGATAGGAATCAAAAAACTTAGTTAAGATAGGGAGAGAATGATGTCTGATTTGAAGTCGATAAGTATAAGGTTTTTAAAGAGAAGTAAAGTATTAACGGTATCTTGTTTGTTAAGTGTATTTATCGCAACGGTTTTAATAATAGAGATGTTTAATTTGTCGATGAATGCGACGGAATCCTATAAACAATCGGTAAAAGCGATGTATGGTGATTGTGATGCAGGAATACATTATGTGGATTATAGAGGATTTAATGATGAGATAGTAGATAAGATTGCGAATCTCAAAGAAGTAAGTGATTATGCGACACTAATGTATAGTAGTGAAGTGCGAATTGCAGGTGGCCCAGTCTATACGGTTGGAACAGATAATAGCAAGATGGTAAGTAGCAGATATAACAATACGAAAATATTGTCTCAGAATGAAATTGCAATTAATGAAGTCTTGGCGAAGGTCGGAAACTACAAGCTTGGTGACTGTATTGAAGTGAATAACGTGACATTAGAGGTAGCAGAGATATTTAAGGATAAAACCTCTAATGTCGATAGTGTTGAGATGGCAGTCGTATGTAAGGAAATGCTACAGAAAATAACGAAAAAAGATTACAATACGAATGTAATCATGATTAAATCAGATGATGTAAGAAATGCGGAATATGTGATAAAACGATTAGATGCTGACATTACGACGGTGGTATTTGAGGGTGATGAGCTATACGAGGATATGGTCGAAGCATTTCAGTTTTTTGTAATTGTATTATCGGTTTGTATTGCGCTTGTTACCAGTCTGTTTACTTTGAGTGTATTTCGAAATTTTATTCATAAATATCGACGGGATTTGGCAACGTTGCGTCTGATTGGTGGAACAACGGCACAGACAAAGCGAATATTTAAACATATGATTCGAATAATTTTATTACTGGGAATTGGTTCGGGATTTTTTGTGTCCTATCTGTTTAATACGGTTGTAATGAATACATTGAATAACGAAATAAATATAATCACTGGTGAGAGTCATTTCTTTTTCGTTTCTAGCTTAGAGATTGCTGCTGTTATCTTTGTAATTATATATGTGCTAATGACATTTATGATTCGAAAAAGTGGTGAAATATTACCGATCGAAGTCTTAAGGAATAACGAAGCAAGTAAGAGAAAGAAAAAAAGAACAAAAGGTATACGTATACTAAAATCGGATTTGTACATAGCAAGAAAAATGGTAAAGGTACGAGTGAAAGATAATACAATTATGCTACTAACAATAGCGATGTTAGTTGCTGTTTCTATTGTAGGAGCAAGCTTTACTGGTATAGTCAAGAAGAATGGTGCAGAATATTATAAGAATAAATATCTGGCAGAAACGATAGTGACGACAAGTTCGTCGGTAACGTTGCAAGAAGCAGAAGTATTATATACAGGGCTAAGAGAAGATGACGAAATCAAGGTTTCTGCTGTGTATACTACAGGTTATCGAGCAGAATATAATGGGGAAACAATGGAGTATATGATTGCCGATATGGACGCAATGATAAAACAGAATATATTGCCGATAACAGAATTTTCAGAATCAAGTATGATTATAAGTGAGTCATTTGCAGAAGCCCATAGTATGAAAGTAAGTGATGTTATAGAAATTAAGACCGCAGATGTTTATAAACTGGATGCGAATGGATATAAAATAGGTGTAGAAAAAGAGGGGACATCTTGCACTATGCAGATTGCTGGTATTATGAAAGATGGCGAATTGGGATTTCGTGACGCCTATGTTGATATTCATAATAAGGATTTTCCACAGGATGCTGTATGGATTGATCAAATCTATATAGACGGAGATAGTCAATATATTGAAGACAAGTTAGAGAACTTGCGTGGGGAGTATTCCTACCTGAAGTGGTCAAACTACAGTGAAGTGGTACGAGTTAACGACAAAGAAATTGAAAATCGTTATTTTATGATTGAAATGGTTGTAAGAATCTTGGTGATAATATCGTCAATCGGTTGGATAAATTCATTAAGAAATATATTTATCTCTCGTACAAAGGATTATGGGATTTTGAGGTTACAAGGGGTAAGTAGAATGCGGCTTGCAAAGATGATGATTTATCAGATTCTATATTATCTGCTTAGTGGAATTGTGTGCGGAATGGTTATTGGTTGTGCGTTAGTTGAAGCACTACTATATTCGGATTTGAAGAGGTTCGCATTTGATTTTGACTTTAGCATCGTATACGAAATGATAATAATTATGTTATTGTTCTGCTTGCTTTTAGTGCCGTTATTAAAGAGGATATGTAATCGAAAAGTAGTGGAGTAGCAAATGATAATGTAGAGGATACATTTTGCAAGGGGGAGCATAGTGAAAAGAAAATATAATATGATTGTAATTGCTTCCTTGCTGGTAATGCTACTTGGAGGTTGTGGCAAAAGTGATAGTGTAAAGCGCGAAAATCTTAATCTTGAAGAGAATGAGAATACAAAAGAAGTT
>NZ_JAVBNS010000210.1:0-23654 GCF_031551385.1 Anaerosporobacter sp.
TTCGTAGGGATAGTTAGGAAGTGATTGTCCATGTTTATTAACAGCTCCACGAAGAATTGTATGAGCAAGTGGGTTACCAGAAGTTTCTACTTCGCATCCACGGAATAGGAACGTATGGCTAGCTTGTGCAGCAACAACAGAGTTTAACATTACAGAAAGATCTCCGCTTGTAGGATTCTTCATACCAGCAGGAACGTCCATTCCACTGATTGTAAGTCTATGTTGTTGATCTTCAACAGAACGAGCACCAACAGCTACATAAGATAAGATATCATCAACATAAGGCCAATTTTCAGGATATAGCATCTCATCAGCGGCAGCAAGACCGGTTTCGGCAAGTGCGCGCAAATGCATTCTTCTCATAGCCATTAAACCTTCATGAAGATCAGGTTCTTTCTCTGGATTTGGTTGGTGAACGATTCCTTTATAGCCTTCGCCAGTAGTTCTAGGTTTGTTTGTGTAGATACGAGGAACGATTAATAATTTATCCGATACCTTATCTTGAACTTTAGCAAGACGATTGATATAGTCACATACAGAATCTTCATTATCTGCAGAGCAAGGACCAATAACAACTAGGAATTTATCTGATTCACCTGTAAAGATTTTTTTAATCATTTCATCACGGTCAGATTTCCATTTTGCGTGTTCTGCAGGAACTGGCAATGCTTGTTTTAATTCTGATGGCGACATAACTTCTTTAACTATTTTAAAACTCATTCTGATTCTCCTTTGCTATTTAAAATTCATAAGAATTATGGTAATATATTAGAAGTTATCTAATTTGCTCTTTATCGAGCAGAGATTGATAAGCATACTTGTAATAAACCAATGTATAATATGAACTAATCGCGTATTATAATGCGTTAATGTGTCGAAGTCTATTGTATACGTTTTCAAGGAATAAGTCAAATGTGAAATATAATGAAAGACTAATTATTATTGTAGACTGTGGAGGAAAAGGATGATTAAGATAAATCAAATGAAAAAGAGAGCACTTGCATGTGTGTTGATATGCAATATACTCTTATTAACGCTCAGTGCTTGCCAAAGTGATTCTGGTAACGCTACAAACAGTAAATCACAAGATAGTACAACAGCAAAGACAAGAGAAGAGGATAGTATCATTACAGGGAATTCAATAGTAGATGATTATAATGAACAAATAACAACAACAGGAAATAATGAAACAAATGATCCGAATGAATCCAATGATTCGAACGAAACAAATGAGTCAGAAAAGCCAAACACACCTAATACACCAAATGACTCAAATGATCCGAACGAAGCAAACGATCCCAATAACCCCAATAATCCGAATAATCCTAACGCTTCGAATATGACAAATTCACCGAATACAGGAAATGATACAAATTCTCCAAATGCATCAAATTCACCAGAGGAATCCAATAGTCCAAACAGTTCGAATGACTCGAATTCTTCAAACGAGGCAAATACGTCAAATTCACCGAATAGGTAAGAATCAAACATCACTGTATCTGAAAGATTTTGTAGCAAGAATTAACATTACTATAAGGAAAAGCGAAAGAATAACGAAACACATTATATAGCTTTCAGTATTTCCGGTAATTGCCACTCTGATTCCGGTAATAAAATATTCAAATGGATTGATAAGACTTAGATTCCTTATAATATGTGGTGCGTTCTCTAAGGAATAAAATGCTGTACTGCAAAGCATAAATGGTAATGTAACAAAGTTGCAAAGCATATTTGCATGAGCTTCATTTTTGCAGAAGCGTGATACAATAAAACTAAGAAAAATATAGCACAGTGCAGATAGAATGATTACTGGTAAGCATAAAATAATTGATAGGAAATGAATATCTAATTTAAGAACTATAATTCCCACAATTAGGACAATTAAACTGCTAACAGCAGAAATACAAGTCCATGCTCCAGATACGCTTACAATGTATTTCCAAAGTGGCAGAGGTGTTATATGCAAAAGATTATAAACACCTCTGCGACGTTGGGATAAAACTGCAAAGGCAGTTGTCATAAAGGCATAGAATAATACACTTACAGCAGTCATTCCAGTCAAAATAGAACTACCGTAGTTATCAATGCTTATAAAGTAACTCAAAGCAAGAGTACCTCCAATAGGTATAATTAATGACCAGAAAAACAAATATACATCTCTAAAAGCAGATTTTAAAGTTAATTGAAATATTTTCTTCATAATAAAATTCCTCCTATTTACTCTCTGTTAAAATTAGATATAATTCTTCTAAGTTTGAAACATTGAATTTTTCTAATAATTCTTTCGGATTACCATCTGCAACAACATTTCCTTGATGTAAGAAAACTAAACGGTCGGATATATTCCATACTTCATCTAAGTCATGCGATGAAAATAAAACAGTTATTCCTTTTTTCGATAGACTATCTATAAGTTTTTTAATTTCATATCTAGCTTTTGGGTCAAGACCTGCCGTAGGCTCATCTAATACAATTAATTCTGGTGAATGTAATGTTGTAACAGCGATTGATAATCTTTTTTGTTGTCCGATAGATAACCTGCTTGCTAAAGTATTACGAACTTCATATAGGTTGCAGTTTTCTAATATTGTCTTAATATCTTCATTGCTCAATGTTTGATTATAGAGAGAAGCAAAGAAATATAAATTTTCTTTGGCTGTATAACCTTCAAAGAAAGGGGTAGCTTGTAACTGTACGCCAATTTTAGCATTGTAGTTATTACACCAATATTTGATAGTTCCATAGTCAGGTTTTATCATACCCAACAACATTGAAATAGTAGTAGATTTTCCAGCTCCATTTGTTCCTATTAGAGCTAATTTTTCACCTTTTCTTATTTCAAAGTCAATGTTGTTAATCACAGTTCTAATTCCGTATTTTTTTGTTAAATTTTTTGCTTTAATTAAATAATCCATACATTATTCCTCCTTTGGTCAATGGGAAATACTCAATGTTGAGTATTGGGGTGATTTTTTTCTCCCCATAAAGGGGAGAAGCTAAATAATTTCTAACAGCTCTTCAATATATTCTTTTTGTAATCTTGTAATACCGAACATATTCTTAAAGCTACTTGCAACAATAGGTGGGAGATGATTTCCTAAAGCTTCGTTTTTTTCTTTTAAACCTTTATCAAGTTCATCTAATTGATTTTGTAAGAAGTCTCTTTGTTTGAGTAATGCTGTTCGAGCCTCCTCTTTAGGTACTTTATCAATAAAGGTTATTGCAGAATAAAGTGTTGTAGGGAAATTTGATGAAGGTTTCGTTAGAGAGTCTAAAATAAGCTCTTTAAGAAAGCTCTTTCCCTTTTCAGCAATTTTGTAAGTTGCTTTTTGTCTAAGTCCAGTTTGTTCAATACTATCAATTTCTATATAGCCATCTTTCTCTAATTTCTTCAAAGCATGATAGATCGAACCAACAAGAACACCACTCCACATTTCTGCATTTAGTTCTTGCAGAGTTGTTTGAATATCATAACCAGACATTGGCTGTATCTCTAACATTCCAAGAACTATAAGTTGTGTCATTGCAACACCTCCTCAGATACTCTATGTTGAGTATTATACGATGAGTATATGCCTTTGTCAATACCTTCGAGAAAATATATTTTTATGTAGTGCCCATTAGTGTTTTAAAATATTCACATTTATCCATAAGTGTCTCAAAGCTATCAAAGCCAATGAGCTTACCTTTTTGCAACACTACAATTCCGTCGTATTTTTTTAGGATACGAGCGTCAAGCTTGTGTGTTACAACAATTCTTGTTGTTTCTTTAAGTTCTAAGATTGTGTTTTCAACAACGGCTGATGTAGTTGTATCAAGAGCAGAGGTAGCTTCATCTACGAGTAATATCTGTGTATCACGTAGTAAACTTCTTGCAATGGCAATTCGTTGCTTTTCGCCACCTGAAAGCTCATTTCCGTTTTCGCCACATTTGTAATTATAACCCTTTTCTTCGAGCAATGTTAAAAGTCCCGCTTGTTCAGCAACATTTTTAACGTGTTCGCTGTTTGAATTCTGAAACATCGTGATGTTATTGGCTATATTATCATCAAAGACATATACATTTTGCCAGATTACTGAAATGTTATCGTACAAGCTATCTACTGATAAATCACGAAGTTCTTTACCTTGATATGTAACGTTTCCTGTATAATTCTTAAAACTGCCCATCAGTAGATTGAGTAGAGTTGATTTTCCGCTTCCTGAAGATCCTACAATAGCATAACATTTTCCCTCTTCAAAGGTTAGTGAGATATTCTCTAAAACATGTTCTGCTTCATTATAGCTAAAAGAGGCGTTTGTTAATGCGATTTGACCGATGCTACCTTTTAGTTGCAATGTACCCATTTCTTCGCCAATGTTCGATAATGCCTCATCCATTTTATAAACTAATGCCATAGCTGCTTTACGGTTTGCCAGTAGAGAAGGAATTGATTGTACAGGTTGAATAATATAGTTCATCAATTGGACAAAGGCAACTAAAACACCAGCCGTTATCTGTCCTTTAATTACGAAATAAGCTCCAAGAATCATAACACTTCCCTGTACTAAAAATCCCGAGCAATTTCCAACTAAACCAATCAGTGATTCTGTTTTTCGGCGGTGACATTTGGTATGTTCCAAAACGGCATTATTTTTCTCGAATAACTCTTGGATTTCTCTTTCTGCTTTGAAACTTTTGATGACAGAAAACCCACTTAAATAATCTTTGATAAGCCCTACAAAACTTTCATTTCGTTCGCTGACTTTTTTTTCTTCACTAGCAAGTTTTCCGCCAAGTGTAACAGAAACGAGGAAGGAAAATGCTGTGAATCCAACGGCACTTATAGTGAGCCAGACATGATACCAGAACATAATTCCAAGTGCAATAACAAAAAAAGCGCAATTTAGGAGAATTGTAAAATTAGCCTGCAATAAGTTACCTTCAATAGAATTGATATCATTTGTTAATGCGGAAATATAACGCCCGGTCGATTCTTTTGAAAATGTGAAGATGCTTTTTTTCAAGATGCCAGAAAATACACTTTCTTTGTATTGGCACATTGCTCTTTCAATAAAACGATTGCGAAAGTGACGTTCTACAAGCCAGCCAATGCTAAGTAGTATAATATAGATACAAGACATAATGATAGTTCCTTTAATATTACTTATATCCTTACTTGTAGCAACATCTAGAATGTTTTGCAGAATCACTGCGACACCAACGAGCAGCACGGCATTATAGATAAGTGAAATCATTGTCATAATAAAATTTAGTTTATTTTTCTTCATAAAATATGTGGTAAGTTTCATTTAGATTCTCCTCTTTTCTAGCTAAAGTAATGGGCGTTCCTCACCGTCCCAGTTGTTAAAACCAAGTAAGGGCTTATCAATAAGATTTGATGCAAAATACAAGAAAGGAACAAGAGATAGCATTTCACCAAAATATTCACAACAATTATAGAAGCGTTGTTCGCCTTGCTCTGTTTCTGTATTATAGCTGTGTAGAAAACCATGTTTACTTAACTCTTCTAATATTTCTTTCGCTTCATTTGGTAATAGTGATAGGTGTTTTGCAAGAATATTATTAGATAAAGCAAGTTGTTTCCTACCATATAGAAACATCAACGTTTTCATTCGATTTGGTTTTCCGAGCATAGAAAACAATGCTTCGTATTCTTCTGGTTTGTGCAATGTTTTTTGTTTGCTATCTTTGGGTTCTGGCATTAAGAAGAAGTAATGGGCATTTTCGTTTAATCGCATTAGTGAGAGTCCTTTCTCAATTGATAGAAGAGAGGTGAATTTCTGTTCATATGAGATGGGAATTGCTTTCATCTGCAACGTATCAATCATTACCTGAGGATTCATATCAAAGACACCTTGTTGAATGCACCAGCAATAATAAAATGCTTTTTCAAACCGTTTTTCTTGCTCTGTATGATGTAGTTCCCATATTATTGATTTTCCCAAATCTTCTTGGACCTCCTGTGTCTTTCCGAATAGATTATCAATACTTACTCCGAAGTAATCAGCAATTGCTGGCAGTAATTCAGCATCAGGAGTACCCCCACATTCCCAGTTAGATACTGCTTGTGCAGTAACTCCAATTGTCTTTCCGACCTCTTCCTGTGTAACACCTTTTTCTTTTCTTAATGCATGTATTCTACTTCCTAATACGCTTTTCATAGTAACCTCCTGTATCTATGTCAATGAATATAGTATCTCTTCTCAAGTTATGCTTTTATTTTATAACAACTATTGCTTTAGTTCAAACAAGTATATCGCTATAAAATCAAATAATGTTTGGATTTATAGGCATAGTTATCTTCTTTTGGCTGGAAGAAAGAAATAGTTTAGATAATTTGAGAAAGTTCGAAAAGAGAAAATATTACTAGAAAAAAGACCGTTTTTCATTCATAGAAAACGGTCTTTCTTTAATATCTATAGCTATAGACGATTTGTAATTATTTCAAGAATACAAGATAACCAAAGTATGCTACATAACAAATAATCATAATAATTCCGCCCTTTTTACCAACTTTACGGTCACGGAATACACAAACAAGTAATATTACAGCAGCGGCAATCGCAACAATAGTGTCTATAATAAAACTTTTCGCGAAAGGAACAGGTGTAATAAGGGAGGTAGTTGCTAGTACGAATAAGATATTGAATAGGTTACTACCAACAATATTACCAACTGCAATATCATCTTTTCCTCTTTTAGCAGCAGTAATGGAGGTGATTAATTCTGGTAATGAAGTACCAAAAGCAACAATTGTTAAACCAATAAAACGAGGACTCATACCGAAGATTTCAGCAAGTTTAGTAGCGCTATCTACCGTGATATTACTACCGATAATGATAGCAGCCATACCAAGAACTGTTAGTAAAAGTAGAATTGGCATCTTATCTTTTTCACTGGCTTCTGCAACCTCATCTGCTTGAGCTTGTCCAGATTTTGATAGTTTAATTAAATAGATGAAGAAAATAATAAACATAACCCATAAGATTACGCCATCAACAAAACTAAGTGTTCCGTCTAATCCAAGTAATAATAGAACTAAGGTAGTGATAATTACATAAGGTAGTTCAAAGCGGAGTGTCGATTTTTGAATTGTTAATGGAAGAATAATAGAAGTAATACCGATAATGATTAAGATATTAAATATATTACTACCAACGACGTTGCTTATTGCAATATCTGCATTTTTATTAAGGGCAGCCGTAATACTAACTGCAGCTTCTGGAGCACTTGTGCCAAAAGCAACAATAGTTAAACCGATAACAAGTTGGGGAATATGGAATTTGTCAGCGATTTTTGAAGAACCTTCTACGAATTTATCTGCACCCTTAATAAGGAGTACAAATCCTAAGAGTAGAAGAAGTAGTTGAACAATTATTTGCATTGAATTCACCTTTTCTTTCGAATAATTTTAGTAATACAGATGATAAAAGTATCAAAAAATATTTTAAATTGACAGATAAGCAATGTCAAGGTGTTTTGGAAAGATTTAATCTAATAATAATGTTATGGTGGTGATATTTTTGCGAAAAATCATGAAAATAGTAGTTATTGCAATTAGTATTTTAGTAATCGGCAATTATCTATACAAAAAGACCTCATTATATTTTTTTGAAATACCACATTCGCCAGTTTCTTTGCATCTTAATAAAGAAAGTGTTGTTTTGGAGAAGGGGGAAACATTTCGTGTATCGGTATTTGTAATTAACAAAAGGGTCTATTATAGTTCAACAGATTTTAAAGTTGCCTATGTAAATCTGAATGGGAAAGTATTTGCTAAAAAACCAGGGGTAGCATTTATTGTAGTGAAGGTAGGTAAGAAGACGCTAAAGTGCAAAGTGCGAGTAATTGCAATAAGTAAGAAGTCGTTAACGCTAGATGTTGGAGAGAGATATCAACTTCATGTGGAAGGCGATGGCATCTTGAAAGGCGTTACATGGAAATCAAGTAATTCTTCTGTTGCATATGTCAATAAATTTGGTTATGTGACGGCAAAAAGGAAAGGAACAACCGTTATAACAGCAAAAGTATATGGGAAAAAACTTACGTGTAAATTAAAAGTCGAATAGTAATAGTCATATTTTTGAGATAAGCTGATTACAATATAGTAATACTTACAAACATTAGAAGAGGGTAGAATGAGTAAGAAGAGAGTATATAAGTTAATTACACTTCTTGTATTGATAGTAATGGTTGCCACTAATGTTGTCAGTGCATCGACAATTGGCATACAAGGGTTAAATAGTAGTAAGATGTTAAGTACGCAAGATGAGAAAAAAACAGATGATAATGAGCAAAAGCAAGATGAAAAAACAGAAGAAAAGGTAACGCAAAGTACTACAGAAAATGCACAGGTTGCGCAGGCGGACATTGGATTTACGTTAGAATCAAAGAGTATTGTACTCATGGAAGCGTCAACAGGAGCAATTTTATATTCGAAAGATATGGATAAACAAGTAGAACCAGCTAGTATAACAAAAATTATGACATTGCTACTGATTTTTGATGCAATTGATTCTGGAAAGATTAAACTAGAGGATTCTGTCAGTGTAAGTGAACATGCTGCATCAATGGGCGGTTCACAGGTTTATCTTGAGCCATATGAAACACAGACAGTGAATGATATGATTAAATGTATCAGTATTGCAAGTGCGAATGATGCTTGTGTGGCTATGGCGGAATATATAGCAGGTTCAGAAGAGGAATTTGTTAATCGAATGAATCAAAAAGCGCAAGAGTTAGGAATGAAGAATACGCATTTTGTGAATTGTTGTGGGTTAGATATAGCGAACCATTACTCAAGTGCGCTAGATGTAGCGCTTATGTCAAGAGAATTGATTACAAAGCATCCTGAGATTAGTAGCTATTCAACTGTATGGATGGATACAATTACACACACAACGAAAAAAGGCTCAAGTGAATTCGGGTTAACAAATACAAATAAACTTGTTCGTACATATAAAGGGATAACTGGTCTTAAAACTGGCTCAACAGGAAAGGCAAAATACTGTCTATCAGCATCAGCAAATCGCAATGGCATGGATATGATTGCAGTAGTAATGGGGAATCCGAATCCATTGCAAAGGTTTGTAGAAGCGGCAAAATTATTAGATTATGGATTTGCTAATTGCAGCCTCTTTGTTGATGATCATAAGGAACTGGTAATCCAACCCGTTATTGTAAAGAGGGGGTTAGAAGAAACGGTTGAAGGTAAGGTAAGTGGAGAGTTTCATTATCTGTGTTTAACGAATACGAATCCAGAGGAGATTAAGAAAGAAGTAACGATGGTAGAAGAAATCAAAGCTCCTATTGAAGAAGGAAGTAAACTGGGAGAGATTATATATACCTATAATGGGAAGAAAATTGGTTCGATTGATATTGTTGCAGTAAAGCAAATAAAAGAGGCAAAGTTTAAAGATTATTTTGGAAAGATATTACGAAAATTTTTCTTATCATATAAAGAATAACATGATATAATGAAGCATTAGGAGTCCAAATATTAAAGTATAGAAGGAGGATTAGAGATGATAAAAATAATTTTGGGTATAGGTATTATTGTTATCCTGTTTCTATTCCTAATGCATAGGGAGAATCATCATTTAACCGTGTCTAAGTATAAGCTACATTCCGATAAATTGCCAAAAGAGTTTGATCATGCAAAAGTGGTTTTTCTAACGGACTTACATAACAATACGTTTGGTAGGAATAACGAACATCTACTTAGAAGAATACGGAATGAGCATCCGGACTATATAATGATAACGGGAGATATGTTAATCGGTCATAAAAAAGCAGATTACTATGAAACACTGGATTTTCTTAAAACGCTTAGTGAGGAGTTCCCGATTTACTATGTAAATGGTAATCATGAGCAAAAGTTATCGGAAGGGGAAGAAACAAAAGATACAATTTATAAGGAGTATCATGATATCTTAGTAGCGAATGGAATTCATTTTGTACATAATAAAACGCTTAAGATTAAGAGAGATGATGCAATAATTCATGTAACAGGATTAGAAATTGCGTCGGAGTATTACCATAAATTCAATCGACCTGAGATGAAGGATGAATATATTAAGGAGTGCATTGGAATATGTGATTCTAAAACATATACAATTCTATTGGCACATAATCCAATGTACTTTGATTACTATGCTAAGTGGGGGGCAGATTTAGCGTTAGCAGGCCATGTGCATGGAGGGATTATGCGTTTGCCATTCCTTGGTGGTTTAATATCTCCGCAATATATATTATTTCCTCAATATGATGGTGGTAGATATGAACAAAATTCTTCAACAATGTTACTTTCTAGGGGATTGGGTGTCCATACATTAAAGATTCGTATCTTTAATCGTCCAGAGATGATTGTATTTACATTACATCGAAATTAACACCTTACAGGTGGGTGGATTTTACTTGCGTAATTTTGCATATCTTACTATAATAGATTATGTATGACTATAAAAAACAATGTGGAGGTTCCGATGAGAGAGGCATTACTAAGTGTTGGGGCGACATTGATTGCAGCAATTGTAATTATGATTTTACATGAGCTACCAAAATCAATCATATATTGCGTAAGAAGTCGAGCCGAATGGAAAGCGCAGCCTGATTATAAACAGAGGATAAAACGAACAGTAAGAGATATATTTAAGTTTTGGAAGTACATAGATCCAATAGGCGTGTTACTTTGTGTAACTACATATTCTGGTTTTTCCAAACCGTATATGTATCGAATGAAAGATAGGAAAACGAATAAAATAGCTGGTTATGCTGGTTTTGTTATACTTATATTAATAGCAGCAGTGAGTATGTTGATATTAAAAACGAATTTTATCGCAGTTAATATTAAAGAGGTAACAGCGATAAATGATGTTCGTACAATTCTAGTACCGTTTTACTTCGTTTATTTCATGGCGTTTGTTAGTATTAATATGATTTTTATTAACATGATTCCAATTTCAACATTTGATATGGGATTACTTATTGCTGGATATTCGCCAAGTAAGTATTTTTCTATTATAAAAAATGATCATAACATTAAGTTAATATTATTATTTACAGTATTGTTAGGAATTGTATCTGCAATTAGTAGTTTAATTATGGATACTGTGTTAGCGATACTATAAGAAAGATGGTGCAGACATGGGCATACCTGTTAAATTAGAAGCATTTGAAGGCCCGCTTGATTTACTTCTTCATTTAATTGATAAGAATAAAGTAAATATCTATGATATTCCGATTGTTGATATTACGAAACAATACATGGAATATATACAAGACATGGAAACGAAAGACCTTGATGTTATGAGTGAATTCTTAGTTATGGCGGCTACTCTTGTTAATATCAAAGCAAGGATGCTTCTTCCAAAAGAAAAGAACGAAGAGGATGAGGAGATTGATCCACGACAAGAATTGGTAGAACGTTTACTTGAA
Source organism: Anaerosporobacter sp. (assembly GCF_031551385.1). Lineage (GTDB taxonomy): Bacteria > Bacillota > Clostridia > Lachnospirales > Lachnospiraceae > Anaerosporobacter. The sequence continues at coordinate 11,441 of NZ_JAVBNS010000210.1, forward strand.
TACAAGATGTTCAAATTCATTTCAACAGAATTAAAAGATAAACAAGTAGATGCAGAGAAAGTAGTATTCAAACATGCATCCATTCCGAAAGAAATCTCGTCTTATAGAGAAGAAGTTAGTATAGAGGATATCCTTGGAGATTTGACGTTGGCAAAATTACATGAAATTTTTGAAGCTGTGTTGAAGCGTCAAGAGGACAAGATTGACCCAATAAGAAGTAACTTTGGTAAGATAGAAAAAGAAGAGATTACATTAAGTGATAAGATGATTGACATTGAAGAGTATGCTAAAAAACATAGAAAATTTAGTTTTCGTAAGATGCTAGAATTTGTGCAATCTAAGATGGAGGTTATTGTTACCTTCCTTGGAATACTGGAACTTATGAAAGTTGGAAAGATAGAGATATGTCAAGACAATGTATTTGAAGATATTCGAATACAATATACGGGACAAACAGAATAAAGGATAAATGGTGTAACATGGAAATTAACAAGTTAGAAGCAGTAATAGAGGCGATATTGTTTACAATGGGAGAGGCGGTAGAGCTAGAGAGAATTGCCGCAGCAATTGGTCATGATGAGGAAACAACAAGAAAAGTGATTCGCAATATGATGGACAAGTATGATGCTGAGGATAGAGGAATTCAAATTATTGAGTTAGAAAAGTCTTATCAGATGTGTACGAAAGTGTCTATGTATGAATCAATTATTAAGTTAACGCATATCCCTAAAAAACATGTGCTTACAGAAGTTTTGCTAGAGACATTGTCGATTATTGCATATAAACAACCGATAACAAAGCTAGAGATTGAGCAGATTCGTGGAGTTAAGACAGACCATGCAGTCAATAAGCTGATTGAGTATAACTTGGTTTGTGAAGTTGGTAGATTAGATGCACCTGGTAGACCAATCGTTGTTGGTACAACAGAAGAATTTTTAAGAAGTTTTGGAATAACATCGATTGAGGATTTGCCTATTATTAATCCAGAGGTTGTTGAAGATTTCAAACATGAAGCAGAAGAGGAAGTGCAGTTGCAATTAAATGTTTAAGGAAGAACGTATGAATTGGCGAGGTATTTTACAAAATGATATAACATATCATTTTAGCAGTTATAAAGAATAAAGAATTAATAGGAAGAGCACTCCAGATGTTAGATAAATACAATCTAACATTTGGAGTGCTCTTCGTAAATGTAAATCTTATTGAAATAAGGATGTTATTGTACAAATTGTACAAAAAACATGTATAATAACATACAATATATGGGATTGAAAAAGCAGTTATGTAATATAAATATAAAATAATGTATTGATAATTGTGCAATAAAACGAATGAAACATCTTGCGTAATGAATTATATAATGATAACATATAATTGATAAAAAAATATCAAAGACATAGGAAAGGGGCTTACCATGTTAACGCAAGACGAAATGAAAAAAATGGATGCGATTATGTTGTCGCATGACTATAGCCAAAATGCAGTGATTGCAGTATTACAGGAAGTACAGAAGGAATATCGATACTTACCTGAAGATGCATTATGCTACATAGCAAAGGGATTAAAACTAAGTGATGCTAAGGTTTATGGAGTAGCAACATTTTATGAGAACTTCTCATTAGAACCGAAAGGCAAATATGTTATTAAATGCTGTGATGGGACAGCATGTCATGTACGTGGCTCAGTACCAATTCTAGAAGAGTTTCGTAAACAGCTTGGAGTAACAGAGAAGAATCCAACAACAGAAGATATGTTATTCACAGTAGAGACAGTATCTTGTCTTGGCGCTTGTGGACTAGCACCAGTATGTACAGTTAATGACGCTGTATATGCGGCGATGACACCAGAAAAGGCAGCAGAGTTAATTGCTAAGTTAAAGGAGGAAGTCGCACATGAGAATTAATACAAGAGAAGAGTTAGAAGCAAAACGTAAAGAGTTTAAAAGGGCGCTTGATACACAACACAAACAGATTTTAATTTGTGCAGGTACTGGTTGTGTAGCAGGAGGTTCTTTAGATATATATGCAAGACTACAAGAATTAATTGAAGCAAAGGGATTAAAATGTTCCGTAGCATTAGAAGAAGAACCACATGATTCTTCTATTGGTGTTAAAAAGAGTGGTTGTCATGGATTTTGTGAAATGGGGCCTCTTCTTCGTATAGAGCCAATGGGATGGTTATATATTAAAGTAAAAGTAGAAGATTGTGAAGATATCGTAGAGAAAAGTATATTAGGTGATGAAGTAGTAGAACACCTTGTTTATAAAGATAAAGAGGGTAACATATATAAGAAACAAGAAGAGATACCATTCTATCGTCAACAAACGAGAGTTGCGTTAGAGCACTGTGGACAGATTAATGCAGAATCAATTTCTGAATACATAGCAGTAGGTGGATATTCAGCAGTAGCAAAAGCTTTGTTTGAGATGACTCCTGAGGATATTGTTAATGAAATAACAGAATCTAGTTTACGTGGTCGTGGGGGCGGTGGATTCCCAACAGGAAGAAAATGGGCGCAAGTATTACGCCAACAAGAGGAAACAAAGTATGTTGTATGTAACGGTGATGAAGGTGATCCTGGTGCATTCATGGACCGTAGTATGATGGAAGGTGATCCTCATAGAGTAATTGAAGGCATGATGATTTCTGGTATTGCTACGAAAGCAAATTTTGGATATATCTATGTTCGTGCAGAATATCCATTGGCAGTTTCACGTTTGGAAAACGCAATTGCTCAAGCGGAGGAATATGGCTTGCTTGGTAAGAATATACTAGGCTCAGGATTTGATTTTGAACTTAAAATCAGTCAAGGTGCAGGAGCTTTTGTATGTGGTGAAGGTAGTGCGTTAACAGCTTCTATTGAAGGAAATAGGGGTATGCCAAGAGTAAAACCACCTCGTACAGTAGAGAAGGGGCTATTTGAAAAACCAACGGTATTAAACAATGTTGAGACATTTTGCAATGTACCTTCAATTATAGATAACGGTGCAGCATGGTATCAGACAATGGGGCCAGAAAAGAATCACGGAACAAAAGCATTTGCATTAACAGGTAATGTGCAAAATACTGGATTAATTGAAGTTCCAATGGGTACGACACTTCGTGAAGTAATCTTTGATATTGGTGGTGGCGTAAAAGGTGGAGAATTTAAAGCGGTACAAATTGGTGGACCATCTGGCGGATGTCTTTGCATCAGTCCAACAGAAAATCATTTGGATTTAAAACTTGATTTTGATTCGCTTAAAAAAGTTGGAGCTATGATTGGTAGTGGTGGTCTTGTTGTAATGAACGACAAGAGCTGTATGGTTGAAGTGGCACGATTCTTTATGAATTTCACGCAAAATGAATCTTGCGGAAAATGTGTACCTTGTAGAGAAGGTACAAAACGTATGTTAGAGCTACTAACTGATATAGTAGAAGGTAGAGGAACATTAGAACATATTGAGATGTTAGAGGAGTTGGCACAGACAATCTCTGCAACAGCATTATGTGGACTTGGAAAGACAGCGGCATTCCCGGTTGTCAGCACATTAAAGTACTTTAGAGATGAGTATATTGCTCATGTTGTTGATAAAAAATGTCCAGCGGGACAATGTAAAGCATTAGTTTCTCTTCAAATTGATCCTGAACTTTGTAAAGGCTGTAGCAAATGTGCCAGAATGTGTCCAGTTGGTGCGATAACTGGTGAAATTAAGAGTCCATTTGTAATTGACCAAACAAAATGTATCAAGTGTGGAGCTTGTAAAGATGGCTGTAAGTTCAATGCGGTTGTCGAAGTGTAGGGAGGAGAGAATATAATGTCAAAGTATATGATTATAGATGGCAACAGAGTGGAATTTGACGATGAGAAGAATATCCTAGCTTTGGTACGTAAGGCTGGAATTGACTTACCTACATTCTGTTACTATTCAGATTTGTCCATTTATGGGGCATGTAGAATGTGTGTAGTAGAGGACGAGTGGGGTGGTGTCATTGCTTCCTGTTCAACACCTCCAAGAGATAAGATGGTAGTTAAAACAAATACTCCAAAATTGCATCAACATAGAAAGATGATTTTAGAGCTTTTATTAGCAGCACATTGTAGAGATTGTACCGTTTGTGAAAAGAATGGAAAATGTAGACTACAAGAGTTAGCACATCGTTTTGGGCTTAGAGATATCCGTTTTAAGAATACAAGTGAGGAAGTCGCGCTTGATACTTCTTCAAAAGCAGTTGTAAGAGATCCAAGTAAATGTATTCTATGTGGTGACTGTGTAAGAATGTGTAACGAAGTTCAGAATGTTGGAGCAATTGATTTTGCACATCGTGGAGCGAAGATGGTAGTAACTCCAGCCTTCGGAAGAGATTTAGCGGATACAAATTGCGTAAATTGTGGGCAATGTGCGGCAGTCTGTCCAACAGGAGCAATTATTGTTAAAAACAATCTTAAAGATGTATGGAAAGCATTATATGATGATTCCAAACGCGTTGTTGTGCAAGTAGCACCAGCCGTTCGTGTAGCACTTGGTGAAGAATTTGGTCTACCAGCAGGTGAAGATGTAATGGGTAAAATAGTTGCAGCATTACGCCGAATTGGATTTGATGAAATCTATGATACTTCTGTAAGTGCAGATTTAACAGTAATGGAAGAGTCAAAAGAGTTTGTTAAGAAGTTGGAGTCTGGTGACAATGCATATCCACTCTTTACATCATGTTGTCCAGCATGGGTTCGCTATGCACAGACAAAACATCCTGAGCTTACAAAGTATGTTTCATCATGCAAGTCACCAATGGAGATGTTTGGTACTGTAATTAAAGAGCATTTTAAATCAAGGGATGACGCGGAAGATAAAACAACAATTTCTGTGGCTGTAATGCCATGTACAGCAAAAAAAGCGGAAGCGGCAAGAGAAGAGTTTGCAAATAATGGCGTGCCAGATGTTGATTTTGTAATTACAACAACAGAACTTGTTAAGATGATTAAAGAAATTGGTATCCAATTCAACGAATTAGAGCCTGAAGCTACGGATATGCCATTCTCATTATACTCAGGAGCAGGTGTTATCTTTGGTGTTACAGGTGGTGTTACTGAAGCTGTAATTCGTCGTGTAGTAGAAGATAAGAGCCAACAAGTTTTAAAAGATATCGAATTCCTAGGTGTTCGTGGCTTAGATGGGGTTAAAGTATGCGAATTACCAATAGGTGAAACAACACTTAGAATTGGTATTGTTAGTGGTCTAGGCAATGCAGAAAGCTTAATTCAAAAGATGGAAAGTGGAGAAGAACATTTTGACTTTATTGAAGTAATGGCATGTCCGGGTGGTTGTATTAGTGGTGCAGGTCAACCATTCTCACATCAACCTGAGAAATTAAGACGTGCAAAAGGACTATACAAGACGGATAAAGTTGCACAAATCAAGAGAAGTGAAGAAAATCCACTTATGATGGCGTTATATGAAGGTATGTTAAAACATCGTACACATGAATTACTACATGTGGAGTATCAAGCAGATAACGAGTAGGTAGATTGAGGAGGATGTTGCTTATGTTGATTAGTGTTTGTATTGGGAGTGCATGTCATCTAAAAGGTTCTTATGACGTAATAGATAAGTTGCGTGAGTTAGTGGAAGAGAATAATCTTGGAGACAAGGTTGAACTAAAAGCTGTATTTTGTCTTGGGAATTGTCAAAATGGAGTGTCTGTAAAGATTGATGAAGAAGAGAACATATACAGTGTAACAAAGAAAACCGTTAGTACATTTTTTGAAGACGTAGTAAAAACAAAATTAACAGCTTAATATCTTTCCCCTTGCTTTTTTAAGAAGAATCATTTATCTTATACTGTAGATAGATATGATTTTTCTGAATATAATAACGTGCAGAAGCATGGAGGGAATTATGAGCAACGACAAAAAGATAGACAATCTAGATGATACCCTTGATTGGGAATATATGCAGGATTTTTATGAAGAGGGTCCTCAAAGAGAGGTAAAATCTCTTGAAGAATATGCATTAGGTGCGGAAGAACCATTGACAGAAAGCATTGAAGAAATTGATAAAGGTAATAATAAGTTACTCAAGACGATTGAAGATGTTAAAACAGTTCGTGAATTATTAAGTACTGGAAAGTCAATAGATGAAATCGCAGAAACGTTACAGGCGGATGTAAACTACATTCATACCATTGCAGTTACATTAGGCTATAGTACCGAAGATAGTGGTGATATTGCAATTGCCCATCTTGTTATGATGGAATTTGAATAAGCTACAAGCAATGTAAGTTTAAAAACAGAAACAGTCACAGCCGAGAGTGCATGCACTTTCGGCTGTGACTGTTTCTGTTTTTAAACTTATGTGGCGACAGCCATTCTGTTGCAGAATTAACATCTTTTTTGGTTGTTCTATCGTGTGTCTTCCTCCCAGAAGCCATCTATTTCTTTTAAAATATCCTTTGCAGGTGTTAAGGTTGCATCAATGATAGATTTTTCTGTTTTTCGTAGATAATATTTTATCATGTGATAACCACAAGCATATCCAGCACAATATGGTAAACCTACTGGAAAATAATTTTGCATAAGAGCCATTTCATCACCATACAAATAAGCTGTTAAGTTATCTAGTCCCTGCACATCAAGCCCGTCTCTAATAATAGGCTTAATATAATTATTGAGTGTTTCCATATTGGTTTTGCTTACCCAAGGGCCGAGGTTTTCTTCACCATATAGACTGGTAGCAAAATTTTCTGCAAGCCCTTCATTTACCATCATTTCAGCAAGTGTGATATCATCTCGCCATTTTATAAATTGAAAACGGACATTGTGATTTGTCTCGTGTGCAAGTGCAACGGGTAAACGTTTCATTGTAAATTCAGTTGGTTGCAGCCATGCAAATATATATCCAGGAATACCACCATCGCCACAATATCCATCATTTATTTTTGTATATGGACTATCTGGGTTTGCTAATAGAATGGTGAAGCGGTAGTCTTTTACGGGCAATTCAATACCTTTTTGTGTAAAACAGGAAAGAGAATCATGAATGGCAGCCTTACAATCGTCCCAGAAGGTATCTGATGCTAACAAATGAATATCGGTAAGCCATGATTCATCAATTTCGATAGGGGGTTGAAATCCTAACATATTACTTGCCAAAATGATGTCATAACCATTTTCTTCTTTGGCTTTTAAAGGAATATGATAGTACTCCCATTTTTTCTCAAAGGGTTTCATAAGTTCAAAGCGGTAAATATCCTCTTTTTTATCAGGTGAAGCGGTTGCTATTTTTTTATAGGTATTATCAGAACGGATAGCAGTTACATTATAATTCATTGTGTTTATCCTCTCTCTACTGTCAAGCTCTTAAGTTGTGATTTTTCGGGCTTTCTGTGTGTGATTATGATAGTTATCATACACTATAACGAAACGTAAGAGTCAATAGAGATTTGGATTGAAAGCCATTTGAATTGAAAGAGCTATTCTTTTTTAGACAGGCAAGCCTGTGCAAATGATTCAAACAATTCTCGCATCTCATCTGTTCTCGCAAACATCATTTCGGGATGCCATTGAACAGCAATAGCATAAGGATGACCTTTTAGTTCCAGCGCTTCAATCACATTGTCAGAACTTCGCCCTACGACTTGCAGATTAGCACCAGGAACAGCAACAGCTTGGTGGTGATAGCTATTAACAAATATGCCATCTCCAAATAACTCGTATAATTTCGAGCCTGGTGTGAAGTCTACTTTGTGAATACCGCGATGCCGTTCTGATTTTTGCATATGTAGGATTGTTTCGTTCGGTATATCGCCCATATCTTGATGAATTGTTCCGCCTAGACATATGTTTAATAACTGTATTCCTCGACAGATAGCAAGGATCGGTTTTCTGCTACGCAATATTTTTTTCGTTAATGCAATTTGAAATACATCTAGTTTGTTGTTTACTGTTCCGAGATTCTTTGAGGGTTCTTGATTGAAATAGATTGGATTGATATCGACACCACCACTTAATACAAATCCATCACAAATGTCTATATATGTGTCTAGCATTTCGTATCTAGTAACTGGTGGGATAATGATTGGGATTGTCTGAACCTTTTCAAGGGCTAGGACATATTCATCATTAACATACATGTGATCAGTTCCAAGGGTGTCGGCAAATTTGATATTGGCAAGTACGCCTATAATTGGTGATGAAGCCAAGAGGGTTTCCTTCTTTCATACTCATTATAATTAAGTATATTGTGGGTATGGGAAAATAATACGGGCGAATAGAGTTTCTCGAAGCAAAACTTTAGGTTTTTAAAAAGCGTATTCGCTGCTGCACTATAACACAAAACACGCTGCACACCTAAGTACTTCTAAATGTGTACGGGTAGGTGTTGGAATAGTTACGGAACCGCCTTCGATTCGGCATCCTGCCTCAGCTCAGGCTGGCATCGGCATCCATGCCTCGCCTTCCTAGGTTGTGGAGGTACACACTAAGAAGTGCTATAGGTGTTTCGCTATCGTTTTTTAGTTATAGTGCAGCAACGAATACGCAGTTAAGATATTGAAGTTTTGCTTGGGTAAGTTATTGGCACACAAGTACGGGGAAGGTGTTGAATGAATAACTATTCTTGGGGATTTAAGTTAGGAGGAGGTTGCTAATTAAAACTAACGAACGCATTTACAAAAAACAATTTCAAAAACGAGATTCAAATTGGCATCGTCCTAAAGTTAATAATAGTCTTTTGAATACTTAAATTATTATATGGGGAAAAAGTGGAGTGGAAAGAGATAGAGGAAAAAGAAAGGAAGCGAATTGACAATTTCAAGGAAAAGTAGTATGATGAAATGGTAGTACATAAAAGACTACTAAAGTGATTAGCAAAAGAAAATATGAAGATAAGAAAGTAAGAAAGTAAAAAGTAAAAAACAAAAGATTAGGAATAAGAATTGAAATTTAATAATTGCGATATGAATAGTACAAGGACACCTTTGTCCTTGAGAGGAGAGAATAATATGGGGTTTAATAATATTGATGAAATTGAAGAGTTAGTTAAGGCGTTTTCTGAATTGCCTGAAGTTTTGGCGATTACACTTGGAGGGTCAAGAACTTCTGGTTATTGTGATAAGGATTCGGATTACGATGTGTACGTATATTCGGAAGAACCTGTTCCTGCTTCGAAGAGGAAGGCTATATTGATGAAATATTGCCAGTATACGGAGTTTGAGAATACGTTTTGGGAGGAAGAAGATGACTGTATTTTAAATTCGGGTACGGTTATTGAGATTATTTACCGAAACTGCAATGCAATTATAGAACAATTAGAGAGTACAGTTATTAATGGAAATGCGAATAATGGTTATACTACTTGTATGTGGAGTAATGTAATGTCGAGTATCATTTTGTATGAGAAGGATGAGATGTATTCGAACTTAAAAGAACGGTTTGATATTCCTTTCCCTGCGATTCTAAAGAAAAATATTATTAGAAAGAATTATCAGCTACTAACAGGATATATTCCATCTTTTGATAGTCAGATACGAAAAGCATATAAAAGAAACGATATGGTAAGTGTAAATCATCGTATTACGGAATATCTTGCGTCGTATTTTGACTTGATATTTGCAGCAAATGAGATGCTACATCCGGGTGAAAAACGTATGCTTACGATTGCTTTGGAGCGTTGTGAATACCTACCTAAGAACATGGAAGATATTTCGAATCTACTAAAAAATATGTTTGATGAAGAAAAGATGACTTATTATCTTAAGCAATTAGAAGAAAATATGACTAAATTTATAATAAAATATAGCTTGTTGCCTTGAGTTAATGCGAATTAGTTGTTATAATAGAGAGTGGCTTGTACATAGACGACGGAGTCAATTTGGCTCCGTTGTTCTGCCCTTGGCAACAAGGGTAACTTTATTTTCTGCTAAAAAGATTGGAGTTTTTGATGTTAGAAAAATTTTATCCAGATGAATATGTAGACAGTACATATTCAATTGACTTTAAACAGCTATTTGATAAGGGGTATCGAGGAATCTTGTTTGACATTGATAATACACTTGTTGAACATGGTGCAGATGCAACAGAACGTGCGAAAAATCTATTTGCCAACTTAAAAGAAATAGGCTTCTCTGTTTGCTTGATTTCGAATAATCAAAGGGAGCGAGTGGAGCGATTTAATAAAGAGATTCAGGCTAATTATATCTATAATGCACACAAACCAAGTACGAAGAATTATTACAAAGCCATGGAGCTAATGGGAACAACACCAAAGAATTCTGTCTTTGTTGGAGACCAGTTGTTTACGGATGTATATGGTGCAAAACGAGCAGGAATGACATCGTATCTGACAAAACCAATTGATCCCAAAGAAGAGATACAGATTGTGCTAAAGAGATATCTAGAGAGAATTGTGTTACATTACTATAGAAAACATTTATCAAACAAACATAAGGAGTAGTTATGAGAATTCTAATTATTAATGGACCTAATATTAATTTTATCGGTATACGTGAAAAACAGATTTACGGTGACGAAGGATTTGCAAAATTATTAAAGATGCTAGAGCAAAAGGCAAAAGAAGAAGGAATAGAAATAGAAACATTTCAAAGCAATGGTGAAGGCGAAATTATTGACCGTATTCAAAAAGCATATTTTGAAGAGATGGACGGTATCATCATCAATCCAGGTGCTTATACTCATTATAGTTATGCAATTTGTGATGCCCTTGCATCTGTTGAAATGCCTAAGATAGAAGTTCATATCTCAAATGTACATAAGAGAGAAGAATTCAGACATGTATCAGTGACAGCACCAGCATGTACAGGACAGATAGTAGGTTTGGGATTAGATGGCTATCTATATGCATTGGAAGCAATTAAATCCATGATATCAAAACAAAAGTAGTAAAATAGTTTTTTGATTGGAGGACATTTAAATGAGTGTTAAAGAAAGAGTTGTTAGTATATTAGATGAATTAAATCTGGATGCTGTTTTGGTATCTGATGGATATAATATGCGCTATATAAGTGGATTTACTGGTGCGACAGGATACCTCTATGTATCAAGAAATCGTAGTATCATTCTAACTGATTTTCGCTATACAATCCAAGCGAATGGTGAAAGCAATGGATTTGAAGTAATTGAAATCGGTAATGGTGGTTATGTTGCGGCAATTAATGATTTGCTTGATGCAGATGCCGTTGAAAGACTAGGATTTGAAGATGATAATCTTCTTTATGCAAGCTATAGCAATCTAAATGAAAAACTTCACAAGAAGGAAATGGTTGCGGTTAAGAATGCCTTAACAAAACTAAGAATTGTTAAGACGGCAGAGGAACTTGAAAATATTAAGATGGCTGAACACATTGGTGATATTGCATTTACTAAGATTCTTGAGGTAATCAAGCCTGGTATGACAGAATTAGAAGTAGCAGCATACCTTGAATTCTTTATGAAGACAAATGGTGCACAAGGATTAAGTTTTGATTCTATTGTTGCATCAGGCGTGAATTCTTCTATGTGTCATGCGACTCCATCTGCTAAGAAGATTGAACTTGGTGATTTTGTTACAATGGATTTTGGCTGTATTTACAATGGATACTGTTCAGACATGACAAGAACAATTGTAGTTGGTAAAGCGTCTCAAGAACAAAAAGAAGTGTATAATACAGTTTTAAAAGCACAGCTAGAAGCTCTTGATGCAATCCATGCAGGTGTAGTTGGAAAAGATATTGATAAAGTGGCTAGAGACATTATTGATTCTACAAAATACAAAGGTTGTTTCGGACATGGTCTTGGACATAGCGTTGGATTGTTTATCCATGAAGAACCTAGATTTTCGGCATTGGAAGAAAGTATTATACTAGCCAACGTAACAGAAACTGTTGAACCGGGTATCTATATCGAGAATTTCGGTGGTGTACGTATTGAAGATTTAGTTGTTGTTACGGAAGATGGGCATATTAATTTCACTCATTCTGAGAAACAATTAATTGAATTATAGTGTTACTTGTCACAGCCTAATGGGAGGTGATAATAACACATTATAGTTAAAAGTATACAATACTTAAAAAAACAGTTGAAAAATAACGAATAATATTATAAACTTATTAGAGTTGATAATAAGGTTATCACATGTAGTCTATTGCATTTATGTAAATAGAACGTTAGATATGCAAAAGCATTTAAGGAGGAATATTATATATGGTATCAGCAGGTGATTTTAGAAACGGTTTGACTATT
>NZ_JAVBNS010000241.1:0-12452 GCF_031551385.1 Anaerosporobacter sp.
CCCGCTTCCGATATAAATACATCACTCAGTGTAACATCAAGCTCTTTTTCTAATTCTTTTTTTACGTAGGCAATTGACTCCGCTACCTTTCCAATGTCATGTATCTGACCATCTAACATTGCTCTCTTATCATGCTCTTTAACACAGACTGCAGCTACTGTGAAATTGTGCTCATTCTCTCGATAGCCTACCGTGCCCACAATACTTCTTGTGCCGATATCTAATCCGAACACCATATGTTTTGGATATCTTGTCTGTTCCATTGAAATTGCCCCCAGAATCGTGCTTTTATAGTATCTTTTTAATACACCAATTATAACATATTTATCTATGCTAAACTAGTAAAAATTGTATCTCTTTTCTTAAAGTGTCTACATCACCATTATTATATAATATTTTGTCACAATTGTCACTGTAATCTGCATCACTCATTTGATTTTTTAAAATTGAAGCGATTTTTTCTTCCGAATAGCCGCGCCCACTCATTAATCTTTGTTTACGTACTTCTTCATTTACAGCTACATACCACACTGTATCGCATAAACCACGATACCCTGCCTCAATTAGTAACGCTGTTTCAATAACGATATAAGGCACTTGTTCTTCCTTCGTCTTTTGCTTATTTTCCTTTTTTATGTTTTCAATTTCATTGATAACATATTTCATCACCAACGGATGAATAAATGAATTCAATTTTTCCAACTTATCTTTATCAGCAAATACAATCCCACTTAATTGCTTTCGATTAATTTGCCCATCTTCATTGAGGATTTCAGTACCAAAATAAGAAACTACCTTTTGGTACCCCTCCTCGTCTTTATCATATAATTTTTTTGCAATATCATCTGTAATTATAAGATATGCACCATATTCTTTTTCCAAGATGTTCGCTACGGTTGACTTTCCGCTACCGACACCTCCCATTAATCCAATTACTTTCATAATCTGGCACAATTCCCTTCGTAAACTATTTATTTCGCTTCATACCAACTGTTACCTTGCTTCACTTCTACTTCCATTGGTATGCTAAGATTTACAGCCCCTTGCATCTCTTCTTTTAGAATCGCTGCTACTTGCTCAATCTCGTCCTTATGCGTCTCAATTAATAATTCATCGTGTATCTGTAATAGTAATCTTGATTTTAATTTCAAATCCTTTAATTTTTGATTCACACGAATCATGGCAATCTTAATAATATCTGCTGCTGTACCTTGAATTGGAGAATTCATAGCAACACGTTCTCCAAAAGAACGTTGCATGAAATTGCTAGAATTTAATTCTGGAATAGGTCTTCTTCTGTTAAACAGCGATGTAACATATCCCTTCTCTTTTCCCTCTCCTACAAGGTTATCAAGAAATTCCTTAACTTTTGGATACGTTGCAAAATATTGTTTTATATACATATCAGCTTCTTTTTTCGTTATATTAAGATCTTGGCCAAGACCAAATGAACTGATTCCGTATACGATTCCGAAATTAACTGCTTTCGCATCACTACGTTGTGCACTTGTAACTTCATCTAATGGCGTATGGAACACTTGAGAAGCTGTTATTTTATGAATATCTTGTTCTTGCTTATATGCATCAATAAGTCTTTCATCCGCTGACATATGCGCAAGTACACGTAATTCAATCTGTGAATAATCGGCATCTAGGAATACATATTCCTCTTCTGGTATGAATACTTTTCGAATCTGACGTCCAAGTTCCATACGAATTGGAATATTCTGAAGATTTGGTTCTGTACTGCTGATACGTCCTGTTGCTGTAATTGTTTGATTGAATTTACCATGAATGCGATTATCATCTGCAATATATACTGCTAAACCATCTGCATACGTAGACTTTAATTTTGTTAATTGACGATATTCTAGAATCTCATTTATAACTGGGTCTTCACAACGTAATTTTTCTAGCACATCAGCAGATGTTGAATATCCCGTCTTCGTCTTCTTAGCAAATGGCATATGCATCTTTTCAAATAGAATAACTCCCAATTGCTTTGGTGAGTTAATATTAAACTCTTCTCCTACATGCTCATAGATATTCTTCTCTAATTCTTTAATACGAACCTCTAGCTGGTTTCCGTACTCTTTCAGTGCTTCCTTATTGACACGAATACCTCTATATTCCATGTCATATAGGGTATAGATTAACGGCATCTCTATATCAACAAATAACCCTAATGATTCTGTTTCATGTAACGTAGCACTTAATTTCTCTAGTGCAAGATATGCTGTATAACTATGATAACAAATATAATTCTTGTATGTCTCCTTCTGACTTTCAAAAACATCTTTTTCTTTCGTCTTACCAAATAGTTCTTCTCTTGATGGAAATGTCATTTCAAGATAGTCTCTAGCAATATCATCATAATGATACGTATCCTTTAACGGATTCAATACATATGATGCAAGTCCCATATCATAGATTTTACTCTCATTTGTTGCTCGAATATAAAGAAGCATTTCTTTTAAGGAAACGACAGATAACATAATGTTCTTCTCTATTATTATATTTGCTCGTTCAATTATATATTCCGCTGAAATCTCCTTATTCACTTGTATATAGTAGCTTACTTTCTCCGAGTAAGTTAGTGCCGCTCCTACAACTTCATTCCCTATAATAGCTAGCATGAAACCTACTCTGTCTGTACTAACTCCATCTGCTACTAACTCCTCTAAATTCTTTGCTTCTTTTAACTGTTCTATCGACTGAAAAACCTTATCTGCCTCTTCTTTCGATGTAACCTCTATAAATTTCTCTTCTACCTTATCGTTTCGACTTACATTTGTCTCAAATCGATTAAGAAGACTCTTGAACTCAAATCGTTTAAATAACGCAAATGCTTCCGGCGTAAAGAGCAAAGGCATTTTCGCTTCTTCTAATTCATAATCTAATTCACAATCTATCTTAATTGTTGCAAGTTCTTTACTTAGCACTGCCAAATCATAATGCTCACGTAACGATTCTCTCGCTTTATTCGGCATAACTTCATCAATATGCGCATATGCATTCTCTACTGTCTCAAATGCTGTAAGAATCTTAGCAGCTGTCTTCTCTCCAATTCCAGGCACTCCCGGTATATTATCTGAAGCATCTCCCATCAAACCTTTTAAGTCAATAATCTGCGCCGGTGAAACTTGATACTTCTCAATTACTTCCGCAGTATTATAATTCTCGATTTCCGTTCCACCACGTTTCGTCTTTGGAATTCTTATTAGTATCTGTTCTGTAGCAAGTTGTAGTAAATCTCTGTCTCCTGAAACTAAGGAAACTCGCATTCCTTGTTCGCTACATCTTGTTGCAATTGTACCAAGAATATCATCTGCCTCATATCCAGCTTTTTCAACAGTACGAATACCCATCGCATGTAACACATCTTTTAATAGCGGAACTTGTTCACGCAATTCATCAGGCATTCCTTTTCTTGTTCCTTTATATTCCGGATATCTAATATGGCGAAATGTTGGATGCTTTACATCAAATGCTACTGTCAAATACTGTGCTTGCTCTTCCTCTAATATTTTCAGCATAATATTTATAAATCCGTAAATCGCATTCGTATGAATTCCTTCTGAATTCGTTAAATCAGGCACTCCATAAAAAGCACGATTTATAATACTGTTTCCATCTATCAAGACTATTTTATCACTCATTCGGTTAATTCCTTTCTGTGTTCCAATTCTTACTTTCTATAATATCGGTATCATATTACCCGTTTTATCTATTATACTCTTCTTTAATGTCAATATCATTCATGGGTTTGTCAATTCTCTCTTCGAAATCAATTGCTTCTCTTGTCTGACATCTTATAATATACTCCATGATGTCTTCATAATGATGTTCTATCTCTTTATTCAGCAAGGTCTGTTTATCCAAAAAATAATAATACTCCAAGAAAAAGTTACTCTCCTCCACTTTCTCTTCCTCTATGTCTGTTTCTATTATTGAACTTGAATTCACATTAACCAGAATGCAGAATACACAGCATACAATAATATAAATCATTCTTTTCCGTACATAATTCAATCTAACTCTACGTATTCTCTCCTCTGACTTATGCAGCGATTTTTCAAAATCAATATGAAGATCTCCTGATAAATTCTTATCCTCATCAAGTTGTTTCATACCAGTTAGGAGCGTAAAATAGACTTCTAATTCTTCTTTACAATCGGAGCAATGTTCTATATGCTTTAAAAACTCTTCTAGTTGGTCAACATCTAATTGGTCATTAATATATGGCATAATTAATGCTTGTGCTTCTTTGCAAGTCATATTGCTTAATGTGCTCCTTTCCCAAGTTCCTACGAAATAGATAGTTATGAACCCTTTTTCCCAAACACAATATATCTTTGTATTTAGGCTCTACTACTATAATAACACGAACATTCCTTTTTACAAAGAAATTCTTTTTTTAACCACTATATTATGTGCTTTACATATAGATTTATCAATTCAACATATTGATTTCTAGGGCGGAATTGATAATTTCTTGTTCCCGACTATAAAACAAAAAACCACACGATTTGTTTCATATCGAAAGGCTATGGGATTGGATACTTCCAAGACCCGTTATTCTTTCTCTATTTACAAATAGTGCAGTTTGAAACGACAACTTTTTTTGTTTGTGGAGATTATACCAACTATTTTCACCCAAAGAATTAGAAGGAAGTTGGTATATAGCCACAATTGGTAACCCTTTTCGAGTTACCGTTTTAAATATATTCTCCCATAAATACTTCTGTATCATAAGGAGTAATACCAGAATCTATATCAAATATAATATCTGCCTCTTTTTTGTTCTCCACTCTTGTACCTCTTGCTTTAATATGCAAATTTATGAGGTCGTACAGATTAGGTTTTATCATATTAACAATACTATAGCAAGTCGCTGCTACACCAGTAATATTACTTTCGACATTATTGCCACCTATATTACTATAACAGCCATCTAACGACAAATTCATATCACACCAAATAATCTCTCGTGTAACACAATCAAAAACAACAGGAATACATACAATACTTCGAGAAACCAAATCCATCTTCTGTTCAACTGTTTTTGGTTCATATATTTCACCAGAGCTAACATCGTTTCGATTCATCCAGCCAAACATAGCATGCGTTAAATCCGAATATTTTTGTCCTGAATAATTATAAACCTGATATACCACATATCTTGCCCCATACGCTGCAATAGATTCAATATCAACATCAAGAAACTCACTTACTCCATCACCATCTACCAAACCACCATTCGTAACATCACCAGAATGTACTGCTTGATACTCACTAGAATATAAATTCGTATACGATACATGTTCCTTATAGTTCCAGTTCTCATCAAAGATTGCAGCGGATAAATCAATATCCACTTGATAATCTTCTTCGTTATTCGTCCACCAAATAAATGCTCTTAGCACATTTGTATTCTTGGAAATCGAAATCTTTGACCCTCTTACCATTGTTTTTAAACTTTTACTTGCACTTCTCTGAGAAAAAGGAATTATGTGGTTTTTGAATTCCTCTGCTAAATATACCTTACCTAAACATTCTTTCGCTCTATAATTCTCAATTAATGCATTTTCGCAAATTAATACAATCGATTCACAATACTCTGCACCAATTATAGGCAAGTTATTCTTAATGGCATAACTTCTAGCGAGATTTCCTTTCGGAAAGAACACTCTTGTCTCTTGTTGATTTTCTCTGTGTGCAAAATGTTCCCTTACCTGTAACAAAACAGGCGTAGCTACATTAGCCACGACTTCATTAAAAGCTTCTATAACTGCATTCTTATCTTCTGTAATTCTCAAAAGATAATCTAATTTTCTAGCTAATTCACCTGGTCTTTTCTTCAATAGACTAAGGGTTTCTTTATCGTTTTCTTCTAAAATTGATTTTGTAACTTTCCCTGCAAATGTTTCGATTTTAACTCCATTTCGAAGTTTGTCAAATGCTGTAATTGCCTTTCCATATTGTGTTTCATCATATTCTTTCGGATGCAACCGCTCTCCCACACGAATCCATCGATTTTTGTATCGAAGCATATCTTCTTCAATTACATCGCAATTACATAACAGCTCTAATATTAATCTTCTCTCTTTTCTTTTAAAGCTTCTGAATTTGGTATTCGTTGCAAGACTGGTATCGCCGTCTGACATTGCCGTTATCAATCGCAAGACATCCGTTGCAGTTCTAAAGTATCTCTGAATATCTTTAGCTTGTGCTAATGGAGCATTCTCCAAATACAACTTACCAACTAATGCAATATTTTCTTTCAATGGGATATTATCTGGAAATTCAATGTTCCTCTTCTTAAAAATCCACTCAAGATCGTCTTTATCAGACTGTGAAATTGATGTCTTTGACTGGCACAGATTGAAAAAAATATCTCGCAGGTCATCTTCTGTTCCCAAATCAATTACTTTCACCTTCGTTTCATCAAACAATGGTAATCTTTTGTTTTTCTTTTCATCTGGATATAAAGTACCATTTGACCAATAATGAATCATGGCATTCAAATAAAGCTCTAATTCATTATATTTCATAACAGACCTTGGAAAATTGGGATACATAGGCTTATATACAACATTAGCCCCTATCATACTTTTTAATATCGGTATTAGTTCTATATAAAAACTCTGTAGTTCCTCTATAGATAAACTCTGTAACCGTTTAAATAGTTGTCCTGAAAATGTATATCCGAGATTTTCAACATTCTTCATAATAGTCACGATATACGAATTGTTTGGGCTTGTTTCTGTTCCTTTACTAACAATCACTTTATTCTTACGTCTCATCAAAATATCGTTCATTTTTTCACCCATTGTATCACCATTTTAATTGTGACACTACTCAAATTCCTTAATAATTCAATAGACTTTTTATCTTCATTTATGATATGTTGTTATGCGATTTTATTTTTAATATCTGCTATTTCTTTTTCAAGTAATTCAACCTTTTCTGTGAGATATAACATTTTCATTTCGTTAATTAAATCTTTATCAGCAACTTTTACTGTCTGATTTAGCTTGCTAATTAACGTTATATGATTTTCTGCTAATAATGAAATACTCTTGTCTGTTATATTTTCAAGGTGTAATCTTGTGTCAGTTACTTTTGTTTCGAGGTTCGTTACTGTTTCTTCGATGTTCGTTACCTTCGTTTCAAGATTCGTTACTGTTTCTTCAACGTTAGTTACTTTCGTTTCGAGATTCGTTACCTTTTCTTCAACGTTAGATAATGTACTTTTAACAGATATCATCTCGTTCATCATTGTTGCTTGTTCGTTTCTCATCGTTGTTTGTTCATTTTTCATTGCTGTTTGTTCATTTTTCATTGCTACTTGTTCTTGCTTTATTGATACTAATTCCGATAATATCAAATCCAGTTTTTCGCTATCAGTCATGCTATCTCTCCCCCTTGAATGTATTAATTATTGATATGATTATATCATATGTGAAAAATAAAGTCTATGTATCTTCATGCTTTTTACATCCATAGCACCTCAATATAAACTTTCACTCTCCTATTTTTTTATATCAAAAAACTCAGTATCTATTATTAATACTGAGTTTTTCTAGTTCCCTATAGTGCCGGCAGTGGGACTTGAACCCACACGGCGTTGCCACCAACAGATTTTGAGTCTGCCTCGTCTGCCATTCCGACATGCCGGCTTAGTTGATGAATATGTATCTTGCCTATCAACAAAATATATAGTAACACACAGAAAAGAAAAAAGCAAGCGAATTTTTCAAAATTTTCATGCAATACAAAAAATTTCATCAAAAATCATTTTAAAAAACAAATCTGTTTGCAAATGCAGTATATGAAGTTTTTGTGTTGCTATTCATGCCCAAGCCTTGCACTGCGTTGCAAGGCTTGGGCAAATAACGCAGAGCAACCAAGAATCCAGCTTCCTATTCTTCCTCCGACACAGACAATGTATCTTTGGCCAATTCTAAGATATCTTCCATTTCTGATTTATCTATCTTAGTAAACTGGACTAGTTCCTCTATTGTTGCTTCCCTACCATATTCTTCAGCTAATTCTTTCATAGTTGCACTAATAAAATTAACTTTTTCAACAATTCGATTCTCAAGAATTTTGTCATCTTGTTGCTCGGCAATTACAAACTCCATACTTTCACGGATACGATTTAAGATATATTCTGTTGTATCCGAGACAGATTCTGTTGGCACACGATTTGCTCCTGTATAAATCTCTTCCAATGCTGTCATTAATCCAATATTACCTTCTTGAATCAAATCACCAACAATAATTCCTCTTCCTTGATAACTTCTTGCAATTGTTACTACTTCACGAAGATGAAGTTCAAGAAGTCTCTCTTTCGCAGAACGATTCCCCTTACGTAACGATTGAAGTAGCCCTTCTATCTCACCTTCAATCATTGGACTTATCGCTTCCAAATCCTCAAGATACATTCTTATATACGATGCCTCTTCTTGCTCTAACCGTTGTTCTCTTTCATTTAATTCTTCTATTGCTTTCTTGCTCTCACTATCTACATATTCTTGTTCACTATCTGCCAGATTCTCTACCTGTTCCTCCATCGTCTTTGTCGCACGAATATATCCTTGGATTCGTATCTGGTTTGCTGCTAGATATTCATATACATGCCCCATCTGTTCCTCGGTAAACTCCGAATCATCTAATAGCTCTTTTATCTCATCTGTTGTAATTATATTATCCTGCGTCTTCGCTAAGTCAACAATCGCTGCTAACATAGCAAGAAAATTCTCTTTATCTTGCATAGCTTACATTCTCCTCTATCATTAAAATCTCTTTCTATAATATCATGAAACGCTCCATGCAACAACTGTTTGTCCAATATGTGTTACATTTTCTTTGACATCCGCTCCTTTTTCTATTATCATATACGTAGCATTGCCAACTATAGCGAATACTTTTTGCAAAACAAATGTCGGCAATTATCTAATACTCTTAAGAAAGAAGGAAC
Source organism: Anaerosporobacter sp. (assembly GCF_031551385.1). GTDB lineage: Bacteria > Bacillota > Clostridia > Lachnospirales > Lachnospiraceae > Anaerosporobacter. Next base: position 8,987 of record NZ_JAVBNS010000241.1, read on the forward strand.
TTAAACATGGCAGAAAAAAATCCTGTTGTTACAATTGAATTAGAAACTGGTGGAATTATTAGCGTAGAACTTTATCCTGAAATTGCACCAAACACAGTAAACAACTTTATCTCTTTAGTAAATAAAGGTTACTATAATGGTCTTATCTTCCACCGTGTAATCAAAGGTTTTATGATTCAAGGTGGTTGCCCAGATGGAACTGGTATGGGTGGCCCAGGTTACTCAATCAAAGGCGAATTCTCTATGAACGGATTTGATAACAACCTTATCCATTCAGAAGGTGTTATCTCTATGGCTCGTTCACAAATGCCAAACTCTGCTGGCTCACAATTCTTTATCATGCACAAAAATTCACCTCACCTAGATGGTTCTTATGCTGCTTTCGGTAAAGTAGTCGAAGGTATGGATGTTGTAAATGAAATTGCTGAGACACAAGTTGATTATTCTGATAGACCAACTTATGATCAAATTATGAAAACAGTAACTGTTGATACATTCGGCGTTACTTATCCAGAACCAGAAAAATGCTAATTAAAATCCCCATCATGCAAGGAATTTTCCTTGAACATGATGGGGATTTTTTTAGAATAATCCTGTAATTACTCCTGCTTCATTCACATCGATACCTTCTGCTGCTGGTTTCTTTGGTAAACCTGGCATCGTCATTACGGTACCAGTAATTGCTACTACAAATCCTGCTCCTGCAGATACATATACTTCACGAATGTGAATAGGGAAGTTTTCTGGTCTTCCAAGTAATGTAGGGTCATCTGATAATGAATATTGGTTCTTTGCCATACAAACTGGCATCGTAGCAAATCCAAGACTCTCTATCTTCTCTATTGCCTTTGAAGCTTGAACATCATATGTTACTTCTGATGAACCGTAAATCTTCTTTGCAACTGTTTCAATTTTTTCTGTGATTCAAAAGATATCATCATAAAGTACTTTGAAGTTACTTGGTTTTTCATCAATTGTCTTAATTACTTTCTTTGCAAGGTCAATTCCGCCTTCTCCACCTTTTTCCCATACTTCAGAAAGGGAGAATTCGCAACCGCGTGTCTCACAGAATTCTTTTACAAAAGCAAGTTCTGCATCCGTATCTGTTACAAATCTATTCAATGTAACAACTACAGGTACTCCATAGTTTTGTAAATTCTCAATATGTTTTTCAAGATTAACAATACCAGCTTTTAATGCATCTAAGTTTTCTCCAGCAAGATCTGCTTTTGCTACTCCGCCGTTGTATTTTAATGCTCTTACTGTTGCTACAAGAACAACTGCATCTGGTTTTAATCCTGCCATACGGCACTTAATATCAAAGAATTTCTCTGCACCAAGGTCTGCACCAAATCCTGCTTCTGTAATTACATAATCTGCAAGTTTAAGTGCTGTTTTTGTTGCTCTTACACTGTTACAACCATGTGCGATATTAGCAAAAGGTCCACCATGTACGATTGCTGGCGTTTGTTCTAATGTCTGAATTAAGTTTGGTTTTAAAGCATCTTTAAGCAATGCTGCCATGGAACCAACTGCATTAATTTCTTTTGCTGTAACTGGTGCTCCATCATAATTGTATGCTACAATGATTCTTCCAAGTCTTTCTTTTAGATCCTTCATATCATCAGCAAGACAAAGAATTGCCATAATCTCTGATGCTACTGTAATAATAAAATGATCTTCTCTTACGGTACCATCCGCCTTACGTCCAAGACCAACTACAATATTACGAAGTACACGATCGTTCATGTCTAAACATCTCTTCCAAACAATTTGATTCGGATCGATATTCAAGATATTTCCTTGTTGAATATGATTGTCCATCATTGCTGCTAATAAATTGTTTGCAGATGTAATCGCATGAAAATCACCTGTAAAATGTAAATTCAAATCTTCCATTGGTACAACTTGAGCATATCCACCACCTGCTGCACCACCTTTAATACCAAAACATGGTCCTAAAGAAGGCTCTCTAAGTGCGATAACTGCTTTCTTGTCCAATTTGCCAAACGCCTGTCCTAAACCTACAGATGTTGTTGTTTTACCTTCTCCTGCTGGAGTTGGATTAATAGCAGTAACTAAAACCAATTTACCATCTGGTCTATCTTTTACTTCTTCCCACAACTCATCTGTGAACTTCGCCTTATACTTACCATAAAACTCTAAATCATCTTCACTAATTTCAAGTTTCTGCGCTATTACTTTAATATGTTCCATTTGTGCTTCTTGAGCAATTTGAATATCTGTTTTCATTAATCGAGCCTCCATCTTATTATCTTTTTGTGTAACCTTTGCAGGCCACCAAATCGGCACTGCAAAACCAATAAGTTTTTCCTGCCATAATTGAAAACACTCTATAAACCATATTCATTATAACAAAGGGTATGTTTTTTTTCAACTCATTACTGCCTTGAATCTTCCTTTCTTGGCATATGGCTCAATTCATTATTCACAAAATTCGCTCGTTTTATCGAATCCATACCATATTTAGCACGAATCTGGTCGATTGCTTGATCCAATTTTTCTAGCTTTTCTCTCTTAGGCGAGAAATTTACGTTTTCCTCTAATTTACTTTCCTTATTGACCACAACATGCTTAGGTTCTCTCTCAAGCCCAAAATCAAACAAATTCAACTGTTTTGCTGCACTTTCATCTTCTATTCGTGTTGTTTGAATACCAAAGTTTCGTATCGGTTCTCCACTCCACAATTCCTTAAACAATTGACACGCAACTTCATAAATCTCATTCGTTAGATCTGTTGATTCTACTAATGTCATCTGATGAGAAACATGATGAAAATCGCAATCTACCAGACTTACTGCGATTACTCGTATCCGAACACCATCTCTTCGCAGCCTTGCTCCTACCGTTTCACTAAGCGATAGCAAAATCGTTCGTGCCGTGTCCTGATCCGTCACGTCAAACGGTACTGTTGTACTATTTCCGTACCCTTTATATGCCGCCGACTCTGTTAACACAATACTATCATCAATTCCATTTGCAAAATTATGAATCATTTCTCCATGTTTTTTTAGATTCAGTTTCACAATCTCGATATCTGCATTTGCCAAATCACCAATTGTTCGAATTCCCATATCAAATAATTTCTTCGATGTCGCTCTCCCTACAAAAAACAGTTCTGACACAGGAAGTGGCCACATCTTTCTTTTTATCTCATCTTGAAATAATGTATGCACTAAGTTAGGCTTCTCAAAATCAGAAGCCATCTTCGCAAGCAGTTTATTACTAGCTATACCAATATTCACGGTAAATCCTAATTCCATATTGATACGCTCTCTGATTTCATTTGCAACCACTAGAGGCGAACCATAAAGTGAAATCGTTTCACTCATATCCATATATACTTCATCTATGCTATATTGTTCTATACAAGGAGTATATTCTTTCAGCAATTGGACAAATGTTTCAGAATACATTCTATATATATCATGACGTGGTGGACCTA
>NZ_JAVBNS010000016.1:0-113955 GCF_031551385.1 Anaerosporobacter sp.
TCAAAGAAAAGATTTTATCTGTGATACGAATGACGATATGTTTGTACTATTCGAAGATTTATCGGGACACGGAACGAGCGTTGCTGGTATCATTGCTGCCAAAGATAATAACGAAGGTATTACTGGTATAAATCCAAATGTGCAATTGTACTCTGCAAGAGTACTTGATGTGAATCTATCTTCTCCAATTAGTCGTGTAGTCGATGCCATATACTGGGCAATTGATGAAGGAGTGAACATCATTAATATCAGTTTTGGAACAACTACGAATTCAGAAATATTACATAAAGCTATCAAAGATGCTAAAGATGCTAATATTCTAGTTATTGCAGCCGCAGGAAATAATGGTATCGTTGAATATCCCGCAGCATACGATGAAGTAATGGCAGTAGGTTCAGTAAATAGTCTTGGAGAAGTTAGTGATGCAAGTGCACAAGGAGATACACTAGAAATTGTAGCCCCAGGTGAACAGGTTATGTCTTCTGGTGCTTTCGATGGTGTTGCAATTCATGATGGTACAAGTATGGCTGCCCATCACGTTACAGGTGTTGCATCTGTTCTTTGGCAAAAAGATTTAAGTTGTACGAATGACTTTATTAGACAGTTAATAAACTATTCCGCAAACTTATATGGCGACAAAAACGAATATGGAAATGGTCTTGTAGATTTAAACTTTGCTCTTGAGCAATATGACGCATTTAAAGAATTATATACAGAAATAGAGACTACCGAAACTATTATTCCAACTGACGAATTAGAAGACAATGAAACTATTATTCCTATCTTTGAGGATGTGGATTATGTTACAGGGACATGGACTCAAAAAACTCACGAAACAATAGTTGATAATACTACAAGTAGCTACGTTTTAACTAGTACTCAGTTAAAATTACTTAAACTAGGTGCTATATGGCAAGATCAAGATGGAAGCAAAGAACTTAAACCTCTTAATAGTGAACTAGCAGGTATAACAGAGTATCCACAATTTCACGGATACTACACCAAAAACTACTTAGCTTCTTATATTTATTTAACTATGGTTGCAAACAACTCTGGTGGTACTACTACATATTCCTATAAGTCTTCTGATATGGATATATTCTCCACTTTTAAAGTTAAAAACATTAGTTATACTAGTATTTCATCACTAATAAGTGATGCTAAAAGCAGGAAACTATTTATTTGGGGTATGGCATTACATCAAGCAAGTGATATTTTTGCTCATAGTGCATATAAATTCGATACTAAGAGTAAAAAATATATTCGCATTAAACATACCGATTACTTCAAATCACCTACCGTTGATGCCGATGATATCAATATTGCTCCTTCTAGATATGAAGCAGCCAAACAAGTTGTAAAAAATTCAATGGCACACTTTTTTACCAATACGTCTGGCACAGTAGAAGACTTTTCACTTAGCGCAACTTATTATAATGCTACTTTTTATCTTAACAATATGAATTTATATGCAAGTAAAATTAAGGCTAGCAATTCCGCTCTTAATAGAGTGGACTTAATTTATAATACTACCTCCTATACAATTGATTAATATTGAAGCATAAAACTAATTTTGGTAGATATGTTAGTAGCACAACTTATTACATAAATATCTAGTCTCAAAACAACCAATTTAACAGAAAGGTTACTTATGAAGAAAAAACTTTTACTTATACTATTTTGTGTTGCATCTTTAACAGCTTGCAAAAACAAAGATGCTACCAACAGCAACACTAAACCAATATCAAATCTAGAATCTCCTATGTCCATTGATACAACAACTGAAAAAGGCTCTATTACGAATCCTTATGATGGATTAAATGAATACTTTCAAATCACTTGCCAAATTCCTGATTATGGAAAGGAATCCGAGATCGTTTTAGAATTTTCAAATATGTATTTGAGTAAAACCAAAATAGGCTGGTTAATGCGCGGAAACATAACCTTTATTTCTGGATGTAAAAACACACCTATTCATATAAACGATTATGTTACTGGTCGGTATTACAATAGTACTGGTATCATTGGCTTTGGTCGTAATGATTTTTTTGACAGTGATTCTGATGATGGTGATGAATTTGTCTTCACAAAAAATAATTATAAAAATGCCTCTATACACAATCAAATTAAATTTGAAGATCTAGATGAACAAAATCCGCAAGTTGGTTGTATCAAATATTTTGATGGAACAGAATATAGAGAAGTATTCTTTTGTAAATAAGTTGCTGAAACTTTATAAAACTGATGGTGTAGACTAATCATAGTCAGAGCCATCGGTTTTTTTGTTCCTAAATTTAGGATGCTCTTTTATTCAAAGATACAAGTTATACATTCCTTTGAAACACACTACACACTAAGAAGTACGATAGGTATTTCGTTATCGTTTCTTAATTATAGGAAAACTTTAAAATGCTTGGATTTTACTAATATGAATACTATGTATGAATAGTAATAGCCTTATAAAGTGACGCACAAATAGAAAACATAATTCTTGAAATTGCGTATAGAGAAGAAAACGATTATAATGTAAATTGTCGAGAGAATTTTCAAGGTATCAATTTAGAAATCTGTTTGGTGGAATGAAATAGGTAATATGTTATAGGCTTTATTTGGAATAGTAATGGCAGGACATGATAGAAAGGGGGTATTTCGTTATGAGGATTGCAGTTTTAAGTGATATACACAGTAATCATTTGGCGTTAGAGGCTTGTTTGCGTTATATTGATGAGCAGGGTATCAAGAAGATAATTTTGCTTGGGGATTATGTTAGTGATTGTCCGAATCCGCAGGTTACTTTGGAATTATTAAGTAGGATTAGGCAGTCGTATGAGGTTTGGTGTATAAGAGGTAATCGAGAAGAGTATTTTATTAGACATGATGAGGGATATCCTGATAACTGGGTATACGAAGCGAATACAGGGAATTTATTATATACGTATGAGAATTTGAAGAGCGAGGATATTCGTTGGTTTGAAAGTTTGTCAAATACAGGAATTGTTGAGATGGAAGGGCGAGAACCAATTATACTTGCGCATGGTTCTTTAGAGAATTCAAGAGAACTTTTGTATGAAGGTGCAGAAAATACAAAGGGCGTACTAGAAGGTATACCTTATAAATATATGTTATGTGGACATACGCATAGACAATTTGCTTATGAGTATGAAGGGAAGTTGATTATAAATCCAGGTTCTGTAGGTGTGCCAATTGGTTGCAAGAAAAGTGCACATATGGCTGTGATGGAATGGGTTGAAGATAAGTGGAAATTTGAGTTTCAAACGATTCCGTATGATTTTCGGGAATTAGAACGAGAATTTGAAGCAAGTGAAATGAAAGAGAAAGCCTATCTGTGGATGCGTTGTATCTTGCGTTCGATAGAGGATGGAGTGAATTATGCACCACCTTGTGTAAAGAGAGCCTACGATATTGCTGCTAAGGATATGGAGGAAGTGGACTGGAATCATATACCGCCTCGCTATTGGAACGAGGCGGCAAAAGAGATGGGCATTATTTAAAAAGTATTGTGTTGTAGAGTTATGTAGTACTTATAGAAACAAGGCAATGATAACAGTAATGATGCCAGATACACCAATGGCGATACCGCTCATTGCGCCTTCAATTTCGCCAAGTTCGATAGCTTTTGAAGTGCCAACAGCATGACTGCAAGTGCCAATCGCGACACCAGTGGCAACCTTGTTCTTGATTCGTAGTAACTTAATTAAGATAGGGCATACCATAGAGCCTAGTATTCCAGTTACAACAACAACTGCAACCGTGATAGAAGGGATGCCAGATAAACTAGAGCTTACTTCCATTGCGATTGGAGTAGTAACAGATTTAGGAATCATGGAAGCAGTAAGGGTAGAGTCGATGCCAAATGCTTTGCATAATAGAAATGTACTACTCATGGAAGTTATACTACCGGCAAGACAGCCAATTGCAATCGGAACAAAATTCTTTTTAAGCAAAGCGATTTGTCGATAAATAGAATAGGCAAGGACTGTTGTTGCAGGAGCAAGGAAAGCAGAAATAATATTGCCACCAACATTGTAGGATTCAAGAGGAATATGAAACACAGTAAGGATCGCAATAATAATGATAGTTGTTAGTAATAGTGGATTTAATAGGGCAAGGTTTATCTTTGTGTTTAAAAATTTGCATAGTATATAGACGCCAAAGCTAAGTGTTAAACCAAAAAACGGGCTATTTAGAAATGTGTTCATCCTTGTTTTCTCCTTTACTCATAAGTTTCATTACAGCACTAATGGTGTAAACAGTCACCAAAAATGTAAGAATGGTAGTAACAATACAAATTAATGCAATGATAAGAATCTTACCTTTTAGGAAAGAGTATTGTTCTATAATTGCAACACCGACAGGGATGAATAGGAATGCCATGGTTTCTAATAGAAATTCGGCGGTTTCTTTAATGGATTCTGGTTTAATAATTTTTGTTATTAATAGAAAAAGAAGCAGTAACATGCTTATTAAGCTAGAAGGAAATGTGAAGGGAAGTATGGCGGAAATGCCAATTCCAGCTAGACATAGTCCAAAGATAATACAAAGTTGCTTTAGTAATTTCATTATAAGCCTCCCGATGTTAGGGCGATGGTGTTGCTGTCCTAAAGTGATGTTTTCTTGAATATTAGCACAGTTGAAAATGAACGTCAATTGTGAAGATGCCTAATATTATCGGGTTTTGAAAAAGGTATTTATAAATTTTAATATCTGGATACATTTTAAAGGTGATATATATATGGTATTATAAAAATGAAAAATTTAAGTAACTGATATAAATAGATATAATACAAGAAAGGACGTAACTGTATAAATATTTTTTTACAAGGTATTATCGCAAGATGATATCTATAAGTGATAGTCACTTATATAGTTATGAAAGGGTTAAATGGAATGAGAATACTCAAATCAACACCTAGAGAAGATGGCTTTCGTATGCCAGCAGAATATGAGAAGCATCAAGGGTGCTATATGATTTGGCCAGAACGAGCAGACTCTTGGCAATTTGGTGGGATTGCAGCAAAGAAAGAATTTGTAGAAGTAGCAAGAGCAATTCAGCGTTCTGAACAGGTTACTATGCTTGTTAGTGAAAAGGAATACGATACAGCTAGACGTATGTTACCAGAGGAAATTCGAGTAGTAGAGATGTCAACAGATGATGCATGGGCTAGAGATTGTGGGCCTACATTTGTTGTTGATGATAAAGGTGAAGTAAGAGGAATTGATTGGTACTTTAATGCTTGGGGAGGACTAGAAGATGGTCTGTATTTTCCATGGGATAAGGATAACAAAGTGGCAAGAAAAGTTTGTGACTTAGAGCAGAGAGATGTGTATAATGCAAGACATTTTGTATTAGAAGGTGGAGCAATTCATGTAGACGGAGAAGGAACTGCGATGGTTACGGAAGCTTGTTTGCTTAGTGAAGGTCGTAATCCAGATATGAGCAAGTCTGAGATTGAAGAAATGCTTAAAAGATATCTGAATGTGGACAAGGTTATCTGGTTGAAGAACGGAATTTATCTAGATGAGACAAATGAGCATATAGATAATGTTTGTGTATTTGTTAAACCGGGAGAAGTAGTTCTTGCATGGACGGATAATGAGGAAGACCCACAATATGCAATGTCAAAGAGTTGCTATGACATACTAAGTAACGAAGTGGATGCAAAAGGACGAAAGATGGTGATACATAAACTGCCGCTTCCAAGTCCGATTCATATGACAAAAGACGATTGTGAAGGAATCGCATGGTGTGAAGATGAACCGACAAGGGAAGAGGGAGAACGATTGGCGGCTTCCTATGTGAATTTCTATATTGCTAATAAAGGTATTGTTATGCCGGGATTTGATGATCCGATGGATGAGAAAGCAAAAGAGGTGCTTGTAAGATTATTTCCTGATAGAGAGGTAATTCAGTTGCCAACGAGAAATATTCTTATTGGTGGAGGCAATATTCATTGTATTACGCAACAAGTACCAGTAGAGAAGTAAAGGAGAAATTATGAGAAAAGTTAAAGTAGCAGCTACACAAATGGCGTGTTCTTGGAATAAAGAAGAAACATTACAAAAGGCAGAATCGCTTGTAAGACAAGCAGCAGAGCAAGGAGCAAATATTATATTACTACAAGAGTTGTTCGAGATGCCTTACTTTTGCCAGAAGGAAGTTTATGAATATTATCGTCTAGCAACATCGTTGGAAGAAAATCCTGCCGTAAATCATTTTAAAAACATTGCAAAGGAACTAGGGGTAGTGATACCTGTTAGTTTTTATGAGGCAGCAGGCAATACGACGTTCAATACGGTAGCAATGATTGATGCAGATGGAACAGTTCTTGGAACATATCGTAAGACACATATTCCATGTGGAGAATGTTATGAAGAGAAATTCTATTTCTCGCCTGGCGATACAGGATTTAAAGTGTGGGATACAAGATACGGTAAAGTTGGCGTGGGAATCTGCTGGGATCAATGGTTTCCAGAAAGCGCAAGATGTATGGCACTTATGGGTGCAGAGATTTTGTTATATCCAACCGCAATCGGTTCAGAACCAGTTATGACAGTAGATAGCATGGAGCACTGGAGACGTTGTATGCAAGGACATGCAGCAGCCAATATTATGCCTGTTATCGCATCGAATCGCATTGGAATAGAGACAGAAGGTGATAGTAGTATGAAGTTCTATGGATCTTCCTTTATTGCTGATGAGACAGGTGCAATCGTTGCAAGTGCAGACCGTGAGTCAGAAGGGGTACTTGTTGCAGAATTTGATTTAGATGAAATCTGGGATTTACGAATTGGCTGGGGAGTATTCCGTGACAGAAGACCTGAGATGTACACAGCGATGGGGAATTTGGATTCGAGAAGATAGAGGGGGACTTATGGAGAAAAGCGATATAAGTTTAATTGTAGCACGTTCCAAGAACAATGTGATTGGAAAAGAAGGGCAGATTCCGTGGAAAATTAAAGGGGAACAGAAGCAGTTCAAAGAATTGACTATTGGAAATGCTGTGATTATGGGAAGAAAATCTTATGATGAGATAGGACATCCTTTGCCGAACAGAAGGAATATCGTGGTTTCGAGTACTGCGAATTATACAGGAGAAAATTTGGTGACGGCTAAGACATTACAGCAAGCAATTGAAATGGCGGGAGATAGCAAGATATTCATATGCGGTGGTTATGGATTGTTTAAGGAAGCAATACCACTTGTGAGTAAAATGTATATCACAGAGATAGATCTTGAGGTTGAGAACGGCGATGTTTTTTTTCCTGATTTCAATGTAGATGATTTTGAAAAAGTTATAGGCGAGGTGGGCGGAGATGAAAATCCGTATACAAGAACCTTTTATATTCGCAAGAAATAACGAAGAGAACCGTATTAATAAGGGGCTGTCGCAGAAATAAACTTTAACAACAATATATAGTGATATTCTTAATAGATATCCTTGAATATTGTAGAAAAATTTTATTTTGCAACAGCCCTTTTATAATCTGATATTATAATCTAACAGTGCTTACCTATTCAATTGCCTTCAAAAGCTCCTCAACCGCTTTCTCCCTGCTACATGCAATATCAGGAGATACTACATTCTCTTGCACTGTTTTATCAGCACGGAAAAACTGCTTGGTTGAAACTTGAAAAAATAGTTTTGAATTCGGCAACAGAAAAGTGGCTGTTTCCCCATATCCTTCTGGTGTATTTCCAGGTGCTTCTCCAATAATGATACCAAGTTTATTATCCTTAATATATTCAGCAAACTGCATTGCTGAACTAAAAGAATTGTTAGAGGTTAATAGATAGAGTTCGCCATCAAAAGTAAGAGCATGGTATTTTTGGTTAACCATGTTGTCATCATTGTCGCAGAAATTGAAAAAACCAAAACGCCATTTTATAGTACCTACATTATAGGAGTCCACGTCTAGATAACGTATCAATTCAAATGCAACAGCAGAAGCACCACCACCATTAGCACGTAAATCAACTGCAACATTTCTTATCTTCTTTTCTTTTACCTCAGTGAACATATCGTTTAGGCACTTGCAGTATTCATCATTAAACCAACAACGGTTAAGCGTGAGAATTGCAAGACTTTTATCCTCGTCAATTGCATAAGATACAAAGTTATCCGGTTCTGTTTGTGTAGGATCTATCTCGTTATATAGATAGTATTCATCACGAATTAGGAAATCCGAAGCATAGCACGTAACGGATTCGGCTGAACCGTTTTCGCTTTCGTAGGTATAGGTAATCCCTTCTTTGGTGTCGATACCAAGTAAGTCAAGACCTTCTAGGGTAGTTAAATCACTTTTTAATTGCTGTATTCCCCAGCTTTCCATTTCATAACTGAATAAATCAGAAGTATCTTCAAACAATTGTGGAATTGTCTTGCCGTTTACTTTCGATAGAGAATAACCGCCGTTTGATAATTGATACATATATTTCATGTGATGTGTATTACTATAACAATCGTAGACAGTAGTATGCCCATCGTGAAGAACGGCTAAGATTCGATGCATTTCACGAAGAAGGCTATTAACAGTGATCTGTTGTGAGTTTTTAAGATTGGCAATCGATTTGTCATACGCCTGCTGAAGAGGGGCTGGAGTGGAATTCAAAAACAACGGATGGTCTTTCTTTAGATATTTCATCATGCAGTCAATATCTTCTTTGGCTTGATTAAAAGTTAATACTTGATTATAGTCATTGGAATTAGGATAATCCTTAAACAGTAAGCTGTTCCAGTATGGGTTGCAGTAGGAAGCAAATGCTGAAAAAACGACAGTAATAGTTGTAACGGTCGTAAGTAGAATCTTTGATAGTTTTTTTCCTTTTCCTTTTATGTAAAAGATAACAAGTGTTAAGGCAGAGAGTAATACAAAGATTCCAACAAGCCATTCTGGGAAAAATGCAAGAAAAAGATTAATCGGTATTAAACATACGCAGATAAGTAGTGTTAAAATGTTTAAAAATAAATACGTTTTTTTCATTTGGTGCCTCCTAATTCAGTAATGTAGTTTTACTCTTATATATAATATTGATAATTGGGCTTTATATTATCCTTATTTGGGTATAACAAAAGGATATAATAGCCAAAAATCCTGTCGGAAATTAGTGTATCACACTTTCCGATAATAGGCTATACATTATGAACGAATCTATTAAAACTTGTTGCATATCCATACGGCGCTTAGCCGCAGCGAGATGTAGCGTAGCGTAATCGAGCTGGCATGGCATTTAGGCTGAACTGTAACAAAAATTTAAACATAATTAACATGAAATCATCATTTCTATAATTGCTATTTAATCAAAAACATGGTAAGCTATTGAGAGCTACTAATAACGTGATAATAATACAAAAATCTGCAATGTTAGCGTTGACTAATTTTGCGTGAAATAAAATATAATAGATATATTTATTGTGCATATACTAGTATTTTATATCGTATGTTTTGTATACAGAATAAGGGCATGTTGGTTAGAGCATAATTGCAGAGATAGGAAGTAGTTGCGCACTATGATACTGCAAAATCGTATAGAAAGGTTGTGATGTTAGGGTTGGAAAAAAAGCTGACACTGTATGGCTTTAACAACCTCACAAAAACACTTAGCTTCAACATCTATGATGTTTGCTATGCAAAAAGTGAGCGAGAGCAAAAAGATTATATCAGATATATTGACGAGCAATATAACTCGGACAGATTAACGAAGATATTATGTGATGTAACCGATATGATTGGTGCACATATCCTTAATATCTCAAAACAGGATTATGAACCACAAGGAGCAAGCGTGAATATTCTTATAGCAGAAGATTCCCTTGCAACGGAACGTATTGATGAATCCTGTAATTTAGGCAAATATGTAACGGAAAAACGTGACATGGTACATGCTCATCTCGATAAGAGTCATGTAACGGTACATACATTTCCTGAATATCATCCGGATAATGCAATTTCCACTTTTCGTGTAGATATTGATGTATCTACGTGTGGTGAAGTATCACCACTAAACGCTTTAGATTACCTGATTTCAAGCTTTGACTCGGATATCATAACGATTGATTATCGAGTACGTGGTTTTACGCGAGATGTTGAAGGTAAGAAGTTTTTTATTGACCATGATATCACATCGATACAAAATTACATTGATGAAAAGACACTAGAACGTTATGACGCAATCGATGTAAATGTGTACCAGTCCAATATTTTTCATACGAAAATGTTAATCAAGGAGATTGAATTACAGAATTACCTATTCAATCAAGATGCTTATGAGCTTCCACCGAAACAAAGACTTGCCATAACGGATAGTCTTCGTAAGGAAATGATTGAGATTTTTAGTGGTATGAATATCTATTAGGAGGAAATCATGGCAAAACTATCACAGGAACGAATGCCTTTATATGAGGCTCTAAAACAACATGATTCCAAACGAATTGCCCGTTTTGATGTACCAGGACATAAGGGAGGACGAGGAAACAAGGAGTTGAAACATTTCCTTGGAGAGACTTGTCTTAGACTTGATGTCAATTCCATGAAACCGCTTGATAATCTGTGCCATCCTGTATCTGTAATACGGGAGGCACAGGAATTGGCGGCGGATGCGTTTGGTGCGGATGAGGCATTTTTTATCGTGAATGGAACAACAGCTGCGGTACAAGCGATGGTAATGTCTACTTGTAAAGCAGGCGACAAGGTTATTATGCCTAGAAATGTACATCGTAGTGCGATTAATGCACTCGTTGTATGTGGAGCATTGCCAATCTATATTAATCCGGGCATTAATAAAGAACTTGGAATACCTCTTGGTATGTCGGTAAAAGATGTAGAAGAGGCAATTAAGAATAATCCAGATGCGAAAGCGATACTGGTTAATAATCCAACGTATTATGGAATCTGTTCAGATTTGCAACGGATTGTTACCTTGGCTCATGAACACGGTATGCTTGTACTAGTGGATGAAGCGCATGGGGCACATTTTTACTTTGGTGAGGACATGCCAATAACGGCTATGGCGGCAGGGGCTGACATGGCGTCCGTTAGTATGCATAAAACAGGAGGATCTCTTACACAGAGTTCTATTTTGTTATGTAATAAGAGTGTAAATGCAGACTATGTAAGACAAGTTATTAACCTTACACAGACAACAAGTGGTTCGTATTTGCTGATGGCTTCTCTTGATATTGCGAGAAAGAATCTTAGGCTAAATGGCAAAGAAATGTTCCGTAAGACGGTAGAATTTGCAGATTATGCGAGAGAAGAGATTAATAAATTAGGCGGATACTATGCATTTTCGGAAGAATTAATAGATAATGACGCAGTTTGCGCTTTTGATAAAACAAAATTATCCATTCATACAAGAGCAGTTGGACTAGCGGGAATTGAAGTGTATGACTTACTTCGTGATGAATATGATATTCAAATCGAGTTTGGTGATATCGGAAATATCCTAGCGATAATTTCGGTTGGTGATCGAAATCTTGAAATTGAACGTCTGATTTCTGCATTGTCTGAGATTAAACGTTTGTATGAGAAGGATAAAACAGGTCTGTTTGGCCATGAATATATAAATCCAGATGTTGTTATGGCACCGCAGAAAGCATTCTATGGAGAGAAGAAATCCGTTCCTATTACTGAGAGTGCGGGTATGATTTGTGGAGAATTTGTAATGTGTTACCCACCGGGGATTCCAATTTTAGCTCCTGGGGAAAGAATTACAGATGATATTGTTAATTATATCATGTACGCAAAGGAAAAAGGCTGCTTTATGACAGGTACGGAAGATATGAAAATCGAAAATATTAACGTAGTAATAGATTGTGAGATTTAGAATCGGAAGGAATGACGTCTGTGGAATTATGGTTTACGGAAGAACATACAAAGAATGTCCGCTTTTCTATTAAAGTAGATAAGCAACTTGTTAGTAGACAAGGTGATTTTCAAAGAATTGATGTATTTGAGACGAAGGAATTCGGGAAAATACTAACATTAGATGGTTTTCTTATGGTTACAGAGAAAGATGAATTTATCTACCATGAGATGATTACCCACGTGCCAATGGCGGTAAATCCAGCTATTAAGAAAGTTTTAGTAATTGGGGCTGGTGATGGCGGAACGATACGAGAATTAACGAGATACGAAACAATCGAACATATCGATATGGTTGAGATTGATAGTGAAGTTGTTAACGTATGTAAAGAATATTTGCCACAAACGGCATGTAAATTAGATGATAAAAGAGTTCATATCCATTACGAGGATGGCTTGAAGTTTGTAAGAACGCCAGTGGATGAATATGATTTAATTATTGTAGATTCAACAGACCCATTTGGTCCAGGAGAAGGATTGTTTACGAAAGAATTCTATGGTAACTGTTATAAAGCACTAACAGAGAATGGAATTTTGATTAATCAGCATGAAAGTCCATACTATGAAAATGATTTGAAGGCAATGCAACGTGCACACAGGAATATCAAAGGGGTATTCCCGGTGAGTACTGTGTATCAAATGCATATACCAACATATCCATCAGGTCATTGGTTGTTTGGTTTTGCGTCAAAAGGATTATCTCCAGTTAAGGATTTGGACGCAGATGCGTGGAATAAACTTGGACTTAAAACGAAGTATTATAATACAAACTTGCACCTTGGAGCATTTGCATTACCGAACTATGTAATGGAGTTGTTAGAGGAAGAATAGTTAGTTGAGAAAAGGAGGAAGAAATTACTCAGATGATTATGGAAGAGGGATAATCATATATAGGAGTAGTTTCGAATGAAGATATGGGAAAAGCGTTAATAATTGGAGCTGGCGGAGTTGCTAGCGTTGTTGTTCATAAATGTTGTCAAAACTCAGAGGTATTCGAAGAAATTTGCATCGCAAGTAGAACGAAATCAAAATGTGATGCATTAAAAGAAAAATTAGATGGTGGAAAAACAAAAATTACAACTGCTCAAGTTGATGCAGATAGCGTTGAAGAATTAGTTGCGTTAATTAATGAAGTGAAACCAGACCTTGTAATCAACGTAGCACTTCCATATCAAGACCTTACGATTATGGATGCCTGCTTAGAAACAAAAGTAGACTATATGGATACGGCAAACTATGAGCCACTTGATACTGCAAAATTTGAGTACAAATGGCAATGGGATTATAGGGAACGTTTTGAAAAAGCTGGTATTACAGCTCTACTTGGATGTGGATTTGACCCAGGTGTAACAGGTGTATTCTCTGCATATGCAATGAAACATTATTTTGATGAGATTCATGAAATTGATATTCTTGATTGTAATGGTGGAGACCATGGGTATCCATTTGCTACAAACTTCAATCCTGAAATTAACATTCGTGAAGTATCAGCAAAGGGCAGCTACTGGGAAAATGGAGAATGGATAGAAACAGAACCAATGGAAATCAAGAGAGTGTATAATTTTGACCAAGTTGGAGAGAAAGATATGTACCTTCTTCATCATGAAGAGTTAGAATCTTTAGGAATTAATATAAAAGGAATTAAGAGAATCCGTTTCTTTATGACATTTGGACAAAGTTATTTAACACATCTAAAATGTCTTGAAAATGTTGGAATGACTTCTATTGAGCCAATTGAATTTG
The DNA here is from genome assembly GCF_031551385.1 of Anaerosporobacter sp. Taxonomy (GTDB): domain Bacteria; phylum Bacillota; class Clostridia; order Lachnospirales; family Lachnospiraceae; genus Anaerosporobacter. Next base: position 13,627 of record NZ_JAVBNS010000016.1, read on the forward strand.
AAGGAAAGAAGATTGTACCATTACAATTCTTAAAAGCAGTCTTACCTGACCCAGCTTCATTAGGTCCAAGAACAGTTGGAAAGACAAATATCGGTTGTATCTTCAAAGGTGTAAAAGATGGACAAGAGAAGACATACTATGTATATAATGTATGTGACCACCAAGAATGCTACAAAGAAGTTGGTTCACAAGCGATTTCCTATACAACAGGTGTTCCAGCAATGATTGGTGCGGCTATGGTTATGACTGGTAAATGGAAAAAACCAGGTGTGTATAATGTAGAAGAATTTGATCCAGACCCATTCATGGAAGCATTGAATGAATATGGTCTTCCATGGATTGAGGACTTTAATCCTACACTTGTAGAGTAAGGCACGCAAAACTCTGTTAGGCTTTCCAAGGCTTCTAAGCTGTCATACTATGGCACAAACACACTGCGCATCTAAGGACTTCTAAGTGTGTACGGGGAAGGTTGTAGAGAGTTTTGCTGGTTACTTCAAGTAGTGTCACAGCAAGTAGAGGGTTTTGCTGGTTGTTTAGGTAGAACACAGTGAATAGAGTGATTTAACAAGGGCTGTTGCAAAATAAAATTTTTCTATAATATACAGAGATATCAATTGAAATATATCACTGTATATTGTGGTTAAGACGTATTATGCGACAGCCTTTGGTTTTATGTGCTGTTTGGAATAGTTATATTAAAAATAGTCATTGGGCTATATGAATATAGATATATAAAGAGATATGTATAAGGATAGACTTATAAGAAGAGGGTTTGTATGAATCAATTTGATAAAGATAAAAATGTTATAATATATGAAGGAATCGAGATTCCTATAGATATCATAAACCAAGTTCCTACACCATCCTATCTAGTAATTGAAGAGCTTGTGGAGCGTAATGCACAGATATTAGAAAGCGTTATCAAGAAAACTGGTTGCAAGATTTTGTTGGCGCAGAAGGCATTTTCTATGTTTTCGGTGTATCCGTTACTAGCAAAATATCTAAGTGGTACAACTGCAAGTGGTTTGTTTGAAGCGAAGCTTGGTAGAGAAGAGTTTGGTAAGGAAGTTCATATCTATTCTCCTGCTTATAGGGAGGAAGAGTTTGATGAAATTTTACGTATTAGTGACCATATTGTGTTTAACTCGTTCGAACAGTGGACAACTTTTAAGAATAAGGCGATGTCTGTGGATAAACATATCTCATGCGGGCTTCGTATTAATCCAGAATATTCGGAAGTGGATGTTGATTTATATAATCCGTGTTTTCAATATTCGAGGTTTGGAGTCACCATCGCTAGATTAGAGGAAGAGCTTGCGAAGAACCCAAATGCATTGGAAGGGATAGAAGGATTTCATTTTCATGCGATGTGTGAACAGGGTTCTGAGGTGTTAGAACGTGTTCTTAAAGCAGTGGAAGAGAAATTTGCTCCTTATATGAAGCAGATGAAATGGATTAATTTTGGTGGAGGACATCATATTACGAAACCAGATTACGATATTGCCTTGTTAGAGAAGATAATTGCTCATGTGAAGGAGCAATATGATGTAGAGGTATATCTTGAACCTGGTGAAGCAGTTGGTATTGATACAGGCGTGTTAGTGACAAAGGTGCTTGATTTTGTGCAGAATGGAATGGATATTGCGCTGTTAGATACTTCGGCAGCATGTCATATGCCGGATGTACTTGAGATGCCATACCGACCACAGGTTATAGGTGCAGGTGAACATTCGGAACTGGCATACACATATCGTCTGTCTAGTGCAACCTGTTTGGCAGGTGATGTGATTGGAGATTATTCCTTTGACGAGCCATTACAAAAGGGAGATAGATTACTGTTTTGTGATATGTCTCATTACTCTATGGTTAAGAATAATACGTTTAATGGAATTAACTTGCCTTCGATTGTATTGTATAGTAAGGAAAAAGAGTTAAAAGTAATCCGAACGTTTGGATATGAAGACTTTAGGGGACGATTGTCATAGAATTATAAAGAAGAGGTTATTACAAAGCGTGTATAAGTTTTGTAATAACCTCTTTTGCAATTACTATTCTTCAATAAGTTTATAACGTTCAGAGAATTTATCTTCTCCGCATACAATTTTGTCCCCAGTATCTTCTGTAATAATATAATCGCCATTCTTAATAAAGGAACGACCGCGTCGGGTATCAATATAGGGGCACACAACAGTCCCATCTGCGCGAGTGACTTTAATTAGCTTGTCAGTTTTGATCCAACCGTTAACTACAATCTTACTCCATAACTCAAATCCATCTTCAAGACCCTTGTCCAATTCAAATTGAACAGCTGTTACAGGTAAACTAGATCTTAAGTATCTCATAAGCTCACATCCTTTCTGTTGTTATCGATTATATTATACACGAAAATCAAATAGAAAACAATGGGATAGAAATATTTGGTGATATAGTTTTTGGATATTTACCAAAGTCTCGATTGTACAATTCGCCCTGCATAAAATCCCTACCCTAAGCATAGATTGTAAAAACAAGGTTATTAGGGGGACTCCTCTTGAAAGGGTACATAGAAGAGCGAGCAGTCGATATAGCGAATTATATTATCGATTACAATGCAACAGTAAGGCAGACCGCAAAAAAATTTGGGATATCCAAATCAACAGTACATAAGGATGTGACAGAGCGACTTCCATATATTAATCGCGCCCTTGCTGAACGAGCACGTGTCGTACTTGATTTGAATAAGTCGGAAAGGCACATTCGGGGTGGTCTTGCAACAAGAGAGAAATATCTGCATAAGGTAGGAGAAAGATAATCATGGAGAGCTGTCGTGCTGAAGAATTTTGGTATGGTAGCTCTTTTTTTAGAAATATCCATTAACCAATGACAATCTTGACAAGACAAGCAATATGTTTTTATAATAATAGAATGCTAAAGAGGAACATGTAAAAAGTTTTTGAAGATGCACGAAAGCCATGTATAGAGGTGAGAAGGGTATGAGAACATTAGATGAAGTCGATAGACGAATAATAGAAGTGACTAGAGAGATGTTTATGCAACAAGGATTGCAAAAGACAGAGATGAAGGATATAGCGAAGCAAGTAGGTATAGGAAGAAGTACATTATATAGACATTTTGTTAGTAAGGAAGCGATATCATTTTATATAGCGAAAGACATACTGGTTGAGTTACAAGAAATATCGGTTGAGAATCAAATAACAGAGGATATGAAAGGGTATGATAAACTCGCATTGTATCTTAATGTTATGACAAAAGCAATGATTAGAAATCCGAATAAGATACGTTTCTTAGATGAATTTGATCAGATATTTTCAGGTGTATATCCAGATAGTGACGAGGCAGAGGAGTATGTTTCTTTTAATTATACCTATAAGAATCCCGCTTTAAGATATTATAATGAGGGGATACGAGATGGAAGTATAAGAAAGGAAGAGGAATCTTCCGATAAGATGGAAGTTATTTTGACTTTGTTGTTTGGGTTGGCGCAACGAGTGATACCAAGGGAACATCATTATGTGCAGGAACACAGTAAAAACAGTACAGAGTACTTTGAAGAATCGTTAAATATACTGTTGAAACCACTAAAGAATATCGTTTGACACTTCTATAGGAGTATGATAGAATTACTTTATACAAGTGAATGCAGATTGAATTAGCTCTAAGAAGAGCTTTTTTAATATCCAATTGTGGGACACGTGTATCACTTGCTACTGTTCAACGTTGTGTTCGTGAAAAAGATAGCAAAGTTTTATGAAGTATAATTGCAATCGCCACATTGCATAAAGACATATTTGTATTGCTGAAAGAGAATAATGTATAAAAATCCATAATAAAAAGTACATTTTAACAGAATAAGAGCCTTGTTTATTAGATATCGTCGTATTTAATAGGCAGGGCTCTTTTTGTAAGCTACTTTCATTAAAAAGAACACGATATGATAAATTTATTGAAAGATTGCCAAAAAAATATCAAATCTTGAATAAGGGTGATTTTTTTTATATAATGATACAAGGGCAAAAGGTCATGCGTTTCATGTTTTGGGATTACGAGAGCGTGAAATACGTAGCAATTCGTATATCGGTTAGGGAAGAAATGTATATCATGAATTAATATGCCGAATTGTGAATTTTTATTAAAACAAGTGAATAGATTGTAACGATCTATTTGAAAATAATAAGGAAAAGAGGGAATGAAAATGCGATTGGCAACATTTATAGGTGGGGTTCATCCTTATGAAGGTAAAGAGTTATCTAAAGACAAGCCTGTTAAAGTGGTTTTACCAAAAGGGGAACTCGTATATCCAATGTCTCAGCATATTGGAGCGCCAGCAAAACCTGTGGTAGCAGTTGGGGACAGAGTTCTTGCAGGAGAAATTATAGGAGAAGCGCAAGGCTTTGTATCTGCGAATATTGTTGCGTCTGTTTCGGGTACAGTAAAGGCGATTGAGAAGAGACTTGTTGTATCTGGGAATAAAGAGGTGGTTATAGTTGTTGAGAATGATAATAACTATGAAACAATTCCTACATTTGGGCAAAAACGTGATTATACCAAATTATCCAAAGAAGAAATCCGTAGTATTGTAAAGGAAGCTGGTATCGTTGGTATGGGTGGCGCAGGATTTCCTACTCATGTAAAAATCACACCAAAGGATGATAGTAAGATTGAATATATCATTGTAAATGGTGCGGAGTGTGAGCCATATCTTACTTCGGATTATCGAATGATGATGGAAGAGCCAGAGAAGATTGTGAAAGGGTTAAAAGTAGAATTAGCGTTGTTTGAGAATGCAGAAGGAATTATAGCGATAGAGGATAATAAACCAGAGGCAATTAAGAAGTTGCAAGATCTTGTTTCAACGGAAGATAGAATGCAGGTGAAGATTCTTAAAACAAAATATCCACAAGGTGCAGAGCGTCAGTTAATCTATGCATCTACAGGAAGAAAGATTAATTCATCTATGTTACCTTCGGATGCTGGTTGTATTGTGAGTAATGTTGATACGGTTATATCAATCTATATGGCGGTATGTGAATCGACACCACTTATAAGAAGAATTGTAACAGTTACAGGAGATGCGATAAAGAATCCATGTAATATGAATGTTAAGACGGGTACAAATTATAGAGAATTGGTAGAGGAAGCAGGCGGATTTGTTACGAAACCAGAAAAGATTGTATCTGGTGGGCCAATGATGGGTATTGCGTTATTCTCGTTAGATATACCAGTAACAAAAACTTCATCTGCACTTCTATGTATAACAAAAGATGAAGTGGCGAAGCAGGAACCGACAGCGTGCATTCGATGTGGACGTTGCGTACAAGCCTGTCCAAGTAAGTTAGTACCACAAAAGTTGCTTGAACAAGCAGAAAACTTCAACGATGAAGGCTTTGTGAAGATGAATGGTATGGAATGCTATGAATGTGGTTGTTGTACATTCGTTTGTCCAGCAAAACGAAGATTAACACAAGCATTTAAACAGACAAGAAGAAGTATATTAGATAATAGAAAGAAATAGAGAGAAGAGGTGCAAAATAGTGAACGATTTATTGAATGTATCGGCATCGCCACATGTGAGAAGTAACGCTTCTACAAACACGATTATGCGAGATGTAGCACTTGCATTAGTTCCAGCAAGTGTGGCGGGTGTTGTTAATTTTGGCTTGAAGGCATTATTGATTATTATAGTAACAATAGCAACATGTGTGTTAACGGAATATACCTACCAAAAATGTATGCACAAGAGAGTTACAACATCGGATTTTACTGCACTTGTAACGGGATTACTATTGGCTCTGAACTTACCTTCTAGTGTTCCGCTTTGGATTCCGATTATTGGTGGAGTATTTGCAATTCTGATTGTAAAACAGTTGTATGGTGGATTAGGACAAAACTTTATGAATCCGGCATTGGCGGCAAGATGTTTTTTATTAATATCATTTACAGGAAGAATGACAACATTTACATACGATGGAATCACAGGCCCAACACCACTTGCGCTATTAAAAAATGGTGAGGAGACAGTATCTGTTACAAGAATGTTCTTGGGAAATATAGCCGGTACGATAGGTGAGACATCAGCTATCGCGTTACTAATTGGAGCAATCTATCTTCTATTAAGAAAAGTAATATCACTTCGTATTCCGTTAACTTATATAGGAAGCTTTATGCTGTTCATCTTAATATTTGGTGGAAAAGGATTTGAACCAACATTTTTATTAACACATCTTTTTGGTGGAGGATTAATCCTTGGTGCATTCTTTATGGCAACGGATTATGTAACTAGTCCAATTACGCCAATGGGACAGATTGTGTTTGGTGTATTACTTGGTGTATTAACAGGAATATTCCGTCTATTCGGTGGCTCTGCGGAAGGTGTTTCTTATGCAATTATTTTCTGCAATCTGCTAGTTCCGTTGATTGAGAAAGTTACGCTACCAACCCCATTTGGAAAGGAGCGTGCAAAGCATGAGTAAGACAAAGAAGAACACGATTATAAAAGACGCATTGGCATTGTTTTGCATCACATTGGTTGCAGGAGTATTACTCGGATTTGTATATGAGATAACAAAAGATCCAATTAAGAAGAAGGAACAGGAAGCAAAGCAGAAGGCATATCAAGTGGTTTTCACAGATGCGGCTTCCTTTGAAGATAGTGATATTGTAACAGCGGCAGTAGAGAAATCACAGGAAGTGCTATCTGATACAGCGCTTACGAATGGAACATCATTCTCAGGTGTTACAATTGATGAGGCGTTAGAAGTATATGATTCCTCGAAGGCGCTAATAGGTTATGTAATGAATGTGACATCAGCGAATGGCTATGGAGGAGATATTAAGATATCACTTGGAATTCGTATTGATGGAACGGTAACGGGTGTGGAGATTCTATCGATTAGTGAGACTGCGGGTCTTGGAATGAAGGCAACAGAAGATAAATTCAAGAATCAGTTTAAAAATAAGAACGTAGAAGGATTCGCATATAGTAAAGTAGGTGCAACTGCGGAAAATGAGATAGATGCACTGAGTGGTGCAACAATTACAACAAAAGCAGTAACAGAGGCGGTGAATGCAGGAATCTGTTTTGCTAAGAATAGCTTATTTCAATAGGGGGTGTAGGGATGAATAAGTATGTGGAACGTTTATTTAATGGTATTATTAAGGAAAACCCTACCTTCGTGTTGATGCTTGGAATGTGTCCAACACTAGCAGTAACAACATCGGCTATGAATGGTGTGGGAATGGGTTTAACAACAACAGTGGTATTGATTATGTCGAATATGTTGATTTCTATGTTGCGTAAGATGATACCTGATCGAGTAAGAATGCCAGCATTTATTGTAGTGGTTGCTTCCTTTGTTACAATTGTACAGTTTGTATTACAAGCGTATATTCCATCGTTATACGATACACTAGGAATCTATATTCCATTAATCGTTGTTAACTGTATCATACTAGGTAGAGCGGAATCCTATGCTTCAAAGAATCCTGTTGGATTATCAATTTTTGATGGTATGGGAATGGGGTTAGGATTTACATTAGGACTAACATTAATCGGAGCATTCCGTGAATTTATTGGAAATGGTTCTATCTTCAATGCAAATATTATGCCTAGCTCTTATGAACCAGCAACAATCTTTATCTTAGCACCAGGTGCATTCTTTGTGCTTGCGATGTTAACAGCACTTCAGAGTAAATTCAAAGCACCTTCAGCAACAAACATAGAAGGAGCAGAAGATGTGATTGCTTGTGGTGGTAATTGTAGTAGTTGCCATGGAGCAGATTGCGTTGCGAATCGTGAAGTATTAGTAAAGGATAAAGAGGGAAAAAAGGGGGAACAGAATAGATGAAAGAACTAATTATTATATTAATTGGAGCTGCTTTGGTTAACAATGTTGTCTTAAGTCAGTTCTTGGGACTATGTCCGTTCCTAGGAGTATCAAAGAAAGTTGAAACAGCAGCAGGTATGGGAGCGGCAGTAATTTTCGTAATTACGATTGCATCCGCATGTACCAGTTTGATTTATGATTTCATCTTAGTGCCAACGAACTTAACCTATATGCAAACGATTGTATTTATCATAGTAATTGCAGCATTAGTACAATTTGTAGAGATGGTACTGAAAAAGATTAGCCCAAGTCTATATAATTCTCTTGGAGTATATCTTCCATTAATTACAACAAACTGTGCAGTTCTTGGTGTTGCCTTAATAAATGTTCAAAAAGAATATAACTTATTAACAAGTGTTGTGAATGGTTTTGGTACAGCGGTTGGATTTACAATAGCAATTATAATTATGGCAGGAATCCGTGAACGTATCGAACATAACGACATATCAAAATCCTTCAAAGGCTCGCCGATTGTATTAATTACAGCAGGCCTTATGGCAATTGCCTTCTTTGGATTTTCTGGATTATTATAGGAGGGCAAAGATATGAGTATCGGAGGAATTATCATAGCAGCGCTTGTTGTTAGTGTAACAGGCTTAGTAATTGGTTTGCTTCTTGGCCTTGCTGGAGAGAAGTTTGAAGTAGAGGTGGATGAGAAGGAGTTACAGGTACGAGAATTATTGCCAGGTAATAACTGTGGTGGTTGTGGATTTGCAGGATGTGATGCATTAGCGAAAGCAATAGCAGCAGGGGAAGCGCCTGTGAATGCCTGTCCTGTAGCTGGTTCTGAGAAAGCAGAACTAATTAGTGCAGTTATGGGTGTTGAAAATGAAACGAAAGAAAAGCAAGTAGCATTTGTTAAATGCGCAGGTACTTGTGACAAAACAAGAGTAAAATATAATTATTACGGAATCTCAGATTGTAAGAAGATGGCGTTAATTCCTGGTCGAGGGGATAAAGTATGTTCTTTTGGTTGCATGGGATATGGAAGTTGTGTAAAAGCTTGTATGTTTGATGCAATGAAAATCGAGAACGGTATTGCAGTAGTGGATAAAGAAAAATGTGTTGCATGTGGAGCGTGTGTCAAGGAATGTCCAAACAATTTGATTGAGATTGTGCCTTATAAAGCAGAACATTTTGTAAGGTGTAGTTCGAAAGATAAAGGGAAAGAAGTAAAACTTGCATGTGATACAGGTTGTATTGGTTGTATGCTTTGCGTAAAAAATTGTGAAGCAAATGCGATAAGTGTAGTTGAAAATATTGCGCATATTGATTATAATAAATGTACAAATTGTGGTAAATGTGTAGAGAAATGTCCAGTAAAGGCGATTATTTAAAGATGGGGAGCTGCAGGAAATGTTGTAGCGCTTTACATTCAGTCACCAGCAAATATATGCTTGGTGACTGAATATATAGGAGAATACATGAGATTAATATCAATAACACAGATACAGTCGGATATGGTGTTAGCAAGGCCAATATATAGTAGTGGTTGTTTGATTTTGGCGGACGGAACGACAGACTTAGAACGATATGTAGAAAGTCTTGGTCGTTTAGGAATAAGAGAGATTTACATAGAAGATGAAATTAGTGAGGGAATAGATGTTCAAGATGTGATAACTGCTAAGACGCGTCGCATATGTAAAGATACGGTTAGAAAAACATTTTCGTCATTTGCAAAAGAGGGAAAGCTAGAGATAGAAAATGTAGAGAACACTGTAGATTTAATAATTGAAGAAATTATGCAGAATGAAGATGTGCTTATCAGCTTGAATGATATCGGAGTGGCAGATGAATACACGTATACCCATTCGGTAAGTACAACTGTGTATGCGTTGATGCTTGCGCAGCGTGTGGGATATTCAAAACGTATGATGAAAAAACTTGCAATGGGAACAATTTTGCATGATATAGGGAAAGTCTACATTGATCGTGATGTTATATTTAAAGAAGGCAGGTTGACAGACAAGGAATATGAGTATGTAAAGAGACATACTTTACTAGGATATAATGCATTAAAGAGTTGTCGAACATTATCGGAATTATCAAGAATTATTGCGTTGACACATCATGAACATATTGATGGAACAGGATACCCCAGAGGATTAAAGGGGAAGGAATTGCATCAATTTTCTAAAATAGTAACGATTGCAGATGTATATGATGCATTGACTTCAACACGTTGCTATCGAACGAAGTGGTCGAACAAGCAGGCGATGGACTTGTTAATGCAATTCTGTGGAACAAAATTTGATACAGAATTAGTAGGTAAATTTTTGCAGTTGATTGCCGTGTACCCGAACGGAACGCAAGTAAAGTTAACAGATGGAAGAGCAGGAATTGTGAAAGAGCAAAATATCGGAATGCCACTGAGACCAATCGTAAGAATTTTGAATGAAGCAGATGGTACAAAGAAAGAGATATATGATATTAACTTGATTGATGAATTGAATATTGTTATTGCGGAGGACGAATTTGATTATGTTGCGGATAATGAATCAGAGCAAATCGGTTAATGCAAAATAGGAGGATTGTCTTATTCATGTACAAAATAGTTATTGCAGAAAGAGATAGCAACTATATAGAACAGATAAAAGGAATTATTGATAGGGAATATCGAAATTGCGAAATTACTCATATTGTAGATTCTTCGGAAGCCACAATAGAACTATTGGCAAAGGAAGATTCTTGGATAGATATTGCGATTATTAATATAAAGCTTGTTGGTACAGATGGTCTGCAAACAATTAGAAGGATAAAGAAGAAGAATATAGAAACCCGAATAATAGTATTATCCGAGTTTAATTATATTGAGTTTATACAGGAAGCGTTGCGTTTGAAGGTAGATGATTATATTATAATGCCGGCAGAGGAAAGTAGATTAAGTGAATCAATTGGGCTTTGTTTAAAGACGATAGTAAATATGAATTGTTACAAACAAAATTTATCTAGTGTTATGACAACGAATCACGAAGCAGAGCAGTATGTTGAATATAGTTTTATATATACTGTAGCTATGAGTAAGTTGACAGCTAGAGAGATCAAGAAGTATATAGAAATATTAAAGATTGGAACACATGGTTGCATAGTCAACATGGAAATAGAGGCGGAAGACGGGAAGCAGATAAACAAGCAAAATATTACTCAACAAGTATATGAGTGCGTACATGAATATGATGGAGAAATGTTTCAGTTTGTGGTAGGGCCGAGGATTAGTAGACGTATTATATTATATGCTTCGTATCGTCATGAAAAAACAGAGGAAAATAATGCGGCGCATGAAGAGCTGTTGAACATAATAAAGAGTGACATTGAGAAGCGATTACAAGTTAAAGTATACTTGGGAGTGGGCAAGACGGAAGAGATAACGAATATCTATACTTCTTACCAAGACTCTATCCGAGATTTAAGAAATAAAAAGAGGTCATCTGATAATGACGATGAGATAGAGGACGTGGACGCATTTCATCGTAGTCTATATAAGGATTTAGAGAAAAATTATCTAAAATCATTACGTTTAAAAAATGGAGAAAGTTCAAATTATCTAAATCATCTTCTTGATAGTATGGATTATTTCAGTGAGGAAGAAAGAAGAGATAAAGTTATAGAGTTGTTAGTGCTTGTGCGACATACCGTACCAGATTTTGATTGGGGGACATATGCACAAGATAGCTTTAGAGAGTATTTAATGTCAATAGGCAAAATGCCAATGCAGGAGCTGAAAGAATGGGCATACCAGATATTTGAGTGTATTCAATATAGTCAGGTAGACCAAAACCGCTTATATACAAAATCTGTTAGTGACTCTGTTAACATAATAGATGCCGAATATATGAAAAATATAACGCTAGATGAGATTGCTAGAAGAGTTGGAGTAAGCTCACAGTATCTAAGTAAGATATTTAAGGAAGAGACAGGCCAAACGTTGGTCGAATATCTAACGAGCTTGCGAATTAATCGAGCAAGAGAGCTGATTCAAACATCGGATCAACCGATTAAGCAGGTGGGTATTATGGTTGGATATAAAGACCCTAATTATTTTAGTAGAATTTTCCGAAATGTAGTAGGGGTATCACCTTCGGAATTTAGAGATGAAGTAAAGAATCGGTTAAGTATATCAATAAAAAATCGTAACAGTTAAGTTACGATTTTTTATTGAGAAATATATGCTGTTGTTAACAATAATAATTAAAGAGCATTCCGCTGTATATAGAAGTGATATATGGATTTGGATAATGTTGCGAACCATAATTAGGATAAGTACATATCTTTTGGTCAAGATAATCCATAGGGTTAATTGTAACTTGGTTCGTCTGATCAAGCAAATCAGCGGTTATCTTATCTGGGTTAGTGAATAAATCTTTAATGGTGCCATCTGTCGCCGCTTGTAAAGCAATGAAGGAATCTAAGGACAACTCGCCAGATTCTTCGCGCGTAATGCCACAAGATTCTAAATCGTTTGCATAGTGATATGCAATGGAATCTAATTCGTAGATTAATTTGTTCGCGCGGCGTTGGTCAGAAGAATGATTACTAGCCAATGAAAGCAAATGGTTATAGCTATCAGTTATCGTTTCTAACTCTTTAACAATCTTATCTGAATTAGGAGCATAAGAAATATGTACAGGGGAATCGGTAGTCGCATGCAAGGAAACGGTTAAAGATTTGTTAAACGTAAATTGATTCGATAGAGATTCCTTTGTTTTTCCGTTGATTTGGAATTTGGCACTTGTTGAAGGGCTATTAATCTGATTTAAATTAAAGTATTCAACAATACCACGTCCGCCGACATAGACATCGTCTTGAAGCGTGAATATAGGTGATCCAGAATTACCAGTAGATTCTGATTCAAGAACCATTCTAAGTTGTTTGGAATCAGGGTTAGTATATTTGAAAGCATGAATACCAATTTGAGAATTGTTAATCTGCTTGCACAACTGCTCGATGGTATCTTTATGTGTTGATCCAGAAGCAATTGTATGACGAAAGTCATAAGTACTATCTTCAACATCAATAGAGAACTGATAAGTCCCTGATTGTAACTGCTGTGTATTAGGACGAAACTCATTGGATACATTTTGCTGTGGAGTAGCTAAACGAAGAACTTGAATATCAAAATCTGTTGGTAGTGTAGGTTCATTACTACTAACAATAGTTGAGGAAACAGCTTTTTCATTAGAAGAGACAGCTTTCTTTTCATTAAATATAGAATTATCATCGTTATTAGAGAAGTTATCTAGTAACGTATGTAAAGACATAGCAGCATCTTTTACATTCAAAGCGTAAGTTTGACGCTCAAGGGATATATCTAATAAATATAAGGGGGACTGCTTACTAATACGTACAATATTATTGTAAATCTTTTTTAATTCACTCGTCTTATGAGATGTATAACGTATAGGTCTTTGAGATTCGTAATTTGTGGCTAAATAGTTGTATGTAGATGTTATCATGAACAGTCACCTCCTTTTAAAATAAAATTTATATTTGAGTATATAGCTCCATTATAATATGAAGTTCTCGAAATGTCGATAGCATAATGGTAGAAAATTGGAATAAAAGCAGTGTTAACAATAAGAAATTATACCTATATTGAAAAAAATGTTGACGGAATGATTCGTTTATGATATATTATACTAGCGATGGAAGAGGTCTTTTTTTTATGCCTAAAAACTGATATTCGTAGTAATCTATATCAGATTATAATACGAACCAATCACAAGAAAACGAAATTTAGCGGAGGTGGAAGTCGTGCGCGTAAAAATCACATTGGCATGTACAGAATGTAAACAACGTAACTATAACATGACAAAGGATAAGAAAACACATCCTGACAGAATGGAAACAAAGAAATATTGTAGATTCTGTAAATCACACACATTACACAAAGAAACAAAATAATTATGTCTAATTATCCGTTACATGCAAAGTAATGTACTTTGTATTGCAGAAAGGAAAGTGAACACATGGGAGATACTGCAAACAATACAGAAAATGCTCCAAAGAAAAGTTTCTTTAAAGGCGTAAAATCTGAATTCAATAAGATTATATGGCCAGACAAACAAACACTTGCAAAACAATCTGCAGCAGTAGTGGCTATTTCAGTAGCACTAGGAGTAGTTATCGCTATAGTAGACATAGGAGTTGTATATGGCATCGAGCAGATTCTTAAAATAGGATAAAGGGTGAGTGTATGTCAGAAACGAATTGGTATGTTGTTCATACTTATTCAGGGTATGAGAACAAGGTAAAAGCCAACATTGAAAAAACAATCGAAAACAGAAATCTTGAAGACCAAATACTTGAAGTTTCCGTTCCTATGCAAGAAGTAACAGAAGTTAAGAATGGTGTGAAGAAACAAGTTCAAAAGAAAATGTTCCCTGGTTATGTTCTTCTTAATATGGAGATGAATGATGACACTTGGTATGTAGTTCGTAATACTAGAGGGGTAACAGGATTTGTTGGACCAGGATCGAAACCAGTTCCTTTAACGGAAGCAGAAATGCTTACTATGGGAATTAAGAATTCTGACGAAATTATGATCGACCTTGAACTTGGTGATGCTGTAGAAGTAACATCAGGCGTATGGGAAGGAACGACAGGAATTATTAAGTCAATTAATAGTCATAAGCAAATTATCACAATTAATGTTGATATGTTTGGTAGAGAGACACCTGTTGAGATTAGCTTTACAGAAATTAAGAAAATGTAAATGAAGCAATAATTGGATTGCAATTATTGCCAGATAGTGGGAGGGGTATTCCCGCGAACACCACATTATTCAGGAGGTATGCTATAATGGCAAAGAAAGTTTCAGGATATATTAAATTACAAATCCCTGCTGGAAAGGCTACGCCAGCTCCACCAGTTGGTCCAGCTCTTGGTCAGCACGGAGTAAATATCGTACAGTTTACGAAAGAGTTCAATGCAAAAACTGCAAATCAAGATGGAATGATTATTCCAGTAGTAATTACAGTATATGCAGATAGAAGTTTTAGCTTCATCACTAAGACTCCTCCAGCAGCAGTATTATTAAAGAAAGCTTGTAACCTTAAATCAGGTTCAGGAGTTCCTAATAAAACTAAAGTTGCTACAATTACAAAAGCAGAAGTACAAAAAATTGCAGAACTTAAAATGCCTGACTTAACAGCAGCTACTTTAGATGCAGCAATCAGCATGATTACAGGAACTGCAAAGAGTATGGGTATTACTGTAGTTGACTAATTATAGATTATAAATATTATGACATTGCGTCATGATAGTTGTTATATAATGTCGTACAAGTTTGTATGTCAACAACTACTTTTAAGAAACCATTAACCGATGTTTTTAAGCAATAAAAAGATTTCATACGGCAAAGATTTATAACGTGGGAGGGTTAACTCCCGATACTACCACTAGGAGGTTAATAGAATGAAAAAAGGTAAGAAATATGCAGAAGCTGCAAAGCTCATCGACAGAGCTACAGTATATGAAACAGCAGAAGCAATTGATTTAGTAAAGAAAACAGCTGTTGCTAAATTTGATGAAACAGTAGAAGCTCATATCAGACTTGGTGTTGACGGACGTCACGCTGACCAACAAGTTCGTGGTGCGGTTGTATTACCTCACGGAACTGGAAAAACAGTTAAAGTTCTTGTATTTGCTAAAGGCGATAAAGTGAACGAAGCAGAAGCAGCAGGAGCAGATTTCGTTGGTGGAGATGAATTAGTACCAAAAATCCAAAACGAAGGTTGGTTAGATTTCGACGTTGTTGTTGCTACTCCTGATATGATGGGTGTAGTTGGTCGTCTTGGCCGTGTACTTGGACCAAAAGGTTTAATGCCTAACCCTAAAGCTGGAACTGTTACAATGGATGTTGCAAAAGCTGTTGCCGATATTAAAGCAGGTAAGATTGAATACAGACTTGATAAGACAAACATTATCCACGTGCCAGTGGGAAAAGCTTCTTTTACAGAAGAACAATTAGCGGACAACTTCCAAACGCTTATGGGTGCAATTATCAAAGCTAAACCAGCAGCTGCAAAAGGACAATACTTGAAGAGTGTTACACTTACTTCAACTATGGGACCTGGTGTTAAATTAAATACTGCTAAGTTAGTATAATAATTGCCATAGAGAAAGAACCATTACATTGCGATTTGTCGTAGTGTAGTGGTTTTTTGTTACTATTCAGCCATGCGGATATGCAACGACATATTCCGTAGAAAGCTTGCTTGCGGAGGAATATGTTGTTGCATATCCATACGGCGTTTAACCGCAGCGAGATGTAGCGTAGCGAAATCGAGCTGGCATGGCATTTAAGCTGAACTGTAACGGTTTTTTAAATAAAAATAAAGAAAAATGTTGACATAGCACAGAAAATTTGTTACTATGAATAAGGTTCGTGAAACGAATTAGAACTGCCGAAGACAGTAGGTGCCGTAAGGCATAAGGAGAAAACGCCTACCGAGGAATATAAGAAAATCATATGATGACTTATAAAACCTCTCTGTCTTTGATAGAGAGGTTTCTTGACAATATAGACATACTTGTATGTTTGTTTGTCTTTACGGCGGTGCCTTGAAGAGTTAGATTTCTAATCCTTCATCAAATCTATAAGGAGGTACGCAAACAATGGCAAAGGTAGAAATTAAACAACCTATCGTTGACGAAATCAAAGGATATGTAGCTGATGCGAAATCAGTAGTATTAGTTGATTATCGTGGATTAACTGTTGATGAAGACACAGCTCTTCGTAAACAATTAAGAGAAGCTGGTGTAGTATACAAAGTATACAAAAACACTATGTTAAGCAGAGCTTTTGAAGGAACAGACTTCGCTCAATTAGCTCCACATTTAGAAGGACCTACAGCAATTGCATTCGGACTTGAAGATGCAACAGCTCCAGCTAGAATTCTTAACAATGTAGCTAAAACAGCTCCAGCTCTTGAATTCAAAGGTGGTGTAGTTGACGGAACTTACTATGATGCTGAAGGTGTTAAGCTTATCGCAAACATTCCATCGAAAGAAGTTCTTATTTCCAAATTACTTGGAAGCTTACAATCACCAATTACAAACTTCGCTCGTGTTATCAAGCAAATTGCTGAAAAGAACGGAGAAGTTGCTTAATCTGTACACTAAGGTACAAGACAAGCTAGTGGCATAAAGCCAAGAAAAAATTATAATAAACAATTAATTATCGGAGGTAAATAAAATGACAACTCAAGAATTTATCGAAGCTATCAAAAGCTTATCAGTATTAGAATTAAACGATTTAGTAAAAGCATGTGAAGAAGAATTTGGTGTATCAGCAGCAGCAGGTGTTGTAGTAGCAGGACCAGCAGCAGGTGGAGACGCAGCTGAAGAACAAACAGAATTCAACGTAGAATTAACTGAATGTGGACCAAACAAAGTTAAAGTTATCAAAGTAGTTCGTGAATTAACTGGCTTAGGCTTAAAAGAAGCTAAAGAAGTAGTTGACGGAGCTCCTAAAATGGTTAAAGAAGGCGCAACTAAAGAAGAAGCTGATGATATCAAAGCTAAACTTGAAGCTGAAGGCGCTAAAGTTACTCTTAAATAATTTAGCGTATCAAATTATAGAGATGAAAAAAGAGTCATGTGTAAACATGGCTCTTTTTGTGTAATAATGGAGACGAATAAATAAAAAAGTTCAATGGGAAAAGGGTTGTTAAAATGGTTATAACTTTTGGTAACGTCGTTTCCAAATGAGAATTGCGAAAAGACCTAGAATAGATAGAATAGCAAAAAACAAATATATTCCTGAGAATCCGAAATGTTCTTTTGCATATCCGGTTGAGAGCCCTCCTGCAACGGCACCCATATACACAAGAAAGTTCAGTAGTCCGGAAATCTGTGCGGATTTTTGGAATTTCACAAATGTAGTTGGGATATACACAGTGAGGATGGCGTTTGCTCCGCAGATTACTGCCATAAGTAAACTTAATAAAACTATAGTTGGCCAAAACATTTCACCTGTTTTAGAAAGTCCTAAGGAAAATAGAAAAGCAAGAGCGAAAATCAAGAAGAGGGGAGCGAATACATCGTTCTTGAATTTTTTGATTAACCATCCGGTAAACATGATTCCTACTGTTCCGAGAAGAGGAATGAGGACAAAGAGTAAAGAAACTACGTTTTCGCCCATTGCCTTGCTGGTTTCGCTAAGAATGCTAGGACCGAAAAGACTGATGCTTTCTTTGATTAAGCCTTGCACAATAGCTGCAATTCCTATGAAGATAAGACCATATGTTACGATTAAGCGAGAGATGGGAGTTGCTTTCGCAAAATCTGTAGACGCTGTAGAGTCTCTTGCTAGTTCCACTTTTTCTTCTTCATCCGGTGCAACAACTAAGAACTTTTTCCAAATAAATAAAAAGCAAAATACGAGTGCTGCTGGAATATAAAAGGCAAGCCGCCAGTGAAACACATTACCTATAATTCGCAGTCCGCAAACGGCAACCATGTAACCTAAAGTGGTAGGTAGAGAAATATAAACGGATATCATACCATACTCCTCTGTAGAAAACCAATTCATTAAGATACGGAAGGTAGAAGGCCAAATTAGAGACAAGCAAAGTCCGTTCACCCCCCACATAACTAAAACAAGTATATAACTATTTGCTGTGCCAACGACAAGGTTGGAAAGCATTGCGGCAGTCATGCCGTAAAAAATCAGTTTTTTGGGATTCGCCTTGTCAGCGAGATACCCACTTATAATCTGCCCCATGGCATAAGTCCAAAAGAAGACAGAGCCAATCAGTCCGGCTTTTGCAGGTCCTATGTGAAACTGAAACATCATCTTGTCTAGTACTGCAGACAGGTTCGATCTGCAAAAATAAACCAATGTATATAAAGTTAAGCATAAAATCAAGATAATCTTTTTTGAAGTTTTCTTTGTCATATCATCTCCAATGAGCTGTCTGTTTTTGTAGCTCTTCAATCATAAATTTACCCTCTGCCAAAATATTTATCAATCAGCTTTGCTGTTGCTCCTTGATGGGAAGCAAGAGCTTTTGCGGTCTCTGGTTTTTGGTTTACATATTCCTTCATTAATCGACCCTCTTCGTAACAAAGGTCGTCGTGGATAGGAAAATACTCCTGAAGCAAGAAATCAACATAATTCACTAACCGATAAGGTCCATAAATCCGAACTTTCTTTTCGTGGTTATATTTTTCTAACGCAACACTCTTAAATTCTTTAATTGCATTGATAATATCTGCTTTTTCATTACTTTTGGAAAGTACTACTGTCTTTCCGATTTCAAACCATTCTGATTCAATAACTCCATGGGAATCACTGTTTCCTACTACAGGAACTGTATGTCCTTTCTCTTTCATTTCGCTGTAAAAAGCTGTCTGCATTTGATTTTCTTCTAATGTTTGTCCTCCAATTAACTCAAAAGCATCAAAAGGTTTTGTTTCAAACAAATGACAAAGGAGACGGTAATTATTATGATAGGCATATTGATCAATCCAGTGAGGATGAGGATAAATAGCAAGCCCGTGATATTCCTTGATTTTTTGAAATGCCCATACAGAACGAACATATTCATTGATGGGAATGCCTTCTGGTATTTCGAGCTGCTGTTTTAATTCCTCTATTTCTTTGTAAAAATTATCAAGGTCTTTGTTAAAGTAATCATTTACACTTGCTTCTCCACCAAAGTTTACAATGTGAGGAACGCTTCCTGGCATATGGATTTCCTCTCCGGGAAATATTTTGAGATCAATAGGAGCATCCTTATAGCATTCGATTGCTTCTAGGGAAGGGGCGTACTGAGCGTGATCTGTAATGGTCATAAAGTCAAACCCTGCTTTCCTATAATAAGCAGCGACAAAAGCGGGAGATTCCTTTCCGTCAGAACGATTCGTATGTACGTGCAAATCGCCCATGTAGGGAGTTAGTTCGTATAAATCGGATTCTAGAGTATAAATTTTAAAAACCTCAACTCGTTCGCCGCTGGAATTGAAAATTACTAATTGCACGGGTTGTTCCATAGAAAAACAAACATTAAATTGTAGTAATCCGTTTTCTGGTTTGACTTTAAAGCGAGGGTATTCCCCGTCGTAATAGTCGATTCGTTCGTACATGGGAACAGGCATAATGCTATATTCTTCTGAATCGGTAAATGCTGCATGACTGCCTAAAGGTATGATGGTGATTGTGGTTTCGTGATTTATAAGAAGTACTTTTGGGAAAATATCATAATATTCTAAAACCTGTTTCATGGAAGTTATCTCCTTTTGATTTTATAAAACATTTTTGGATATGCAATGATGCCTTGTGGTTGAAAATATTTTGCAACATTGCATATCCAAAATTAAGTTGTTTGAACGATGAATTAAAGATAAAGATGAAGTTCGTTATTTGATTCTGTGGCTCTTAGGAAAACATCTTTTGCAATTATGATACCGCCATTGCGATAGACGTTATTATATTGCGTTGAGGATATAACCTCATCATTGATCTTTAGGCATGTAGAATCTGTTTGGTTGCTTGCGTGATACACAAAGGTAACAGTCTTTCCAAAGCATGTGTAAGCGAATGTTAGACCATCTAATTCGGTATTGATGACGGGATCAATAATAAGCGAATCTTTGGTGAAGCGAATGCCAAGTAAATCGGCAATAACTCTACGAATGTAGATTCCTGGACCGCTTGAATATAGTCTCCAACCGCCTTTGACGGGGATAGAACCGTCTTTTAATTTATCAAAGTTGGCTGCGTATTCATAACGATCATTATAACAGCCTTCTGAACTACTGAAGTATACATTGCTTTGGCGAGTTAGGGCGTTTGGTACGCATTCTGTAAGGAGAATTGGATTGATTTGCATAAGAGCCTTCCAGGCCTTGTCTGCCTCACCTAGTGTTGCCATTGCTTCGATGTAGCGAATATGAGCGTGAACGTATTGTAAACTGATTTCTCGTCCGATGTTGGCTGCCTGTTCGGCGCGTAAGAATATCTTACTGATACCGCCTTCGTAACTAGCGGGATGATTCATTAGTCGAATGCCATCAGGACAAGCAAGTTCTTTGTCAATGATGCTGACGTTGGTAGCGGCTAATCTGGAATCGGCTAACTCTGCAATGATACTTCTTGTTAGTGGTATGAGTCTGTAGTTGATAGAAGTTTCCGTGTCATCTGGATGTAACATAACCTTTGAAGTGCCATCTGCTTCGCGATATAAGAAACCAGCTATTACGCCATCCTTAATCAAGTAGCGATAGAAGGAATCTCTGATATCTGTTGCCATCTGGCTGAGTTCGATTGAGAAAGCTTCGTCTTTTGCAATAACAGAATCGCTTAGCAAAGTGAGTGTCTGTTGCGCGAGTGCTTGTGTCCAAGCGCTTACTAGGTTGTCTTTCAGTTGCTTGTTAGCAGGTTGTAATGTGTCGTCCCAGTCGCCGCCGGCATAAGAGATTAATGAGGTACCTGGTAGGAAGCGTTCGCGAATGGTAGTTATAGCGCGTTTGATGTGTTCTAGTATAGTTTCTGGCTTTCCTACTGGTGTACCCTTTAATCCGTTGCGGTAATCTACGACCTCGTCTAGGATTGTAGTATCACCAGTTGCGTGGATGTAGTCACTAACTGCTTTTAAAGGCCAGAATACGACATCTCCGTGGCAGTCTTCTTGATGAAGTGGATATTGATCGAACATAAACCATTGTGGCCATTCGAATACATCTTCGATTTGGTGGTCAAATAAAAGAAGTAAAATGTCGCGAACCATAGAATTGTGTCCTGTTGTTAGGAAGAATTCTACAGGTCCTTGGCATACATCTCGTGTACCCCAAGCAGCTCCTCCTGATTGCTCTAAGCCGTGTGGAGAGGCAAAATGTATAAGTGTGTCGTGGGAGTACCAACGAATTGTAGCGTTTAGTTTATCGGTTGTTATATTGTTATTGGGGTTAGTAGTACTTAGGTTGAAATTACTAACTAGTTCGTTGTAGTATGCTTCGTAAGCTGCTTTGTGCGTGTTGAAATCATAAGCTTCTTCAAAAGCTGGAGTATCGTTGCTTTCGGAACCTTGTAAAATGATTTCGAAATTAGATTTTTGGTCAATGCTTATCGTTACAATCGATGAATCCATAGTATGGTTATCGTAGAAAACTCTATCATCAGATACTTGGCTGCCTTCGGGAATGTGAATACGGAAGTTCAAATCTGGATAATATGATCTTGTATAGCAATCCTTTGAAGGTTTTATAATTAATGTAGAATCTTCTTGTTCTAATTCAAAGATTTGTCCTACTTCATCTGCTCCAGCCGTGATTTGGTTGGAAACAATAAAGTCATAGGCTTTGCCTGCAGTAGAACGTATCTGTAAAACAACTTCAGGACGGTCAAATGTAACGAAGGATGAAACTACTAATACATCATCTTCTAATTGATAATACCAAGTGCTGCTAGATACCTCCATCTCATAAGCTGCAGGTAATGTAAGTTGACGATACAAATTATCAATTTTAACAAAGATACGTTGACCACTGTTCTTTTGAACATTTAAAAGACCTCTGTGGTTGGAAAGAAGCTTGTTGTATGTTGTGTTACCAACTACGAACTGACAGTTGAATACGCCATACATGTAGTTGGTAGAACTAACAACGCCAGTAGGGACTTTTGTCATATCGAAGTTAGTCATAAGAATGTGTCCATGAGGGCGTTCGGAAACTAATTCTTTGGACTGTAATACGACATGTCCGTTTGATGGGGTGAAAAATGAATATAATGTATCGTTATCTATCTCTTCTAAGTGACGATTGGGGAATTGTTCGTTAATTTGTTGCATGTTCCATTCGGGAGAGGCGAAAGGAGCGCCAATGATAGAAGCGGGGATAGGGGAAGTTACAAACTCCTCTAATGAGTTGTAGGAATATGCATCATTTATTTCTTGTGCGTATTCGATTTCCTTTATTGCTTCTGGATGGTCTGCTTTGCATATACCGTAGAATGAAAATGCTTTATTTCCATTAATGGAAAATGTTTCGGTTTGCAGTGCGATGTGTGAAAGCTCGTACTGCTTGTTTGTGCTAGGTAGATTGCTGCTTAGTGCTTCGGGAACATTGGTCTTTTTGTAAGATAATCCGAAGAATTGAGTTCCGTCTGTTGAGTAGGCATTTGCACGAATGCCTAAACTACCTTGTTGTAAGTATGGATTTGTACCACCTTGGCTCATGTTTTGTCTGGAACAGATAACATATCCATTGTCGCTCTCGAAAACGCTGTGTCCTAGGTATTGTGCAGTGTATAGCTCGTTTGATGCAACGCTTCCTGCGGAAGCAACGCCGATATCTTGTGAGTATATAACGTCTGCTTTCTGGCATTCTCCTGTAAGGGAAATATCCCAATACCAAATACCATATGGAGTGAGGCGGAATGTAACGGTATAGTTGACGCTTTGTACAGAACCTGTGAATCGAAGGGCTGTATTGCTTTTTTCTATACTACAGTTAGAATTGACGCCGATTAGTGGGTAAGAATTAATGGTGTTATCGTTATATATACGAAGATATATGTTGTTGGAAGAACCTTCGGCGTTGGTTCCGTGGAAATCATTTATCATTACTGAGTCGTGAATCCATTCAAAAGCATCTCCACTAGCTAAGAAAGAGAACGTGCTGTTTTCGCTTTTTAGCGTAATTGGAGTAAGTGTGTTTTTAAGTGTCATATTATTTCCTCCTTGATGAAAAACGAGTGGAAACATTTCCAATTTCATTCAAAGTATACAAGAAAAACAGAAATAAGTCAATGGGATTAATGAAAACCACAAAAATATTTGAAAATAATATAATAGAAATTAAGATGCAAAATAGAGTGAAGCAGAGAAAGTTGTGCAAAGTGTATAAAAAAACAACTTTTAAATTAATATAAATAACATATTGACAAAATTGAAAGTTTAAATTATGATAAATGTATCAAAACGAATAAAAACGTTTCCAATTTCGAAAAAACGATTTTTACAAAGAAAGGAACGGAGGGATATATTGAAGATAAAACAAGGTTTTTGTGCTTTGGGAAAAGAAGTACGTAAAAATTGGGTATTGTTCTTAATGCTTTTACCCGCAATTGTTTATTTCATTATTTTTTCCTATGTTACGATGCCAGGTGCATATGTAGCATTTGTAAACTATAATCCGAACAAAGGTATCTTTGGTAGTGATTTTGTAGGTTTTAAAAATTTTGAGTTTTTAGTTAAGAATGGTGACTTGCTAAGAATCACTAAAAACACACTACTATATAATGTAGTATTTTTAGTCTTAAGTCACACGATTCAAATTGTGCTTGCGATTATGATTTCTGAGATAACAAGAAAAATATTTAAGAAAGTTTCGCAATCGGTTATATTGTTACCACATTTTATTTCTTATGTAGTAATTGGTGTATTCGCATATAACTTCTTTAACTATGATAATGGATTTATTAATTCTATTCTTGTTAACCTTGGAGCGGAGAGATTTGCATTTTATTCTACACCTGGAGTTTG
This sequence comes from Anaerosporobacter sp., assembly GCF_031551385.1. Classification (GTDB taxonomy): domain Bacteria; phylum Bacillota; class Clostridia; order Lachnospirales; family Lachnospiraceae; genus Anaerosporobacter. The sequence continues at coordinate 38,000 of NZ_JAVBNS010000016.1, forward strand.
GAAGTTCATAATTGTATTTTTCTACATATGGAAAACTACAGGTTATGGAATGATTGTTTATGCGGCAACGATTACTGGTATTAGCAGTGAAATATATGAAGCGTCATATATCGATGGAGCTAGTCGTTTTCAAAGAATTAAGTTTATAACATTGCCGCTTATGAAGCCAACATTTATCTTGCTGATGTTATTTGGTCTAGGTGGAATTTTGAGAGGTTCCTTCGATTTGTTCTACAATCTGATCGGTACCAATTCTGTTTTGTATCATTCTACTGATGTAATTGATACTTATGTCTACCGAAGCTTAGTTGGATCGTTTAATTTCTCGTCGAGTGCTGCTGTTGGTCTTTACCAGTCGGTGTTTGGTCTGATACTTGTGCTTGCCATTAACTGGATTGTTCGTAAGATTGAACCGGATAGTGCGTTATTCTAGTAAAGGTGGTAAAGGTTGAAAGAAAATAAAAGTAAAGGAATCATGGGGCTCATAGATTCTTTCAACCATATTTATTTGAGCAGTATCACAAGCAAGCTTGTGATATGCATGGGTGTAAAAATGAAAAGTAAACAAAAAGAAGATAATAATTCAAATATCAAAATGGGAAAGAGTAATAAAACGTTAATGTTGGTTTGCTATTTGCTAGTAGCATTTTTTGCAATCATTTGCTTGTTTCCTTTCGCATTAATGATAACATCGTCATTTATGACGGAAAAAGAAATTGTGACAGAAGGATATAAACTCTTTCCGAAAACTTGGAGTTTATCGGCTTATACCTATCTGCTAAAGAACCCTACTAATCTGCTGAATGCTTACCGAGTAACTATAACAATTACTGTTGTTGGTACGGTTATTGGATTGTTTATTATGTCTATGGCAGGTTATGTATTGAATCGTAAAGATTTTAAATACCGCAATTTCTTCTCGTTTTTTATATACTTCACTACGCTTTTTAGTGGCGGATTGGTGCCTACTTATATCCTTTATGTTAGACACCTAAACTTAAAAGACAACATCTGGGCACTTATTCTTCCAGGGCTTGTCAGTGCATGGTCTATCTTTCTTATGAGAAATTTCATGAAGTCTATCCCAGATGAACTGTACGAATCTGCAACGATGGATGGAGCAGGACCATTTAAGATTTATTTAAGGGTGTTTATGCCTTTGGCACTCCCTTCCCTTGCAACAATAGGGCTGTTTCTTGCATTGGGTTACTGGAATGAGTGGTATAATGCAAGTTTATATATTGATACAGCGACAAAATATCCATTGCAGTATTATCTGCAGAAGATGATTAATCAAACAAGTATTGCTGCACTAACAAGTTCGGGGCATGTAATTGATGCAGCAGCAGCGCCAACACAATCGGTTAAGATGGCAACGGCAGTACTTGCAACAGGGCCTATTATTATGCTATATCCATTTGTTCAGAAGTATTTTGTAAGTGGACTAACGGTAGGTTCGGTAAAAGGGTAGTTTTATTTATTACAAGTGACATTATAGGCTTTACATTTGATGATAAGGCCTATAAAATAAAAGGAGGTAAAGTTATGAAATTAAAAAAGGTAATTAGTAGTGCATTATGTGTTGCTATGGCAACTGTATTACTAGCAGGATGTGCAAACGGGGGAAAGAATAGCACATCATCAAATGGTTCTGAAAATGCTATTGGGAATGCTTCTGAAAATGTTTCAGAAGAAAAAACGAATTCTAGTGAAGTTGTAGATGAAGGAGTAGATTTATCAAAACATGTAACTCTTTCATTGTATCTATATGGTTCACCAGGAGTGGCAAATGCTGATATTCTAGCTGAGATTAACCGTAAGCTTAAAGAGGATATCAATACTTCAATTGAAATAAAGTATATTGATTGGGGCGATATTGCTACAAAATACCCTCTATTATGGGCAGCAGGAGAAAGTTTTGATATGGCATATTCTTCTGTAACAGCACCTGTTCCATATTACACATTAGCAAAACAAGGTTCTTTATATGACATTTCTAAAATATTAGATAAAGCACCTACATTAAAAGCTGCAATTCCTGAGACAAGTTGGGCGGCAGCGGAATCAGGAGAAGGAATCTATGGAGTTCCAACATTGGGCGCAGGATATACAGTGAATGGTTTTGTGTACAACAAAGCAAACTGTACTGCATGGGGAATTGAGCCTGTTACAGATTTGAAATCTTTAATTGCATATTGTGACGCATCTGTAGCGCATGATATCTATCCTTTCAATGGTAACGCAGAAGTAGCAATGGACTTTTACAAAATGTTAGTTGATTCAACTGGTAACTGGGTACCAGCACCTGGTGTTGCAGAAACAGAAATGTACCTTGTAGCAAAAGATTACAACAATGTGCAAGATATTATCCATCCAGCATTTACAGACGAGTTTGCAAACTTTGTAACTATGCTTGATGAATGGGAAGCAAAAGGATACTGGTCAACAGATATTTTATCAGCTCAAACAGATGATAAAGAGATGTACAAGAACCTTCAAAGTAGCGCATATATTACACATATGGCAGACTGGACAGGCAATTATACAGCTGTTCATGGTCAATTAGAAAATCAGGATATTGATGCATGGTATTTTGCTGAAGATAACAACAAAGTTATGCAAAGTTCACCAGCTCAAGATATGACAGTTATTAATACGAATTCAAAATATCCAGAGAGATGTTTATTAGTAATTGAAAAATTAATGACAGATGAATCGTACTACAGATTATTCCAATATGGTATTGAGGGAAGACAATATGATATCGTTGATGGTTATCTTGAAAAACCAGCTTCCTTTGATGATACAGTAGACGGTGGCGGATTTGCTGGTTGGGCATTTAGTAATAGTGCATTCCAAATCCCTTCTAAATCAGAACATCCTAGTCGTTATGAGAAGTTAGCAGAGTGGAGTAAGAATTTTATTAGCAATCCATACAATGGATTCATCTTCTCTTCTTCAGCGGTAGCAGGTGAATTATCTGCAATCTCGAATGTAAACTCTACACTTGGTATTCAATTAATGCTAGGTAAGACAAATGATGTTGCTTCTGCAATTGAAGAATATAGAAGTCAATTAAAGAAAGCAGGAGTTGACGTTGTTATAGATGAATTGAAATCTCAGTTACAATCCTTTACATCAGCTGGGAAATAGGTAATAAAGATTAATATAAAGGCTGCTGTTTGTTTTTGTGGCAGCCTTTTTCTGAAAAACGGACACCACATAGTGGGTGTCTGTTATTTATAATTATAAATATAACTGTTTGGGCGTAAGCCCTTCATAGTTACTTATAAATCAAAAGATTAGGAGATGCAAAATGGCAAATATTACAATTACAGACATAGCAAGATTATCGGGCGTGGGTATTGCTACGGTTTCGCGTGTTATCAATCAAACAGGATCGGTAAGCGAAAAAACACGTAAGAAAGTGATGGATGCAATTAATGAATATAATTACATTCCTAACAATAATGCACGAAATCTTAAGATGACACAATCGGATAATATTGCGCTTTTTGTAAAATATATTTCCAATCCGTTCTTTTCTAAGATGATTGATGTGATAGAGATCGAGATGGCTTCAAGAGGATTTCCTCTTTTAATACAAAACGTTGATGACATGACAGATGAGCTTGATGTAGCCATTAGTGAATCTATGCAAAGAAATCTATGCGGTGTTATGATTATGGGTGGTTCCTATTCGTCGTATACAGAGGCGAAATTTAAACAATTAGGGATTCCGTGTGTTCTTCTTACAGTAAGTACAGAAGGTGATGTTGAACCTTCGTTGTATTCAAGTGTAACCGTTGATGATGAGAAGGAAGCCTATAAAGCAACGCAATATCTAATTGATATGGGTCATAGAAAAATCGGATTCTTATACAAAGATGTTGGAAATGTGATTACTCCTAATATATTGAGATTTCGAGGCTATAAAAAAGCGCTAGAGGATAATGGAATTCCTCTTGATGAGAATTTGGTTTCGCTAAGTGTACCGGTAAGTGGAGCTGGATTCCGAGTTGGATTTCAAACTATGAAGCAACTTATGCTAAAAAACCCAGAGATGACGGCAGTATTTGCGTTTTCTGATGTATTAGCAATTGGAGCGGCCAAAGCAGCAATTGCAATGGGCAAGAAAATACCAGATGATATATCCGTTATAGGTTTTGATGGTATTGAAATGACGGAATTTTATAATCCTGCATTGGATACGGTATATCAACCAGCTACGGAGATGGCATTATCTGCAGTTTCATTACTACATGGTATGATGAATGGAGAAAAGAGCCAACACAAGGTATACGAATCGGTTATCATGAAGAGAGGGTCCGTTAAGAAGATACAAGATACGTAAATCGCCTGTTTATGTTATGTGACAACATAGAAAGGGCAACAAAATGAAGCAACAAGAACTAATTAATTTAGTAAAAGAGATGAGTCTGTCAGAAAAAGTCAACCAATTGTTACAAGTGACAAGCGGTTTTTATACAGAGGAAGCAATACTTACGGGGCCGATTAGAGAGAACGGTATTACAGAGGAAAGTGTTGCGACGGCTGGAACGGTAATTGGTCTTTTAGGTGCGGAGAAATATAGGGAAGTCCAAGATGCCTATATAGAGAAACACCCACATAAGATACCATTATTGTTTATGCTAGACGTGATCAATGGATTCCGTACAATTTTTCCTATTCCATTAGGACAAGGAGCAACATTTGAGCCAGAACTTTCAAAACGTCTAGCTCAAATCGCAGCAAAGGAATCAGCAGTTTCTGGTATTCATGTAACATTTGCCCCGATGGTGGATCTTGTAAGAGATGCAAGATGGGGACGTGTTATGGAGTCTACTGGAGAAGATGGAAAACTTAATAGTGATTTTGCAAAAGCTATGGTGGAAGGTTTTCAAGGTGATGATGTAGGAAAACAGTATAGTATTGGAGCTTGTGTGAAGCATTTTGCAGCATATGGAGCACCTACGGCAGGTAGAGAATACAATACGGTTGAGTTGTCAGAGAATACATTACGTTGCTACTATCTTCCAGCGTATAAAGCAGCAATCGATGCAGGTGTAGAGATGGTTATGACCTCTTTCAATACATTGAATGGAGTTCCGTCAACAGGAAATGAATGGCTAATGGGAGATGTATTGCGCGATGAGATGGGATTTGATGGCGTATTAATTTCTGACTGGGCAGCTATTGAAGAGTTGATCTACCATGGTTATGCAAAGAATCGTGAGCAGGCTGGAGAACTTGCAATCAAAGCTGGTGTAGATATTGATATGATGACGGGTATCTATAGTAAAGAGCTTCTTGCTCTGATTGAGAGTGGTAAAGTGGATGAAAGCTTGGTAGATGAATCAGTGCTTCGTATTTTAACACTTAAGAATAAATTGGGTTTGTTTGAAAATCCATATAAGGATGCAGATCCTATTAAAGAAAAAGAAGTTATCTTATGTGAAGAACATAGAAAAGTAGCGTTAGAAGCTGCAGTAAAATCCTTTGTATTGCTTGAGAACGACGGTATCTTGCCACTAAAAGAGGGTGAGAAGATAGCATTCATAGGGCCTTTTGTGTCTGAGAAGGAAATTTATGGTGCATGGTCAATGATGGGTAGAGAGGAAGATTCGGTTTCTATCGTTGATGCATTTGCAAAATATAAAGATTGCTATACTATGACGTTTGTGCAAGGTGCTCCGATTCTTGGAGCGGAAGAGTATAAGCTGATTCCTAAGAATTGTGTTAAGGAAGTTTCAAAGGCAGAAGAAGACCAAATGCTTGCAGAAGCTATTGAAGCTGCAAAAGGCGCAGATAAAGTTATTCTTGCTATTGGTGAACATAGATTGATGTCAGGTGAAGCAGCTAGTAGAACGGATTTATTACTTCCTGAAGTTCAACAAAGATTGCTTCGAGCTGTTTATGAAGTGAATCCTAATATTGCTGTTGTTTTATTCACGGGAAGACCTTTGGATTTACGTGAAGTTTCAGAAAAATCAAAAGCAATCTTAACCGTATGGATGCCTGGAACAGAAGGTGGTAACGCGATTGCAAATGTACTTACTGGTGATTTCAATCCAAGTGGAAAACTTCCTATGAGTTTCCCTTACTGTGTGGGACAAGTTCCTGTTCATTATAATGAATATTTTACTGGAAGACCTTTCGATAAAAAGTCAGGTGAAGTGATGTATCGTTCTAACTATAGAGATGTTCCAAATGATCCTCTATATCCTTTTGGATATGGGCTTAGCTATACAACATTTGCTTACTCTAATCTTACACTAAGCAAGGAAGAGATGACTGCTGATGAACAAATCACGGCTAGTGTAACGCTGAAGAATACAGGTGATTGTATTGGTACAGAAACGGTTCAATTATATGTCAGAGACTGTTTTGGTAGCGTAGTTCGTCCAAGAAAAGAATTAAAGGATTATCAAAAGGTTACATTACAAGTAGGAGAAGAACAGGTGATTTCCTTTAGCATTAATGAGGAGATGTTAACGTTCTGTAGAGCGGATATGAGCTTTGGTAGTGAACCTGGCGAATTCTATGTTTATATTGGGGCAGATAGTAGTACGGAGGAATATGCGGCTTTTGAATTGAGATGATGATATAAGTGGCAAAAGGTTATATGTTTCATGCTTGCATGAAATGCGTAGCAATCCATATATCAGTTGAGATTAAAATATCAATAACAAGAATGGAATGATAAAGTGATGAAAGAATGGAAGATGCTTGCGGTTGGAAACAGTTTCACACAAGATAGTTTGTATTATCTTCATGACTTGGCAAAGGCGGGAGATATTGAATTAAAGGCAGTTAATCTATATATTGGTGGTTGTTCGTTAGAACGTCACTGGAACAACGTTGAATCAGATGCAAAAGAATATATGTATGAAGAGAATGGTGAGTCAACAGAGCGATATGTATCCATTAATGAGATGCTAGTGGAAGATGATTGGGACTATATTATAACGCAACAAGCAAGCCATGATAGTGGAATAAAGGAAACCTATTTTCCTTACTTAGAACAATTAGTAGAACATTTTAAATCTAATGTTCCTAATGCAGAATGTTTATTGCAAAAAACATGGGCATATGAGCAAGATAGTAATCATGAGGAGTTCCCTAGATATCATTGCAATCAACAACAGATGTATAACCAATTAAGTGAATGTTATGAAGAAGCAGCAAAACGAATGGGATTACGTTTAATACCAAGTGGAGATGTAATACAGTCTGTAAGAAAGAAAAAACCATTTCGTTACGAATTGGGAGAGAAATCTTTATGTAGAGATGGATTTCATATGGATATGATTTATGGACGATATCTATTATCCGCAGTAATCTATTCTTTTCTTTTTGAAAAGGACATTCGTGAGAATACCTTCTTCCCTGAATGTGCAGAGAGAGAAGGTATTGAAGTAATTAAACAATGTGTTTATAAAATGCTTAATCCATAGACCATAGTTATTTGAGTTCTAAGTATCCGTATCCATTTTTGCATAAACCACACCATTCCAATATAGAAGAAAGTGCAGAGATGCGGCGTAGTACAGAATCACCAAGTGCTATGCCGTATGCTTTGTGTGCGACATAACCTTCTATGGTATCTAGCGCGAGTTGCCCTTCGCCAAGTTTTGATTTCATTGCATTTCCTTTTGTTGCTTTTCCGCCTAAGTTGTTAAGCAATTCAATAGCACAATCAAAGGCTTTCCAAGTTAATAGATTTCCGTTGGGAAGATTGGAGGCATAGATGCCATTGCCGAATTCTTCGTAATAGATTGTGAAGGTTTTGTTATTAGTTAAGCTGATATCAGCTACACCTTTGAACTCATTGAGTTTTGTTTTGATTTGTTTGGTTGCGAGACTTTCATCTTTATAGATAGGAAGAGTTTCGACAATTACTTCTATATTATATGTGTCAGAATAGGCAGTGGAATATCCCAAACGTTCTAACACTTGATCTAATCGTTTCTTTGCAGCAGGATAGGATAAACCTGATTGCTGCATTAATTCTTTTAAGTTTCCACGACATTTTAAATAATATTCAATAAACTGTAAGTCTTCATACGCAAGGTAGTTAAACTTGCTTAAAGAGAAATCGTTTGTTAATTCAAGACCACAATGCTTACAACTAAGACGTGTTGCTATTAATTTTTCCTTACATATAGGACAATGTCCAATCAATTCTGTATGCATAAAATCTTCCTTTCTTGTTATGAAATAGGGCGTACTTGTGTGGGAGATAGTGATGCAAAACTTCAGGTTTTTGGGGCTTCTTCGTTGCTGGACTATAACACAAAAACACGCTGCACACCTAAGAACTTCTAAGTGTGTACGGTAAATATTGAAAAATTACGGAAACGCCCTCGATTCGGCATCCTGCCTCAGCTCAGGCTGGCTCGACCTCCTTGTCTCGCCTTCCTGGGGTATAGATGTACACACTAAGAAGTGCTTTAGGCGTTACACTATCGTTTTTTTAGTTATAGTTCCGTAGCGAAGAAGCCAGTCAAGGGAATCGAGTTTTGCAAATCTACGTTTATGGATACACAAGTACGGGTTATTGGTAGTGGATGTCTGAGGAGACTTAGTTATTTAGGCGTGTGTGTCTCGCAGTTGCGCTAGTGCATATAATGCACAAGAATCCTTTAAGTTGGTACAATTCATTGAGTTTCTGCGTATGTTGATTGATAGAGAGCACCTCGCAGTTGCGAATTTTGAGTTTTCAGATCGCTGAGTGGAGGGTGCACAGAGGGTAATGAACTTTCAAATATGCCTTAGCAATATATTTATCTTCCAACTTACTTATAAAAAGGTAAAAAATAGGACATACTTAAATATGGAATGCATTTTTCTATAATATGGGTATGTACAAAATAAAAAAATAGGAATTAAGTAACGAATGTGTTTCTTCTATATAATAAGAAGAATAACATATTAGAAAAAAGAATACAAGATAGTAGTGATAAAATTCATACTACTTTCGGATAGTAAAGATAATATGTATTGCATAGTATAAAAAACAATAAAAAAACACCCCCAAAAGGGTGTTGACAAGTCTGGATATTTATGCTAACATGAAAAATGCACTATTGTGGTGTCTTGTGCTTTAAATCGGATATGTGTTGATTATAGCACATTCATATAAAAATTTCAAGGGGTGAAAACGTCAATGGATAAAAACAAAATACGTCCAATTAAAGTTGGTAATGGCATGAGAATGAGTTATTCCAAAGAAAAAGAAGTACTTGATATGCCTAATCTCATTGAAGTACAGAAAGACTCTTATAGATGGTTCTTAGAAGAAGGACTAAATGAGGTCTTTGATGACATCTCTCCTATCGCAGATTATAGCGGACACTTAAGCTTAGAGTTCGTTGATTTTACATTATGCGAAGATGATGTTAAGTATTCAATTGAGGAGTGTAAGGTTAGAGATGCTACTTATGCCGCGCCACTTAAAGTAAAAGTCAGACTTCATAACAAGGAAAATGACGAGATTAATGAACATGATATTTTCATGGGTGATTTGCCAATAATGACAGAGACAGGTACATTTGTTATTAATGGAGCAGAACGTGTTATCGTTAGCCAGTTAGTACGTTCCCCTGGAATCTACTACTCAGTTGGACACGATAAGATTGGAAAAGAGTTATACTCATCTACAGTTATTCCAAACAGAGGTGCTTGGCTAGAGTACGAAACAGACTCGAATGATATTTTCTATGTTCGTGTAGATAGAAACAGAAAAGTACCTATTACAGTACTTATTCGTGCACTTGGATTTGGTACAAATCAAGAAATCTTAGATTTGTTTGGTGAAGAACCAAAAATCCTTGCAAGTATCACAAAAGATACTTCAGACAACTACCAAGATGGTTTATTAGAACTTTATAAAAAGCTTCGTCCAGGTGAACCATTATCAGTAGAAAGTGCGGAGAGTTTAATCAATAGCATGTTCTTTGATGCTAGAAGATATGACCTTGCTAAAGTTGGTCGTTACAAATTCAATAAGAAATTAGCACTTAAAAATAGAATTACTGGATTTACATTATCAGAAGATGTTATCAACATGGAAACTGGTGAAGTAGTTGCAGAGGCAGGAACATTCGTATCAGAAGAACTTGCAGTAGAAATTCAAAATACTGGTGTGCCATATGTCTTTGTTCAAACAGAAGAGAGAAATGTAAAAGTATTATCAAACTTAATGGTAGACTTAGCAGAGTATGTTAATGTAAACAAAGAAGAATTAGGAATCACAGAAGATGTTTACTATCCAGTATTAAAAGCGATATTAGAAGAAAATTCTAATGATGAAGATATTATCATTGCGGTTAAAAAGAATATCAATGAATTAGTTCCTAAACATATTACAAAGGACGATATCCTTGCTTCTATTAACTATAACATGCATTTAGAGCATGGACTTGGTACAAGTGATGATATTGACCACTTAGGAAACAGAAGAATCAGAGCGGTTGGTGAGTTGCTTCAAAACCAATATAGAATTGGTCTTTCAAGAATGGAGCGTGTTGTTCGTGAAAGAATGACAACGCAAGACTTAGAAGTAGTATCTCCACAATCCTTAATTAATATTAAACCTGTTACAGCTGCTGTCAAGGAATTCTTTGGTAGTTCTCAGTTGTCACAGTTCATGGATCAGAATAACCCTCTTAGTGAATTAACACATAAGAGACGTTTATCAGCACTTGGACCAGGTGGTTTATCAAGAGATAGAGCCGGATTCGAGGTTCGTGACGTTCACTATACACATTATGGTAGAATGTGTCCAATCGAAACTCCCGAAGGTCCAAACATCGGTCTTATCAACTCGCTTGCATCATATGCAAGAATTAATGAGTATGGTTTTGTAGAAGCTCCATATAGAAAAGTTGATAAAACAGATCCGAAGAATCCAAGAGTAATTGATGAAGTTGTTTATTTAACAGCGGATGAAGAAGATAAATATGTAGTAGCGCAAGCGAATGAAGAATTAGATGACAATGGATATTTTGTACGTAGTAATATCTCTGGTCGTTTTAGAGAAGAAACATCTGAGTTTGAAAAGGCTAAAATCGACTTAATGGACGTATCTCCTAAGATGGTATTCTCTGTTGCAACAGCTATGATTCCTTTCCTTCAAAACGATGATGCGAACCGTGCCCTAATGGGATCGAACATGCAACGTCAGGCAGTACCACTATTAATTACAGAATCACCTGTTGTAGGTACTGGTATGGAAAGTAAAGCTGCAGTTGACTCTGGTAACTGTGTTGTTTCTAAGAAAGATGGTGTTGTTGAAAGAGCAACAGCAACAGAAATTCTTGTTAAGAACGATGATGGAACAAAAGATGTATACAAAGTTTCTAAGTTCCTTAGAAGTAACCAAAGTAACTGTTTGAACCAAAGAACAGTAGTGTTCAAAGGTGACAGAGTACATGCTGGTCAAGTTATTGCAGATGGTCCATCTATTTCAAAAGGCGAGTTAGCACTTGGTAAAAACCCTCTTATTGGTTTCATGACTTGGGAAGGTTACAACTACGAAGATGCTGTACTTTTAAGTGAAAGATTAGTACAAGAAGATGTTTATACATCAATCCATATTGAAGAATATGAAGCAGAATCAAGAGATACAAAACTAGGACCAGAAGAAATCACTAGAGATGTTCCTGGTGTTGGTGATGATGCATTAAAAGATCTTGATGAAAGAGGTATTATCCGAATCGGTGCAGAAGTACGTGCAGGAGATATCCTTGTTGGTAAAGTTACACCTAAGGGTGAAACAGAATTAACAGCAGAAGAAAGACTTCTTCGTGCAATCTTCGGAGAGAAAGCAAGAGAAGTTCGTGATACTTCCCTTCGTGTACCTCATGGAGAATTTGGTATTATCGTTGATGCAAAAGTATTCACTAGAGAGAATGGAGATGAATTATCTCCAGGTGTAAACGAAACCGTTCGTGTATACATCGCTCAAAAGAGAAAGATTCAAGTAGGAGATAAGATGGCGGGTCGTCATGGTAACAAGGGTGTTGTTTCCCGCGTATTACCAGCAGAAGATATGCCATTCCTACCAAATGGTCGTCCACTTGATATCGTACTTAACCCTCTAGGCGTACCTTCACGTATGAATATCGGTCAGGTACTTGAAATCCATTTAAGTCTTGCTGCTACAGCACTTGGATTTAAAGTTTCAACACCAGTATTCGATGGCGCAAACGAGTTTGATATCATGGATACATTAGAATTGGCTAATGACTATGTTAATACTTCATGGGAAGAATTCTATGAAAAATATAAAGATACCCTTCACCCAGATACAATGGATTTCCTTGAAAACAACATGGATTACCGTAAAGAATGGGAAGGTGTTCCGATCAATAGAGATGGTAAGGTAAGACTTCGTGACGGTCGAACAGGAGAATATTTTGATAGTGCTGTAACAGTTGGTTTCATGCACTACTTGAAACTTCACCACTTGGTAGATGATAAGATTCATGCTCGTTCAACTGGTCCTTACTCATTAGTAACACAACAGCCACTTGGTGGTAAAGCGCAGTTCGGTGGACAGAGATTTGGAGAGATGGAAGTTTGGGCACTTGAAGCATATGGTGCTGCTTACACATTGCAAGAAATCTTAACTGTTAAATCCGATGATGTTGTTGGTCGTGTTAAAACTTACGAAGCAATTATTAAAGGTGAGAATATATCAGAACCTGGTATTCCTGAATCGTTCAAGGTACTTCTTAAAGAATTACAATCACTTGCTCTTGATGTTACTGTTCTTGATGAAAATGGAAATGAGATTCAGATGACAGAAACAATCGATTATGGTGAAGAAGATTTAACTCCACTGATTGAGGGAGAAGAAAACTTCGGCTTTGGAGATGAACCATTTAGTGCAGCAGGATTCTCAGAGACTTCAGCAGAAGACGAAGAAGAAAGCATATTCGATGGTTTTGATACAGAGGAAGATATCGACCTTGGTAGTGACGAAGAGTTTGAAGATTAAGAAATAAAATAATAGAAACATCAGAACAAGCAGGAATGCTTGTTTTGGTGTCAATAAAGCTGTATGTATAATGAAGTCAATCGACATTGGACGGAATTTTACTGTTTAAAGTAGAGTCCTTACACAGACAAACGAAGGGAGTGCCAGACAAATGTCAGATTTAATGAATGAAAATGTTTCAGAAATGACGTATGATGCGATAAAAATCGGATTAGCTTCTCCAGAAAAGATTCTTGAATGGTCACGAGGCGAAGTAAAAAAACCTGAAACAATTAACTATAGAACATTAAAACCAGAAAAAGATGGTTTGTTTTGCGAGAAAATATTTGGACCAAACAAAGACTGGGAATGTCATTGTGGTAAATATAAGAAGATTCGTTACAAAGGTGTAGTATGTGATCGTTGTGGTGTTGAAGTAACAAAGGCAAGTGTACGTCGTGAAAGAATGGGACATATTGAACTTGCTGCGCCAGTATCACATATTTGGTACTTCAAAGGAATACCAAGTAGAATGGGTCTTGTTCTTGACCTATCACCAAGAATCCTTGAAAAAGTATTATATTTTGCATCATATATCGTACTTGATAAAGGTGATACTGATTTACAATACAAACAAGTATTGAATGAAAAAGAATACAAAGAAGCTTATGATAAATATGGTAGCCGTTTCCGCGTAGGTATGGGTGCAGAATCAGTCAAAGAGCTTCTTAGCGCAATTGATCTAGAGAAAGAATCAAAAGAACTTAAAAAAGGTTTGAAAGATTCAACTGGTCAAAAGAGAGCTAGAATTATAAAGAGATTAGAGGTTGTTGAAGCTTTCAGAGAATCAAGCAACAAACCAGAATGGATGATTCTTGATGCAGTACCAGTAATCCCTCCAGATATCAGACCAATGGTTCAACTTGATGGTGGTAGATTTGCGACTTCTGATATGAATGATTTATATAGAAGAATTATCAATAGAAATAATCGTCTTAAGAGATTATTAGAGCTTGGAGCACCAGACATTATCGTTCGTAATGAGAAGAGAATGTTACAAGAAGCTGTTGATGCTCTTATCGACAATGGTAGAAGAGGACGTCCAGTTACAGGTCCAGGTAACCGTGCACTGAAATCTCTTTCTGACATGTTAAAAGGTAAGCAAGGACGTTTCCGTCAAAACTTACTTGGTAAACGTGTTGACTACTCAGGACGTTCCGTTATCGTAGTAGGACCAGAGTTAAAGATCTACCAATGTGGTCTTCCAAAAGAGATGGCAATCGAATTATTCAAACCATTTGTAATGAAAGAGTTAGTTGCAAGAGGAACTGCTCATAATATTAAATCTGCTAAGAAGATGGTTGAGAGACTTCAAACAGAAGTATGGGATGTATTAGAGGAAGTTATCAGAGAACATCCAGTAATGCTTAACCGTGCTCCTACTCTTCATAGACTTGGTATCCAAGCATTTGAACCAATTCTTGTAGAAGGTAAAGCAATCAAACTTCATCCACTTGTATGTACAGCATTCAACGCCGATTTTGATGGTGACCAGATGGCGGTGCATTTACCATTATCAGTGGAAGCGCAAGCAGAGTGTCGTTTCTTATTACTTTCACCTAACAACTTATTGAAACCTTCTGATGGTGGTCCTGTAGCCGTTCCTTCACAGGATATGGTTCTTGGTATCTACTACTTAACACAGGGAAGACCTGGTGATATGGGAGAAGGACATTGCTTTAAGAGTATTAATGAAGCAATTCTTGCCTATGAAAATGGTGCAATCACTCTTCATGCTCAAATCAAAGTTAGAAGAACAGGTATCAATAAAGATGGTGTAGAGGAATCAAGAATGATTGAATCTACATTAGGACGTTTCATCTTTAATGAAATATTAAGCCAAGATCTTGGTTTCGTAGATAGAACAAAAGATGAAAACTTCTTAGTACCAGAAGTTAATTTCCATGTTGGAAAGAAACAATTAAAACAAATTCTTGAGAAATGTATCAATACACACGGTGCAACAAACACTGCTGAAACACTTGATGCAATTAAATCTCTTGGTTATAAATATTCAACTCGTGCTGCTATGACAGTTTCTATCTCGGATATGACAGTACCAGAAGCGAAGAAAACAATTCTAAAAGAAGCAGAAGAAACAGTAGAAGTAATCGCTAAAAACTTCCGTCGTGGTCTTATGACAGAAGAAGAAAGATATAAAGCAGTTATTGAAACTTGGAAGGAAGCCGATGATGAAATCACAGAAGCGCTTCTTACCGGACTTGATAAATACAACAACATCTTTATGATGGCTGACTCTGGTGCCCGTGGTTCTGATAAACAGATTAAACAGCTTGCAGGTATGCGTGGTTTGATGGCGGATACATCAGGTAGAACAATCGAACTTCCTATCAAGTCAAACTTCCGTGAAGGTCTTGATGTACTGGAATACTTTATCTCAGCACATGGTGCTCGTAAAGGTCTTTCGGATACAGCGTTACGTACAGCCGATTCAGGTTACTTAACTCGTCGTCTTGTAGACGTATCTCAAGATTTGATTATTCGTGAAATTGACTGTCAAGAAGGAAAAGAAATTCCAGGTATGTGGATTACAGCCTTTACAGATGGTAGAGAAGTAATCGAAGGCTTAGAAGAAAGAATCACAGGAAGATTCTCTTGTGAAACAATTTGTGATGATAGTGGTGTAGTAATCGTTAAAGCAAATCATATGATTACACCAAAACGTGCAGCAAGAATTGTAAAGAAACAAGAAATCGTTGATGCAGGATTCGAAGCAAAATTAAAAATCCGTACCATGTTAACTTGTCGTTCTCATGTCGGAGTTTGTGCGAAATGTTATGGAGCGAACATGGCAACTGGTGAACCAGTACAAGTTGGTGAAGCAGTTGGTATCATTGCAGCTCAATCAATCGGTGAACCGGGTACACAGCTTACAATGCGTACATTCCATACTGGTGGTGTTGCCGGTGATGATATCACACAAGGTCTTCCTCGTGTCGAGGAACTTTTTGAAGCAAGAAAGCCAAAAGGTCTTGCAATTATTGCAGAATTTGGTGGAACTGTTACAATCAGTGATACGAAGAAGAAACGTGAAGTTATCGTAACAAACAGCGAAACAGCAGAATCTAAGGCATATTTAATTCCTTATGGTTCAAGAATAAAAGTTTCAGAAGGTCAAATCCTTGAAGCTGGTGATGAGTTAACAGAAGGTAGTGTAAATCCTCATGATATCCTTAAAATTAAGGGTGTTCGTGCAGTTCAAGATTACATGCTACAAGAAGTTCAACGTGTATACCGTTTACAAGGTGTAGAAATCAATGATAAGCACGTTGAGGTTATCGTGCGTCAGATGCTTAAGAAGATTCGTATCGAGGAAAACGGAGATACAGAATACTTACCAGGAACATTAGTTGATATTCTTGATTACGATGAGACAAATGAAAGACTTCTTGCAGAAGGTAAAGAACCAGCAGAAGGTAAACAAGTAATGCTTGGTATTACGAAAGCATCTCTTGCTACAAACTCATTCTTATCAGCAGCATCATTCCAAGAGACAACAAAAGTTCTTACTGAAGCAGCTATTAAAGGTAAGATTGACCCATTAATCGGTCTGAAAGAGAATGTTATCATCGGTAAACTAATACCAGCAGGTACAGGTATGAAGAGATATCGTTCCGTAAAACTTGATAGTGATATGACAGAAGAATTAATGTTATCAGATGATTTGGGTGAAGAGGATGATATCATGGCAGCTAATATTGATTTGGATATGGATCAAGATTCAGAACCAGTTTTATTAGCAGATGATGATGAAGACTTTGAATTTGCATCTGATGATGAAGAATAAGAAGTACAGATAAAGAGTTTATGTTAAAGAAAAGCCTTGTGGTAGAATATCTATCACAAGGCTTTTCTTCTTTTTTGGATAATACTAATCTAAAGTTGTATGGTGAATCCATTTTCCTTTAAGAATTCGTGGAACGGTAAGTATTGTTTTAATCATTTCGTCGCTACATAAGATAAAATATACAATAACAGGGCTCGCTTTCAGTATACTAGCAACGAATATTCCAATTCCTAATTTTAGAACAAACAACGTTGCGATATCAAGCGTTGTGCAGTAAATGGTATCTCCAGAACCGCGCAATATACCAGCCATAGTAAGGAGCGTAAATGATTGAAAGAATAGGAGATATGCGGAGCCAAAGAGCATACTTTGTATCATGGTAGCTGTTTCGTCTGAGCAGTTAATAAAGTTTGGTGCAATGGGACGAAAGGCAAGAACTGCCGCGGAAACAATAGCGCCAAGTACCATACTAACCTTTAATAATTCTTTTGATATCTGTAACGCTTCCTTTTCTTTTCCCTCTCCAATAACATTTCCCATAACGATACCAGCACCAATGCCGAAGCCAATAAGTACGATACCAGCTAATTGTTGCACCTGATTAATATAGCTAGAAGCAGTAATGGCACTTTTGCCAAGGCGACCAATAATTGCGGCTTGAACAGAGATTCCAACTCCCCAACAAACTTCGCTCAGTAGGACGGGGATACTAAAACGAACAAGGGTAGACCAGTATTTGCGGGTCTTATGAAAGAGATCTTTTAAAGTAAAGTGTAATTGTTTCTCGTGGCAATGCATATAGACAATCGTTAAAAGACTTTCAAATATACGACTAATCAATGTGGCAGTTGCTGCACCTTGAATTTCCATTCTAGGCATACCTAAGTGTCCGAAGATAAGTACCCAGTTTAGAAAAACGTTTAGTATAAATGAAATACCATAGATACAGGCGGATATATATACATTTCCAGTGCTTCGCATACTCATTAGGTATATGCCTGTAAAGCCAGAGAACATATAGGAAAAGCCAACAATACGTAAATATTTTGCACCGTAGGCAATGATTTCAGGTTCATTAGTGAAGATGGACATTGCTGTTTCGGGAGCGATAAGTACAAATGTGGATACTAGGAAACCGACAACAACGCCGATTCTAAGCATAAGACCAAGAATTGCACGAATGGGTTCTAACTCACGTTTGCCCCAATATTGAGCAGTTAAAACAATAGAGCCAGATGATAGACCAAATAGTACCGTTGTGAATACAAAATAAGGTTGGTTGGCATAAGAGATGCCGGATAATTGCTCCTCGCTGATTGTTCCAATCATTAAAGTGTCTGTTACGCTGACACCTACGTTAATTAGATTCTGAAGTGCAATTGGTATTGCAAGCATTAGAATTCGAAATATGTAATGCCGCATTAAAGGTTTATTTTTAGTAAGTGAATTTGCCATAATGGTGTGTATTGATACTTCCTTTCGATATAATTTAGACATACTATATACTGTATAACAGGAAGTTAAGAGAAGTCAAGGGCATAAAATGTCAATCAGAAAGATGCAAAGAAATTTCTGTATTTGACAATAGACTTAACCTTGATTTTACACATATTGTTGTTTATGATTTATGTAGAGATATTAGGCAAGAAAGGTAGGGTTATTACAATGAAACAATATATAATGGCATTAGATCAAGGAACGACAAGTTCAAGATGTATCTTGTTTGATAAGCAAGGTAATATCAGAAGTATGGCACAGAAGGAGTTTACGCAGATATATCCGAAAGCAGGTTGGGTGGAACATAATCCCATAGATATCTGGTCGTCACAAGTTAGCGTTATGACAGAAGCTATGGCTAAGATAAATGCAAGTGCAGAAGATATTGCAGCAATAGGAATTACAAATCAACGAGAAACAACAATTGTATGGGACAAGCACACAGGAAAACCAGTATACAATGCAATTGTGTGGCAATGCAGGAGAACTTCATATATTATCGACCAGCTAATTGAAATGGAGATGGATTCGACAATTAGAGAAAAAACAGGTTTAATTCCAGATGCATATTTCTCAGGAACGAAAATCAAATGGATTCTTGACCATGTTGAAGGAGCTAGAGAACGTGCAGAAAATGGAGACTTACTTTTTGGAACAGTTGATACATGGCTTATCTGGAATCTGACAAAAGGGGATGTATATGTAACGGATTATACGAATGCATCACGTACAATGCTTTATAATATTAAGGAGTGCAAGTGGGATGATGAGATTCTTGCATTATTGGATATACCAAGATGCATGTTGCCGGAAGTGAAATCTTCAAGCGAAGTATATGGAGAAACAAGAATTAAAATTCTAGGAGGAAACATACCAATCGCAGGAGCGGCTGGTGACCAACAAGCAGCATTGTTTGGACAGTGTTGCTTTTCGGAAGGGGAAGTAAAGAATACGTATGGAACAGGTTGCTTCCTACTTATGAATACAGGTAATAAGGCAGTAAAATCGACAAATGGGTTATTAACAACGATAGCAGCAAGCAGAAAGGGAAGTATTGAGTATGCCCTAGAAGGTAGTGTATTTGTTGCTGGTGCGGCGATACAGTGGTTACGTGACGAGCTAGGTCTAATTGAGAATGCAGCGATGTCTGAAAAACTGGCAATGGAAGTAGCAGACACAAACGGAGCGTATGTTGTGCCTGCATTTACTGGGCTTGGTGCACCATACTGGGATCAGTATGCTAGAGGTGCAATTATTGGTCTTACAAGGGGTGTTAATGATAAGCACATTGTACGTGCAACTTTGGAATCCATTGCATACCAAGTGCATGATATCGTGCGAGCGATGGAAAATGATTCGGGTATTCCTTTAAAAAATCTCAAAGTTGATGGTGGAGCGAGTGCAAACAACTTCATCATGCAGTTTCAAGCAGATATATTGAATACGACAGTGCTACGACCTAGCTGTATTGAAACAACAGCCTTAGGTGCAGCATATTTGGCTGGATTAGCCGTTGGTTATTATGAAAGCAAAGAGGAAATTAAGGAAAACTGGTCATTATCAAGAAGCTTTTCTGTGAATATGACAGAAGAGGAACGATACAATCTTGTACAGGGCTGGCACGAAGCGGTTAATCGTATTCGAACAAAATAACAGGACATGTTTCTTTGTTTGATAAAACCGTATTGGTTTGAGTGATTTTCTTAAAACCTAATTGCGACCAAAATGCATAGCCTTCTATGTTGCTTTCGATACAGGCAAGTTGGATTTTGTGAATTTCATTTTCTTTGACAACCTGTAGAAATGTATGCATAAGTTCCGTACCAAGACCTTGTCTTTTATAGTTTCCATGAATCATAAAAAGGCCAATCCAAATCGTTTTGATATCATTTGTATGTTCATAATCATAACCAACAAGATATTCCATAACAGCTATCATTTGCCGATTTTGATAGATACCAAAGTAGAACTTTTGCTTCATTGGGAAGTTCTCTGGTATTGCTTCAAGGTCGGCAATGCTTTCTTCAGAAGTGATAGGATGCTCCTGTGTAAGGCTAAAATAGTAAGGATTCGAAGAGTATAAATCAAAAATTTCCTCTTTATGCTTCTTTGTCAATCGAATAAGTTGGTAATCAGGAAGGTGATATTTAAGACCATTGAAAATATCAATAGGTTCGAAGGAAGTGTCAATACCAAAATCGCTTGGAAGTGGTTGTGAACTCTCCTTATAATAAGCAGTTCCATCAGATGTGCGTCCGATAAAATGATAGTTGTATAGCTCACGGCGAAGCGTGCAAGAATCATTATATGTATGCCATTTTTCAAGTAGGGTATTGATTTCTTTTTCTGTATATGTTTGTACAGCAGGAATCTTAGAAGCGAGATAAAATAGTGTTATTATTTGATTTTTTTTCTTTGCAGGGAACATCGTTAGATGGCCATCTGCATCTAAAAAGTTCTTAATTTCGTATTGTAAGTTCATGGTGTTATTCCTTTCGTGTTTGAAATGGTTCATAGGGAAGTGCGTTATGCAATTTAAGTATTAATTGATAGTGAAAGTAGTTATAATAAAATATTTTTCAAACAAAACAAAATATTGTTTGTATATTTATAAACTTAATGTAATACTGTTTGTTGAAAAAGTCAATGAAAATAATAAAAAAGCAAACAAGATGAAGAGATGTTTGCTTCTTATTAGATATATTGAGATTTGATTTTGATAATTTCTTATGCTTTTCATATAAGGATAAAATGCATGACCTTTCAACTCACTAAGTGGAGTACACAACTTAGTACAAGCATTTTTGGAATATGATTTGTATCATATTTTATAATGTCTTTAAAAAATCATAAATCGTTTGTTCAACAGAAGATGTGTGGTAAGGGGTAAGCTTTTTGATATCGTCGTGTGCATTCTCCATGGCATAACCATATTTGGCAGTGGTAAGCATCTCGATATCATTATAATTATCACCAAAAGCCATAACGTGGTCTGTTGTAATCTGAAGGTGATTGCATAGAGCGCACAAAGAATTACCTTTATTTGTATCAGGATGATTGAAGTCTAACCATTCAAAACCAGAGATGGTTGTTTTAAGAGTAGTGCTCCATTTATCAATAAAGAAAGGTGCAGAGTTTTCTGCAACACCTGTTTCGTCACAGATTGAAATTTTATAAAAAGGTTCATCAACTGAATGGAAATCTTCAACGATAGTAACACTATTGTGAACAACATGTTCTAAGAAGTAAGCGAAATAAGGATTCTTTGGTTGCACATATGCAGTTGATTGACCAGATAATAGAAGTTCGCAAGAGCCTGTCGCAAGTATATCCTCCATGAGTTGTAAACCAGTTTCACGGTCGATACAGGATTTTGAGATAATTTGGTCTTGATACATAACAAGTGCACCATTTTCACATATATATGCAATATCATTTTGTACAGGAGCAAATAATCTGCGTAGGTTTGCATATTGTCTACCACTTGTTGCGACAAATAGAATTCCATGCTTGGTTAATTCTTTAATATAAGTAATAATTTCAGAACTGACTTCTTGTGCGCCGTTATGTAATAATGTTCCATCTAGGTCACTGGCGATAAGTTTTATATTCATAGTTTGAATCTCCTTTTATGTTGAGTATTGCTCGACTGGTGATGAAATAGCCTATATTACAGTAGTTTGCTTATTTGATACGTTTGATCTTTTTTCCCCACCTACATAATAATTTATCTACTACGAAAACAATATATCCTATTGCAAGAAAAGCGGCTACAAGACCCAAAACGCTCAGCATTACCGTTCCCCACCCAAGGACATCCGAATCTATAAAAAAGTAAGGATAATGGTTTCCATCATAGAATGTCATACCCAGCCTCGCTGCAACAACAGTAAATACATAATAACACAGGGGGATAATAAGCCATTTGAAGGGATCAAGTCTGTTTAGCTGCCTTTTCAATCAGTTTTCTTATATTGTACTGGAATAAATGTGAAAAATCAAGCTGGGGGGGAGCAGTAGAATAAGATTAATGGTAACAATTTTTGGCGTAATATTAACTTGTTTCTAGGTATAGCTTTTGCTATACTCATGCTGATATTAAGATAACAAAATGAAAAAGTAAAGAGGAGATTATTATGGTAGAGCCGAAACGGTCAGTGTCGATTCCATTTAGTAAAGGTGCTGTACTGGTAACAATGGGAGTTGTATATGGTGACATTGGAACATCACCTATGTATGTTCTGAAATCAATAATAGCAGGGAATGGTGGAATAAATCAGATTAATGATGAGCTTATTCTGGGTTCTCTGTCTTTGATTATCTGGACATTAACGTTACTGACTACAATCAAATACGTTTTAATTGCAATGAAAGCAGATAATCATGGTGAAGGTGGCATTTTTGCACTATTCAGTTTAGTAAAGAAATATGCAAAGTGGCTGATTTTACCTGCGATGATTGGTGGAGCAGCATTGCTGGCAGATGGCGTGCTGACCCCGGCAGTTACAGTTACTACGGCGATTGAAGGTCTTAGAAGCATACCAACAATATATGAAGTTCTTGGTGATAATCAAACAAGAATTGTAGTCATTACGATTCTTATCATTAGTGCATTATTTATGATACAAAGAATGGGAACGAGTTTAATAGGAAAAACATTTGGACCAATTATGTTTGTATGGTTTCTATTTCTTGCAATAGCAGGAATATCTAATATAGGAGACAACTTTAATGTACTTAGAGCACTAAATCCTTTGCGCGGAATTAAGATACTATTTAACTCCAGTTTGAATAAACAAGGAATTATGATTTTGGGAAGTGTGTTTCTGGCGACAACTGGAGCAGAGGCACTATATTCAGATATGGGGCATGTGGGGAAGAAGAATATCTATGCTAGTTGGCCTTTTGTGAAGATATGCTTGATTCTTAATTATTTGGGGCAAGGCGCATGGCTGATGCAGAACAAAAATGACACTGCATTAGCTAAAATCGAAGATATAAACCCGTTCTTTCAAATGCTTCCAAATCAAGTTAGAATGCTGGCAGTTATATTAAGTGCAGTGGCAGCAGTTATTGCTTCCCAAGCGTTGATAACTGGTTCATTTACCTTGGTATCGGAAGCAACACGTTTAGATTTAATGCCAAGAATGAAGGTTCGGTATCCGTCAGAGACAAAAGGACAGATATATATTCCTCTAGTAAATGGAATAATGATGCTATCTTGTGTAGGTGTAGTGTTGTATTTCCGTTCTAGTGCACGATTGGAAGCAGCATATGGATTGGCGATAACAATGACAATGCTGATGACTACAATATTACTATCTACCTATTTACGAAAGGCTAAGATGCAAGGAATGCTTTCATTTGTATTCTTACTATTGTTTGGTGGACTAGAAGGTTGTTTCTTTGTATCAAGTCTTACAAAGTTCTTTCGAGGTGGTTATGTTGCACTGGTAATTGCAATAATACTGTTTGGAATTATGTTGGTTTGGTATTACGGAACGGCGATTGAACGCTCACAAGCAAACTATTTTCATATTAAAAAATATCTATCAATGTTTAGGGAACTTCGTGCAGATGAATCACTACCGTTTACAGCAGATAATCTAGTATATATAACGCATAATACACACGGTGATATTATTGATAGAGACGTACTATATTCTATATTTAATAAAAAGCCAAAGAGAGCAAAAGCATACTGGATTGTAAGTGTTATTGTTACTGATGAACCATTTACTAACACATATACAGTAGATAATTTTGGAACAGACTATATATTCCGAGTAAGATTGTATCTTGGATTTAAGATTCATCAAAGGATTAATGTGTATCTAAGACAAATCGTTACAGATTTAATTAAGTCAAAGGAATTGCCATCGCAGAAATCAAAATATTCTATCTATGGAACAGGTGGAAAAGTTGGAAACTTTAGATTCTGTATGTTGAGACAAATGTTGTCACCAGAGAGTGATATTGCTTCTTATGGAAGAATGGCAATATCTATAAAATACGCAATTCGACATGTGGCAGGAACGCAAATGCAGTGGTATGGTTTGGAAAGTTCCTCGATTATTATTGAATATGTTCCGTTGTTTGTGAAGATGAAGGTGATGGAGCATTTGGTTAGGAAAGAATAGTATTTGTTTGTATCGAGTGATGAAGAAAAATCATTGTATCGTTGGATTCAGGGATAGAGGCTACTATTATTTCATACATGGTAAAGACACGTTATTGCTTTTAGAAAAATAGTAACGTGTCTTTTTAGTATAATAAATCCTACTAATTGATTATAAAAGAGTACTAAATTTAAAATACTATATTGCATTATAGAATAGTATGTGATATGATGTATTTAACAAAAAGAAAAATCTAAAAGATTACGAACCAACAACTTAATATTTAACCCAAGAAAGGAGGAGAAGAGACATGAATCCACAGTTTAAAAAAGCTGCATTAGAGTTATGTGTATTGTCGAAACTTCTAAGTGATGATTGTTATGGATATGAATTGACAGAAGCAATTTCAGAGAAGATGGTAATTGCGACAGGAACATTATATTTGATATTGAAGAGATTAAAAGATGAGAAGTATGTTGAGACATATCTTGTAGAGTCGGGAGAAGGGCCAGCGAGAAAATATTATCATCTAACAGAAAGTGGCATTGCCTATCAAGAAAAATTAAAACAGGAATGGAAGGAATTTATAGTAGCGGTAGATTATTTTATTAATTAGGAGGATGATTACTATGAATAGAGAAGAATATTTATTACAGATAGAAAAAGCATTACAGGAAGCAAATGTGGATTCAGAAATTATAAGTGAGATTATAAGTGACTATGAAGAGCATTTTAGAATGGGAATAAAGAATAACAAGACAGAAGAGGAAATCTGTAGAGAATTGGGCTCTGTGGAAGAAATTATTGCAGAAATTGCTGGTATGGAAGTTTCAAGTCAAACAGAATCGAAAGCCATAAAGGAAGTTGTAGAACCAAAAGAAGCCATAGAACCAAAAGATCTTGTAGAATCCCAAGAAGAGATCGTAGAGATGGTGAATTCAGTAGAAACTTATGAAGTGGAGAGTATAGTGGAAGAACAAGAAACAAATTATTCTGATGTACCATTTACTAGAGTTGAAATAGAGGGAAATTGTGCAGATGTTATAATTACTGGAGGAGATGAATTCAAAGCAAACTATGTAAACAATGGATCAGCAAAAGATAAGCTGGCATATCGTTTCTATTATCACCAAGAGGGCGATACTATGTATGTAGGTGTAAAAGAGAACTTCCAAAAGATGCTATTTCGTATATTTCACAGTGTAGATATTCTGCTAACAATTCAAATCCCTGCTCATGTGAAAGAGGTTGAAGTGAAAGTAGCAAGTGGCGATTGCAAAATTGCAGATGTAGAACTAAAGAATTTGTCTACATGCAGTGCAAGCGGAGATGTTAAGATAAATCAGGTGACATGTGCAGAGGCATCCTTTCATACAAGTAGTGGAGATATCGCAATTGCTCATTCTAAAATAGAGTGCTTAGGTGTAAGTACGAGTAGTGGAGATATTGAAATCACACAGACAGACGCAAAGTTTGTAGAGAGTGGTTCAAGCAGTGGTGACGTAGAAATTGAAGGTGGAACTATTGATAAAGTAGAGGCAGGTTCTACGAGTGGAGATATTGAGTGTTCCTCATTGTCTCAAAACTACGCTTTGAACAGTGTTAGTGGTGACATAAGTGTAAGAATGAAGACGGATGCAGAGGCAAGATATGAAACCATTAGTGGAGATGTAGACATTCGTTTAGAGAATGATAGCAATGGATATGTATTGAATGCAGCTACAGTTTCTGGAGATGTAAACATTCGTTATGAAGGAATGAGCCAAAGGGACTGTAAGAGTGGTTGCTACACATATGGAAACCAAGGTACTAACATACATGCCAATACAGTATCAGGAGATATTGATTTAAAGGGTTAAATGATAAAAAACAGCAATAATGTATAAAAACGACAACAACTAGTTGACGAATATGCAAAATTAGAGTATGCTTAATATGTTAACAACAAAATAGTATTTAATATTATATTTCTCTTATTCAGAGTGACGGAGAGTAAAGGCTCTATGAAGTCACGGCAACCCCCTAAGTGGAAGGTGCCAACCTGAGCGAGTAAAATCGAGCAATAAGAGGATTTGATGATTATAGAATCAAGTCCACTTATGTGGACTTTTTTTATTTACAAAAATGGCCTTATTTCATGAAGGATTGATGGGATAACAATTGATTTGATGTGAAAAGTGTCTACAAAATAAAAAAAGTTCCGTCAAAAAATACTAATCAAAATATTATGATGAAAGAAAGGGAAAACAAATGGAAAAATTATTATTTACTTCAGAATCAGTAACAGAAGGACATCCAGACAAAATCTGTGATCAAATTTCAGATGCGGTTCTTGATGCTTTATTAGCACAAGACCCAATGAGTCGTGTTGCTTGCGAAACAGCAATTACGACAGGGCTTGTATTAGTAATGGGAGAGGTTACTACACAAGGATATGTAGATATTCAAAAAATCGTACGTGATACAATCAGAGAAATCGGATATGATGCATCAGAAAAAGGTTTCGATGCAAACACATGTGGTGTTATTGTAGCATTAGATGAGCAGTCATCTGATATTGCAATGGGCGTAAATCGTGCATTAGAAGCAAAAGAAAACAAAATGTCAGATGCAGAAATCGAAGCAATTGGTGCTGGTGACCAAGGTATGATGTTTGGATATGCTACAAATGAAACAGAAGAATATATGCCTTACCCTATTTACCTTGCACAAAAATTAGCACGTCAATTAACAAAGGTTAGAAAAGACGGAACACTTGCTTACCTTCGTGCAGATGGTAAAACACAAGTAACTGTAGAATATGATGAAGCAGGAAAACCAATTCATCTTAATGCAGTAGTTTGTTCAACACAACATGCAGCAGACGTTACACAAGAACAAATTCATGCAGACATTAAAAAATATGTATTTGATCCAATTCTTCCAAAAGAATTAGTAGATGAGAATACAAACTTCTTTATTAACCCAACGGGCCGTTTCGTAATTGGTGGACCAAATGGAGACAGTGGTTTAACAGGACGTAAAATTATCGTAGATACTTATGGTGGATACGCTCGTCACGGTGGTGGTGCTTTCTCTGGTAAGGATTGTACAAAAGTAGACCGTTCAGCAGCTTATGCAGCACGTTATGTAGCGAAGAACATCGTAGCAGCAGGACTTGCAGATAAATGTGAAATCCAATTATCGTATGCAATCGGTGTAGCACAACCAACATCAGTAATGGTTGATACATTTGGAACTGGAAAAATCAAAGATGACGAATTAGTAAATGTAATCCGTGAAAACTTTGACTTACGTCCAGCAGGAATTATTAAAATGCTTAATTTAAGAAGACCAATCTACAAACAAACAGCAGCATACGGACACTTTGGACGTAACGATTTAAACTTACCATGGGAAAGAATCGACAAAGTAGATGTATTAAAGAAATATTTATAAGAGTTAAGAACATAAGGAAGGTATGCTATCGAAAGGTGGCATACCTTTTTCTACGCGTAAAAATAGTTAATCCGTGCTTTTTTTTAGAAAAAGTTAAGAAACAAATCGAAGAGTTTATGTGTAAATACAGAGTACGTATGTTATAATGTAACATATGAGAAGCAGAGAGGCTACTTCTATAGATTGAGCGACTTAGTATGATAAAGAAGGTGACAAGATGAAATTGCGAGGAAGAATAGCAATTGCATTCATTACAATTATAACAATTCCCATTATAATGATTGCAACAGTTGGTAGTATGATTATTAAAAATCAAATTATATCGATTCAGCGAACATATAATGTGGATTCGAATACAATTCAGGTTATAACCAATCCGATGCAGTTATTAAATCGGGTGACAAGAGGTGTGTATAATGATATTAAACTATGTGCACTAAAAGAACCTGAGAAGTTAGAAGATATGGATTATATAAAAAGATTGAATTCAGAATTAGTAGGTAAATACTCATTTATTGTATTGCGAAAAGGAAATGAGATTGCATACGCTGGCGATCAAGTGAAATTTGAACGTATTAGTGTTGACTTACCCAAGTTTGCGGACTATACAATTAGTGCGGACGGTGGAATTTATTTGGGTGGAGAATATCCATGTTTAATAAAGCAACAAGATTTTTATTACCAAGATGGAACAGAAGGTTCTATATTTGTAGTAACGGATGTTAATAAGTTAATACCACAATTAGAATCTTCTATTATTCAATGTATGATTGCATTCGTATTAATAATTTTCCTAACAGCAGTAGTGCTAACGTTCTGGATTTATCGTAGTGTATTGCATCCTTTGAGGACACTGCAGGTGGCTACGAATAGGATTAAATCTGGCGATTTGGATTTCACGGTACAGGCGGAGAAAGATGATGAAGTGGGAGTGTTATGCGAAGATTTTGAAGAGATGAGATGTAGGATAAAAGAGTTAATTGAAGTTCGTATGCAATATGAAAGAGATACGAAGGAATTGATAAGTAATATCTCGCATGATTTGAAGACGCCATTAACTGCAATCAAAGGATATGCAGAGGGAATTATGGATGGAGTAGCAGATACACCAGAGAAGCAGGAAAAATACTTAAAGACAATCTATACAAAGGCAGTAGATATGACATCATTAGTAGATGAACTATCATTTTACTCAAAGATAGACTGTAATACAATTCCTTATAACTTTGCTAAGATTTATGTGGATCAGTATTTTACAGATTGTATTGAAGAGTTAGGCTTAGACCTTGAGGTTAAGAATATTGATGTAGCATATTTTAACTACACAGATGATAATGTAAGAGTAATAGCAGACCCAGAGCAGTTGAAGAGAGTGGTAAATAATATTATTGGAAACTCTGTAAAATATATTGATAAGAAGAAGGGCATTATCAATGTTCGTATTAATGATATAGGCGAATTTGTTCGTATTGAGTTAGAGGACAATGGGCAGGGTATTGCAGAAGAAGATTTATCAAATATTTTTGACCGATTCTATCGCACGGATCAATCAAGGAATTCCTCGAAAGGTGGAACAGGACTTGGACTTGCGATTGCTAAGAAAGTTATTGAAGATCATGGCGGAAGCATATGGGTTAGTAGCAAGGAACTTGTTGGAACAACCATTTATTTTACTTTGAAAAAGGTAGAAGAGGATAAAGAAGAGCTTAATGATTTACCTGAAGTAGGTGATAATTCGAACACAAAGAGTCGAAGAGATGGAGATGGGAAGTATAGATTTTTCTTCCTTCCTGCAAAAGACAAATCGAATAAATCTGAAGAGGATAAATTAGCACAAGAGAATAGCGTTAAGCAGAAAGAGAAAACAAAGAAATCGGACAATAAGAATGAAATTGGAGGGGTTAAGGAATGAGTAAAATATTAATAGTTGAAGATGAACTTGCAATTGCAGAATTAGAGAAGGACTATCTTGAGTTGAGTGGATTTTCAGTAGATATTGAATCATCTGGAGATGTAGGAGCGAAACGTGCTCTTGCAGAGAATTATGATTTGATTATATTAGACCTTATGCTTCCCAATATGGATGGGTTCGAGATATGCAAGAAAGTAAGGGAAGAAAAGAACATCCCTGTAATTATGGTTTCTGCAAAGAAAGATGATATTGACAAGATTCGTGGACTTGGACTTGGAGCGGATGACTATATGACAAAGCCATTTAGCCCAAGTGAATTGGTGGCAAGAGTAAAAGCGCATTTAGCAAGATATGAAAGATTGATTGGTACGAATACGAAGGAAAATGAATTAGTTCAGATTCGTGGTATTAAGATTGATAAAACTGCTAGGCGTGTCTATGTTAATGGAGAAGAAAAAATCTTTACAACGAAAGAATTTGATTTATTAACATTTCTTGCACAAAATCCGAATCATGTATACACAAAGGAAGAACTATTTCAAGAGATTTGGGATATGGAATCTATCGGAGATATCGCAACCGTAACGGTTCATATCAAAAAGATACGTGAAAAGATAGAGATAAATACATCGAAACCTCAATATATTGAAACAATTTGGGGCGTTGGATATCGTTTTAAAGTATAATGAATGTCAATTAAAAAAAACCTTCTCCATGTTCAAAGCTCCTTAGTATGTATTTGAACATTATGAAGGTTTTTTCAATTGACGATATAATAAGTACCGATTAAGGAGAAAAAATGAAGTCATCTATAATATATGAAGATATACATGTCTTAGTTTGTGAAAAACCAGTAGGGATGTTGGTGCAGAGTGATCGTTCAATGGACGTGGATATGGTGAATGAACTTAAGAATTATCTATATGAGAAGCAGACAGAGAAGAGAGAACCGTATCTTGGCTTAGTGCATCGTTTGGATAGACCAGTCGGAGGTGTTCTGGTTTTTGCAAAAACACCGGTAGCGGCGAAATCCTTGAGTATACAAGTGCAAGGTGGAGAGCAGAGTGGGAAAAATCCGACTCCAAAAATGGAGAAGAAATATTATGCAGTCATCGAAGGTGATTTATCAGACAAGATAGGGGCTGTACCAGAAGAGATTGTGAATTATCTTGTGAAGGATGCAAGAACGAATACATCAAAGATTACGAATGCTACTGATAAGAATGGTAAGAAAGCAATTTTAATGTATCAGGTATTGGCGGTAGCGAAAGATGAGAGTGGATACCCCATATCATTAGTAGAGGTAACACTGAAAACAGGAAGACATCATCAGATACGTGTACAGATGGCGGGAAATCAGATGCCTTTATGGGGAGACACAAAATATAATGAAGCGTTTGTAGAGCGACAAAAACAAAATTCAGGTATGAGATGGGCGAATGTTGGTCTGTATTCGCATATGTTAGCATTTACACATCCGACCTCAAAGAAGAGACTGGAATTTGAACGAAAACCTAAGGACGGGATTTTTAAACAATTTGACTTATAGCAAGGATAATGAAGAGGCTACTTAAAATAACAGTGATACAAATGTAGTGTGTGCTGAATAATTTATATTAAATTGCAGACACTATATAAGTAAATGTTAGAAGTATAATGATAAGTGGCAGAGGTGTTATCGTGGAAAGAGAGATAAGTCGCATAAAAATAAAAACAGTATTATTAGTAATAGGGACAACGATAGCGGTGTATCTTTTTTTTCGTTACGCATTGCTTATGTTTGTTCCTTTTATTGTGGCGTATTTTTTTACGAAGTTATTGCGTCCGATTGTTAACTGGCTATATGACAAGATTAAGATGTTAAAAATGATTAGTACGACAATACTATTAATTATGTTAGTTACTTTAATTGGTACAATGCTGTTTTTCCTAGGGAAAAAACTGATTGAGCAAATTAGTAGTCTTGTAACTAACATTCCAGTCTATCAAGAAGTAATTCTTGGCGTGCTAAAGAAGATATGTGGCTGCTGTGATAAATTGTTTGAACTTGAGAAAGGGCAAGTGTATTACTATGTCTATAGCAATGGATCAAAGTTTTGGGTAGGAATACAAGAAAAAATAGTTCCTGCGATTACGCAACGTTCCTTAAGTATTGCAGCTCTATTAATAAGCATTGTAGGGAAAATGGTTATCGTATTTATCGGAGTACTAATGATGATGAAAGACTATGATGAGTATAAGAGTTTTTATGAAAATTCGCGTTTCTATGAGGATATTCATAAGGTAACAGGGAAATTATCGGAGACGGGAATTGCATATCTGAAGACACAGGCGATTATTATGATGATAACCGCAGCAATCATGACGTGTGGATTGTTTTTGATTCATAATAAATATGCATTATTAATAGGAATTTTGATATCCTTTTTAGATGCATTTCCAGCGTTAGGTTGTGGGCTTATATTGATACCATGGGCGGTAGTGGAATTGTTATCAGGAAATGTCGTATATGCGGCTGTAGTTATTACAATTTATCTAATCTGTGAATTGACAAGACAGTTTTTAGAACCTAAATTATTAGGAGATAGAATTGGAATTAAACCAGTATATATGTTGATGGCGATGGTAATTGGATTCGAGGTATTTGGTATCTTGGGGTTTTTGCTGGGCCCTCTGGGGTTAGTAATTATATCGGCGGTAGTAAAAGCTTATAGTTGATATGAAGAAAAAAGAAATAAAAGATACAAAATACTATAAATTTTATTTGAGACCCTCTTGACAAGTAGAAAACTTTGAATTATACTCAGTTAGTGTGTATTTTGCTAGTAATGGCACATTTACACAGTTAAAGCTGATAAAAACAGCAACCACAGAAAAAAACATCATTACCGCAGGAGGTGAAATAATGCCAACTTTTAATCAATTGGTAAGAAAAGGAAGACAAACAATCGAGAAGAAATCAACTTCTCCAGCACTTCAAAAAGGTTTCAACTCACTTAGAAAGAAATCTACTAACTCATCATCACCACAAAAAAGAGGTGTTTGTACAGCAGTTAGAACAGCAACTCCTAAAAAGCCTAACTCAGCGCTTAGAAAGATTGCCAGAGTTCGTTTGTCTAACGGAATCGAAGTAACTAGTTATATCCCAGGTGAAGGCCATAACTTACAAGAACATAGTGTTGTTCTTATCAGAGGTGGTAGAGTAAAAGATTTACCAGGTACTAGATACCATATCGTTAGAGGTACACTTGATACTGCAGGTGTAGCTAAGAGACGTCAAGCTCGTTCTAAATATGGAGCAAAGAGACCAAAAGACGCTAAATAGGAAGCAAAGAATCATAAGTAACCACATTATAGCAATTTTCTGATTTAAGAAGTGCCGGATTAATGAGTTTATTCCTGTAGGTTGCAGGTGACGATATATTAAACTGGTTACGAACACAGAAAACAATTACAGGGATTATTTTGTAGTTGACACAATATGTGAGTACCGATGAATTAACAAGTGTATTATCGGGAAACTGATAAACACGTATTAAGGAGGGAAGCACCGTGCCACGTAAAGGACATATTCAAAAAAGAGATGTATTAGCAGATCCATTATACAATAACAAGGTTGTAACAAAGCTTATCAATAACATTATGTTAGACGGTAAGAGAGGTGTTGCACAAAAGATCGTATACGGAGCCTTTAATAAAGTAGCAGAAAAAACTGGTAAAGAAGCTGTTGAAGTATTCGAAGAAGCTATGAACAACATTATGCCAGTGCTTGAAGTTAAAGCTAGACGTATCGGTGGAGCAACATACCAAGTACCAATCGAAGTTAGAGCAGATAGAAGACAAGCATTAGCTCTTCGCTGGATTACATTGTATTCTCGTAAAAGAGGAGAAAAAACAATGGAAGAAAGATTAGCAAATGAAATTCTTGATGCAGCTAACAATACTGGAGCATCTGTTAAGAAAAAAGAAGACATGCACAAAATGGCAGAAGCAAACAAAGCGTTTGCTCACTACAGATGGTAAGATTCATTGCTTAATTGCAATGGGTTTATATCAACTAAGATTGCCACAAACATGCAAAATACCTCTTATGCAACTTCGGTTGTATAAGGGGTTAAATATAAGAACGAACAGGTTACAGTTGACTGGGCGAAGCAGATATCCGTATCTTCTTTGCTATCTTGCATTTTTTAGTTAAAATGTAAGACAAGACACTCATTATTTTAAGGAGGAAAATCCCTTGGCTGGAAGAGAATATCCGTTAGATAGAACCAGAAATATTGGTATTATGGCTCATATTGATGCAGGTAAAACTACATTAACAGAGCGTATCCTATACTATACTGGTGTAAACTATAAAATCGGTGATACTCATGAAGGTACTGCTACAATGGACTGGATGGAGCAGGAACAAGAAAGAGGTATCACAATTACTTCAGCGGCAACTACTTGTCACTGGACAATGCATGAACAAACAGCTGTTAAGCCAGGTGCTTTAGAGCATCGTATCAATATTATTGATACTCCTGGACACGTTGACTTTACTGTAGAAGTAGAACGTTCATTACGTGTACTTGATGGTGCAGTTGGTGTATTCTGTGCTAAAGGTGGTGTAGAGCCACAATCAGAAAACGTATGGCGTCAAGCTGACACATACAATGTACCTAGAATGGCATTCATCAATAAGATGGATATCTTAGGTGCGAACTTCTATGGCGCAGTAGACCAAATCAAAAACAGACTTGGTAAAAATACAATTATTCTTCAATTACCTATCGGTAAAGAAGATGATTTCAAAGGTCTTATTGACTTATTTGAAATGCAAGCTTATATCTATAATGATGATAAGGGTGAAGACATCGATGTTGTTGAAATCCCTGAAGACATGAAAGATGATGCTGAACTATATAGAAGTGAATTAGTTGAAAAAATCTGCGAATTAGATGATGATTTAATGATGGCTTACCTTGAAGGTGAAGAGCCAACAGTTGAACAACTAAAAGCAGCTCTTAGAAAAGGTACTTGTGAATGTAAAGCAATCCCTGTATGCTGTGGTTCTGCTTACAAAAACAGAGGTATTCAAAGACTACTTGATGCAGTTCTTGAATATATGCCAGCTCCAACTGATATCGAATCAATCAAAGGTTTTGATGAAGATGGTAATGAAGTAGAAAGACATTCTTCTGATGAAGAACCATTCTCAGCATTAGTATTCAAAATCATGGCCGATCCATTCGTAGGTAAATTAGCATTCTTTAGAGTTTACTCTGGTTCAATCAATTCAGGTTCATATGTATTGAATGCAACTAAGAACAAAAAAGAACGTGTTGGTCGTATTCTACAAATGCATGCTAACAAGAGAGAAGAACTTGATAAAGTTTATTCAGGAGATATCGCAGCAGGAGTTGGTTTCAAATTCTCAACTACTGGTGATACAATCTGTGATGAACAACATCCAGTTATTCTTGAGTCTATGGAATTCCCAGAACCAGTTATCGAATTAGCAATTGAGCCTAAGACAAAAGCTGGTCAAGGTAAGATGGGTGAAGCTTTAGCAAAACTTGCTGAAGAAGATCCAACATTCCGTGCTCACACTGACCAAGAAACTGGTCAAACAATTATCGCTGGTATGGGTGAACTTCATCTTGAAATCATCGTAGATAGACTTCTTCGTGAATTCAAAGTAGAAGCTGATGTAGGTGCTCCTCAAGTTGCTTACAAAGAAACATTCACTAATGCAGTTGAAATTGATAGTAAATATGCAAAACAATCTGGTGGTCGTGGACAATACGGACACTGTAAAGTTAAGTTTGAGCCAATGGATCCTAACGGTGAAGAAACATTCAAATTCCAATCAACAGTTGTTGGTGGTGCTATTCCTAAAGAATATATCCCAGCAGTTGGTAATGGTATTGAAGAAGCTACAAAAGCTGGTATCATCGCTGGATTCCCTGTACTTGGTGTTTCTGCAACAGTATATGATGGTTCTTACCATGAAGTCGATTCAAGTGAAATGGCATTCCATATCGCTGGTTCTATGGCATTCAAAGATGCTATGAACAAAGGTGGAGCAGTATTACTTGAGCCAATCATGAAAGTTGAAGTTACTATGCCAGAAGAATACATGGGCGATGTAATTGGTGATATCAATTCACGTCGTGGACGTATCGAAGGTATGGATGACATCGGTGGAGGTAAATTAGTTAAAGGTTATGTTCCACTTTCTGAAATGTTTGGTTACGCAACGGACCTTCGTTCTAAGACTCAAGGACGTGGAAATTACTCTATGTTCTTTGAAAAATATGAACAAGTTCCAAAATCAGTTCAAGAAAAAGTTATTGCTTCTAGAAGTAAATAATATTCTTCTTGAAAATATTACTAATATGAAATATAATTAGTGATACGAGGCAATAATCTTCAATGGTTATA
This sequence comes from Anaerosporobacter sp., assembly GCF_031551385.1. Taxonomy (GTDB): domain Bacteria; phylum Bacillota; class Clostridia; order Lachnospirales; family Lachnospiraceae; genus Anaerosporobacter. Next base: position 74,248 of record NZ_JAVBNS010000016.1, read on the forward strand.
CATTCGTAAGAAGATTATAACAAGAGTCGGGTACTCTGACTCACTATAAAGAATTCAGTATTGTAGCCCAAAGGGCGCGTATTTAAAGGAGGACACTTAAAAATGGCTAAAGCTAAGTTTGAAAGAACGAAACCACATTGTAATATTGGTACTATCGGTCACGTTGACCATGGTAAAACTACTTTAACAGCTGCTATCACTAAAACTCTTTCTGTAAGAGTTGCTGGTAATGCTGCTGTAGATTTTGAAAATATCGATAAAGCTCCAGAGGAAAGAGAAAGAGGTATCACAATCTCTACTTCTCACGTTGAGTATGAAACAGATAAGAGACATTACGCTCACGTTGACTGTCCAGGACATGCCGATTACGTTAAGAACATGATCACTGGTGCAGCTCAAATGGATGGTGCTATCCTTGTAGTTGCTGCTACTGACGGTGTTATGGCTCAAACTAAAGAGCATATCTTATTATCTCGTCAAGTAGGTGTTCCATACATCGTTGTATTCATGAACAAATGTGATATGGTTGATGATGAAGAATTACTTGAATTAGTAGAAATGGAAATCACTGAAAACCTTGAAGAATATGATTTCACTGATTGCCCAGTAGTAAAAGGATCAGCTTTAAAAGCTCTTGAAGATCCATCTAGCGAATGGGGAGATAAAATCATGGAATTAATGGACGCTGTAGATGCTCATATTCCAGATCCTAAACGTGCTACTGATCAAGCATTCTTAATGCCAATCGAAGATGTATTCTCAATCACTGGACGTGGTACTGTTGCTACAGGCCGTGTTGAACGTGGTGTACTTCATGTAAATGAAGAAGTTGAAATCATTGGTATCAAAGAAGAATCTCGTAAAGTAGTTTGTACTGGTATCGAAATGTTCCGTAAACTTCTTGATGAAGCTCAAGCAGGTGATAACATTGGTGCACTTCTTCGTGGTGTTCAAAGAACAGACATCGAAAGAGGACAAGTACTTGTTAAACCAGGTACAATCAAATGCCACAAAAAATTCACTGCTCAAGTTTACGTATTAACTAAAGATGAAGGTGGACGTCATAAACCTTTCTTTAACAACTACAGACCACAATTCTACTTCAGAACAACTGACGTAACTGGTGTTATTGATTTACCAGCTGGTGTTGAAATGTGTATGCCTGGTGACAATATCGAAATCACAGTTGAATTAATTCACCCAATCGCTATGGAGCAAGGTTTATCTTTCGCTATCCGTGAAGGTGGACGTACTGTAGGTTCTGGTAAAGTTGCTACTGTAATTGAATAATTAATGATTTAATATCATAAATTTACCGCAATCCCTTATTCGTAGGGGGTTGCGGTTTTTTGTTGATTGAAAGAAGAGAAAAAAGCCCCCATATCCAAGTTCAATCTTTTGGATGTAGGGGCTTTGAATAGTTAAGCGTTATATTTGCGTACAAAACAAACTCCAACAATATCTGGGCCAGTGTATGTACCAATTGTTGTACCTAGTGTAAGAATAGGTAGATCGACAGGTTGGTTAATAACACTAGGTAGCTTTTCAAGGAAGATAGATGCCTCATCAAAATTAGTACCCGTAATAACACAGAATTCATAGTCTGAGTAATTAAGGTTATTGTTTTTGAAATGATTAATAAGCATATCGTAAACCTTATCAATGGCCTTCTTAAAACCACGTACTTTACCATAAGGGGCAAGTTCACCGTCTTCCATTACAATAAGCGGTTTTAAGTTAAGTAAACTTCCTGCAAGAGCAGAAACCTTACCTATTCTGCCACCCTTTTGAAGGTACTCAAGGGTACCAAGAGTGAACATTAGTCTCCCTGTTTCTCGCAATTCAAGAAGTTTAGAAACATTATCCGTAAGAGAATATCCGATGTTATGCATTTTGGCAGCTTCAAGTAATAAAAGACCCTGTCCGCCAGTGCAAATCAAGGAGTCTACAACTTCGATTTGGCTTTCAGGATATTTTTCTTCTAAAATAGATTTAGCAGTCATAGCCGACTGGTGTGAGCCGCTAAATTTAAGCGAGATATTCAAACAGAGAACGTCATATCCAGCAACTATGGCTTCTTCAAATTTGCGGCAATAATCATCAATAGAAGGAAGCGAAGTTTTAGGGTACACGCTTTCGGTAGTTAAACGTTGATAAAAATCAGGAATGGAAATATCAATAATTTCTTTTTGGTAGACCTCTTTATCAAATGATACATAAAAGGGCACTGTTGTTATGTTGTATTGAGCTAGTAATTCTTCTGTTAAATCGCAAGAACTATCGCTAAATATTCTATATGGTTTCATAAAATCCTCCGTAAAACTAAAACATAAAGTTACATATGTCGAAAATAAACGATTTAGCCGATATTGTGACAAAGTGAATATAGGTATTATAGCATATGTTAGCTAAAAAGTAATTAGTATTCTAATATGTAAATAAAGCGTAGATTGACAAATAAATACAGTGGAAAAAAGTACATTCATAATTTATCTTTTATTACAGAAAATAATGTTGTAGGAACAAATTAATGAGTGATTTAGGAGGTGTAGCAATGTCATTTACGGATAATGGTGAACTTCCAGTTGGATTAGGAATGTCACTAGCTCTTGATATGAGAGCTATGACTAATTTTTCGGCACTTGCTGATAGTAAGAAAGAAGAACTCGTTAACTATATCAAGAACTCTACAACAGGATATGAAGCGAAAGAAAGAATTACAGAAGTAGTGGATCGTTTGCATAATGATTCGTTTTTTTGATTTACAAGAAAATTTCATATTGTAAATTAAAAGGCTCTGCGTTGAATGCGCACTCGTTAAAAAGAGAATACAAATCTATATACGATTGCGCTTAGCGCGTGAGTTAATAAAGAAATTTACTATATTAAACTGGCACTATTAAACAGTTTGCATTTGGCATTTTACATTATGCCAGTAAATGCGTATACTACTAAAGAATAAAAGAAAGTGGTGATAATATGAATGGAAAACAAACAACATTAAAACTAGCACAAGCTGCGTTAATGGCAGCATTATGTTATATAGGATTTCAATTTTTGCGTTTTGATATTCCTATTGGCATGGAAAAAACAGCAATACATTTTGGAAACACATTTTGTGTGTTAGGAGCACTTTTGCTTGGCGGAGTGTGGGGAGGCCTTGCAGGAGCAGTAGGAATGACAATTGCAGATTTAACATCGGATTATGTTACATACGCACCAAAAACATTTTTACTAAAATTATGTATTGGACTTATTGTAGGATTAGTTGCCCATAAGATTGCGAAGTTAAGCCAAGAGCATAACAAATCTTATGTGATGAGATGGACAGTGATTTCAGCAGTTTCAGGTATGGTATTTAATATAGTAGCAGATCCTGTTGTAGGATACTTCTATAAGAAGTATCTGCTTGGAATGGAAGCAGATTTAGCTAAGACATTAGCGAAGATCACAGCACTTGCAACAGTAGTAAATGCACTTACCTCAGTAGTAATTGCTTCATTATTATATGCTGCATTAAGACCAGCATTAATCAAATCAGATTTATATGTACGAATAGGTAGAGAAAAGCAGGCAAAATCAAATATAGCAAGATAATAGAACGGTCTGATTGGTGGATTTTCTATGCTCGAAGATTATAAAACATTGTGTACTGGTTATAATAAGTATACAGTGTTTTTTTCTTAAACACCTATGAAATTTTATGAGTGTGAGAAAATATTACAGTTCAGATTAGATGCCATGCCAGCTCAGTTTACTGAGCTTCATCTCGCTGCGGCTAAGCGCCGTATGGATATGCAACAACATATTCCTTCGCAAGCAAGCTTTCTACGGAATATGTCATTACATATCCATATGGCTGAATAGTAAGAGAAATTTGTAGAAAATGAAAATTTCCTTTGATTTAATTACCTAATGCGTATATAATGATACTGAGTATATTTGGCTAGTTGAATAATGGAAAAAATCAGACAATGATTGTAAAAAATAAATTAATAGATAGGATTGGATTTGAAAGGAGATTTTGTATGTTGGGTACTGATATTGGTATTGATTTAGGAACAGCAAGCGTGTTGGTCTACATCAAAGGGAAAGGCGTAGTTTTAAAAGAGCCTTCAGTTGTAGCATTCGATAGAGATACGAATAAAATTAAAGCAATTGGTGAGGAAGCGAGATTAATGCTTGGTAGAACACCAGGTAATATTGTAGCGGTTAGACCTTTAAGACAAGGTGTTATTTCTGATTATACAGTAACAGAAAAGATGTTAAAGTATTTCATTCAAAAGGCAGTTGGAAAGCAACGTTTTAGAAAACCTAGAATTAGCGTTTGTGTACCTAGCCAAGTAACGGAAGTTGAGAAGAAAGCAGTAGAAGATGCAACATACCAAGCAGGTGCTAGAGATGTTGCTATTATAGAAGAACCGATTGCTGCAGCAATTGGTGCTGGTATCGATATTGCAAGACCATGTGGTAACATGATTGTTGATATCGGTGGTGGTACTACTGATATTGCAGTTATCTCATTAGGAGGTACTGTAGTTAGTACATCAATTAAGATTGCAGGTGATGACTTTGATGAAGCAATCGTGCGTTATATGCGTAAAAAACATAATCTATTAATTGGTGAAAGAACAGCAGAGGATATTAAGATTAAAATTGGTTCTGCATACAGAAGACCAGAAGTAGCTACATTAGATGTTCGTGGACGTAACCTAGTAACAGGCCTTCCAAAGACAATTACTGTTACATCTGATGAAACGGAAGAAGCTTTAAAAGAAACTACTTCACAAATCGTTGAAGCAGTACACAGTGTATTAGAAAAAACGCCACCAGAATTAGCAGCCGATATTGCAGATCGTGGTATTGTACTAACTGGCGGGGGTTGTCTATTATACGGTTTAGAGCAACTTATTGAAGAAAAGACAGGAATTAATACAATGACAGCAGAAGAGCCAATGACAGCTGTTGCAATCGGAACAGGAAAATTCGTTGAATTCTTAAGCGGTAAAAGAGACTAGATAATAAGATTCACATTCTTTCTTCGAGATAAGAATGTGGATCTTATTGGTATCTCAAAAATAGATAATATGTACTATAAAGTAATCCTGAAATTATGACGAAATATGTGTTAGGGATTAGTGTGTGGATTATAGATTTACAATAGGAGGTATAAGGGTTTGGTTAGAGCACTATATACTGCTTATACAGGAATGATTAATGAGCAGAAACGATTGGATACAATAAGTAATAATTTAGCGAATTCCGCTACAATTGGTTATAAGAAAGAAAGCGTAACAAGTCAAGCATTTGAAGAAGCGTTGACAATAAAAATTAATGATGCATCGGAAGCTTATACCAATAGACCTATTGGAACAATGAGTTTAGGAGTAAAGCTTGGAGAGTATTATACAGACTATACGCAAGGTTCATTCCGTGAAACAGGGAATACATATGATTTAGCGATTGAAGGCAATGGATTTTTTACTGTAGCAGTAGCAGATCGAAACGGAAATGAGACGATTCAATATACAAGAGATGGATCGTTCAAGATGACACAAGATGGATACTTGGTTGATGCATACGGAAATCATCTTCAAGGTGATGGCGGAGACATTCAGATACCTACAGATGCACAGTCTGTAACGATTGAGCTTGATGGTACAGTTTATGCAGATCAAGAATATGTTGGGAAATTAACAATAACAGATTTTGAAGATTATTCTTATCTTAAAAAAGCTGGAGATAATTATTATAAACCTGTTGATGGCGCAGAACAAAAAGATAGTGCTGGTGTAGTAAGACAAGGCTATACAGAGCAGTCTAATGTAAATGTTATTTCAGAGATGGTTAGTTTGATTAATATTACAAGAGCATATGAAGCTGGTCAGAAAGTAATTAAGACACAAGATCAATTACTTGATCAAGCAGTTAATCAAATTGGTAAAGTATAATAGGTTAGGGAAACGATAAATTATTAATGATGAAGAAAGAGGTGCTCGATTATGATGCGTTCTTTATGGACAGCAGCGTCTGGTATGATTTCACAACAGACGAATGTTGATACAATTGCGAATAACTTAGCAAATGTTAATACGGTTGGTTATAAAAAAGAGTCAGCAGAATTTAAAACATTGTTATACCAAACAATTCAAGAAAAAACAACAGATAACAATGGTGATCCAAAACCAACATCTGCACAAGTAGGTTTAGGTGTGCGTAATTCAGCGATTACAACACACTATACACAAGGATCAATGTTAGAGACAGGTAATACATATGACTTTGCTCTTCAAGGATCAGGATTCTTTATGGTTCAGATGGCAGATGGTTCAGTTGGGTATACAAGAAGTGGATCATTTAATTTAGCAGTTGGAACGGAAGGTATGGTTCTTGCTACTTCAAATGGTAATCCAGTACTTGATACGACAGGTAATGCAATTGTACTTGATTCAAAGTATGATACTTCTAAAATAACAATTGATGCAAATGGAACTCTTTGCTACCCAGATGATTCGGGAAATGCACAATCAATTGGCATTACGATTGGTGTTGCACAATTTAGCAATCCAGCAGGATTACTTAAAACATCAGATAGTATTTTGAAAGAAACAGACGCTTCTGGTGAAGCAGTTTGGGGAGTGAATACAGTAAAAGGTTCTAACGTATCTATGAAACAAGGATATTTAGAAGGTTCTAATGTACAAACAGCAGATGAAATGGTAAATCTGATTGTAGCACAAAGAGCATATGAGATGAACTCTAAGATTATTACAGCATCGGATGAGATGTTACAACAAGCAAATAACCTTAGATAGTTATAGCAATCTCCAAACATAGAAAGGAGAATTACGATGGCAATCGATTCCTTAGCAGCATATAGTAGCACGGTATCAGAACTTAATAAACAAAATACGCAAGCTACGCAATTAAAAAGCAAATTAAATAATACAAGCGTTTCTACAGCAACAGATGATGAGCTTATGGAAGTTTGTAAAGACTTTGAGCAATATCTTGTAGAGCAAGTATTCAAATCAATGAAGACAAGCTTAGTTCCTAAAAGTGAAGATGACGAAAATGAATATGTACAATACTTTGGGGATTCATTATATCAAGAGTATGCAAAAAACATGAGTGAGACAGGTGGATTAGGAATTGCTCAGATGTTATATGAATCAATGAAACGTCAATAGATGAAAAGAGTGCTGTTATGCTTACAGATTCCTGTAGCGTAATAGCATTTTTTGGTTATCGTATTATGATAAGTCAGTCCTATAAAGTAAAAAGAATTTCATGCAGGAGGAGTAACAATTGGCTGAGACAATTCGGGGTTATGTTGAGAAAATAGTATATCGCAATCAAGAGAATGGTTATACTGTGCTCGGCTTAACTGGAGAGGATGACGATATAACATGTGTAGGGAGTTTTCCGTTTATTAATGAAGGAGAATATGTAGAATTACATGGTAATTATATCTCGCATCAAATATATGGAGATCAATTTCAAGTACAAAACTATGAAATAAAAGAGCCGGAAGATATGATGTCAATAGAACGTTACCTTGGATCAGGAGCGATTAAAGGAATTGGTGTTGCATTGGCGGCTAGAATTGTACGTAAGTTTAAAGAAGAGACATTTCGAATAATAGAACAAGAACCAGAGCGATTAGCAGAGGTAAAAGGAATAAGTATAGCCAAAGCGCAAGAAATAGGTACGCAATTTGAAGATAAGAAAGAATTACGTGATGCAATGTTGTTCTTGCAAAAGTATGGAATAACGAATAATTTGGCAGTTAAGATATATAAGCAGTATGGAAGTCGCATGTATGAAGTGATAAAAGAAAACCCATACAAATTAGCAGATGATATTAATGGAGTGGGTTTCCGAATTGCAGATGAAATTGCTGCAAAGGTAGGAATTGGTGGGGATGCAGAATTCCGTATAAAAGCAGGTGTGTTGTATGTGTTATTGCAAGCGTCACAATCGGGAAATGTATATTTGCCAATGGATTCGTTGATTGCTAAAACGGCTCAGATGTTAATAATAGAACCAGATAGAATTGAAGACCATATTATGGATATGGTAATTGATAAAAAGGTAATGATTAAAGAGATTGATGATAGAAAAGTCGTTTATAGCACATATTTTTATTATACAGAATTAAATGTAGCACGTATGCTTCATGATTTGAATGAATCTTACGATGTGGCTGTGAATGAGATGATAGGCAGAGTAAAAAAAATTGAAAAGGCAGAGAAAATCGAATTAGACGAGATGCAAAGAGATGCTGTAGTAGAGGCAGTACGTAACGGCGTATTAGTAATAACAGGTGGACCGGGTACAGGTAAGACAACTACGATTAATACGATTATTAGATTCTTTGAAGCAGAGGGTCTTGATTTCCTTTTGGCAGCTCCGACTGGGCGTGCAGCAAAGAGAATGAGCGAAACAACGGGATATGAAGCGCAGACAATTCATCGATTATTAGAACTGTCAGGAGCACCAGATGATTCGAACACAAAATTGAATTTTGAGAGAAATGAAGAGAATCCATTAGAGGCAGATGCAATAATTATAGATGAGATGTCTATGGTAGATATCAGTTTGATGAATGCATTGTTGCGAGCGATTACAGTAGGAACGAGAGTGATTTTAGTAGGTGATGTAAATCAGCTCCCTTCTGTAGGCCCTGGAAATGTATTGAAAGATATTATTAACGCAAATACATTTCATGTTGTTAAATTAAATAAGATTTTTAGACAGGCAACAGAGAGCGATATTATTGTCAATGCTCATAAGATTAATAATGGAGAACCAATTACACTTGATAATAAGAGTAAAGATTTCTTTATGTTAAAGAGGGATGATGTTACTGTAATTATACAAGTAATGCTTACACTAATTAAATATAAGATGCCGAAGTATGTCAATGCAAAACCATATGATATTCAGGTATTAACTCCAATGAGAAAAGGGGAACTAGGAGTGGAGCGACTTAATCAAGTATTACAGATGTATCTTAATCCAGCAGAGACAGGTAAGCGTGAGAAAGAAGTGTCGGGGCGTATCTTCCGAGAGGGAGACAAGGTAATGCAGATTAAGAATAACTATCAAATCGAATGGGAATGCAAGAGCCAATTCGGTTTAAGCTTTGAAAAAGGAACTGGAGTGTTTAATGGAGACACAGGAATAATTAAGGAGATAAATCTGTTCTCAGAAATTATAACGGTTGTATTTGATGAGATTCGATATGTAGAATATTCGTTTCAACAAGTTGATGAACTGGAGCTTGCTTATGCAATTACAATTCATAAATCGCAAGGAAGTGAATATCCAGCAGTTATTATTCCTGTACTATCAGGACCTAAGATGCTATTACATCGAAATCTACTGTATACAGCGGTTACAAGAGCAAAAAGTTGTGTGACATTAGTAGGAAGTAGCGCGGTTGTGCAATCTATGATTGATAATGTAAGCGAGCAGGAACGATATACAAGTTTGGATATAAGATTAAAAGAGGTTATGAATTAGAAATTCGATATAAAAAACAACTGAAGTTATTTGTAAAAAAACATTTTTATGGTGCATTATCATACTTTATGTTGTATAATATAGATACATTCTTAAGTAAAATTTGAGGGGGAAATAGATTATTCGTATACTAGATTACTTGTATCCGAGTCGTTGTCCTGTGTGCGGGAATATTGTAACACCAAGACAACAGATGGTTTGTATGGGATGTGCCAATACATTTCATGTAATAAAAAATCCTAAGTGTTTGAAGTGTGGTAAACCATTAGAACAGGAAGAACAAGAATATTGCTTTGATTGTACGAGACAGACTTTTCATTTTAATAGAGGGATGGCATTGTGGGTCTATGATGAAAAGGTCAAAAAATCAATTGCGAACTTCAAATTTCATAACAGACGAGAATATAGCAAGTATTATGTTCAAGAACTATTGAATTATTATAGAGAAGAAATAATAAAGACTGCACCAGATATATTAGTTCCAGTGCCTTTGCATAAATCCAAGTTAAAAGAGAGAGGATTTAATCAAGCATATCTGCTGGCACAAGGAATAAGCAAGAGTGTAGGGATTCCGGTTGTTGAGAATTATTTAATACGTTCTCATAAAACAAAAGCACAAAAGAGATTAGATAATCGAGAAAGAGCAAATAACTTGCATGGTGCATTTGCCCTAAATTCAAGTTATAGTGAAATAATATTTAATAAAATCATGTTAATTGACGATATATATACGACAGGTAGTACAATAGATGCATGCGCAGAAGTACTATTGCAAGTCGGAGTGAAAGAGATATATTTCTTAAGTTTGAGTATAGGAAGAGGTTTTTAGGAGGGATAACATGGATGTAAGAAACTGCAAGGATTGTGGAAAACTGTTTAACTATATTGGGGGAATGCCTTTGTGCCAAGCCTGCTTGAAGAGATTAGATGATAAATTTGTTCAAGTAAAAGCATATATTTATGATCATCCAGGAGCAGGAGTGAATGAAGTTGCAGAAGAAAATGATGTAACGGCATCACAGATTCGTAAATGGATTAGAGAAGAAAGATTAGCGTTCTCTGATGATTCACCAATAGGGCTTGCTTGCGAGTCATGCGGAGAAATTATTAAAACTGGTCGTTTTTGTAAGAAATGTAAGGATAAAATGGCAAATAACTTAGGAAACTTATATCAAGAGAAAGTTAGTGAACCACAAGTGAAGAAAGATCCTCGTGATAGAGCAAAGATGCGTTTCCTAGACAACTAAAAAGTGGTATAGGCAAGGAGGGAAGGCTTTAATGGGTCAGATGACATTGGACGTTGGTGAGTTGTTTATTAGCAAATATAAAGAGTTGACAGTTTCTATGTCAAATATTGAACTTGAAGAGGTGTTACCATTTGAACTAGATGGAACTTATATCTTGGGAAAGGTTGAGACAAAGCCGAATGCACCATATGGCTTGGTGTTGTATTGCTATATGTCGGAAGGATTAGTAAAGCAGATTGTTAGCGGCATGAGCAATGGAAAAGTTAGTTCACGTAGTGATACGATATTGTATATAACAGAGTATATTAATATCGTTGGTGGACGAGCAGTTTCTGGAATTAATAATTTTATAGGACAGTCAGTTCGATTTTCAATTCCAGAAATTACAGAGGGGATAGTAGCGATTGGCGATGTAGTCGAGGATTATAAAACTACGACAAGTGCCTTTTTTAAAAGTAATTATGGGGAAATGATTTTAAAAGTTGCTTATACAATTGACGAAGGTTAAAAACTAGCAAAGAGTGTAACTTAAAAGGAGGTAACTACCATGAGTACAAGAGTTTTGGTAATAGATGATTCACCATTTATAACAAATCAGATAATAGAGTTAACAGAGGCGCATGATTATGAGGTGATTGGTCATGCGATGAATGGAGAAGATGGCATTCAGATGGTTGCGGAGATGAAACCGGATCTTATAATTCTAGACATAGTTATGCCTGGTATAGACGGAATTGAGACTGCATCTATCTTATTAAAGGAAGAGCCAAAGCCAAGAATACTTATGTTGAGTTCTATATGTGATGCAGAGACAATAAAAGAGGTTAAAGGATTGGGATTAAAATTCTTAATTCCAAAACCAATTGAACCAGATGTATTGTTAGCTTCAATGGAATTGTTAATGAAAAACTAAGCCAATAAAAAGACAATTTATTATCGGGAATAATCTGATAATAAATTGTCTTTTGTGTTTTATACTAGATGAATTCCATCATCTTCAATTGTGATTTGTTTGTTCTTGAAGAGTCTTCCAATTGCTCTTTTGAAAGCATTTTTGCTTAAATTAAAAGTAGCTTTAATTGCTTCGGGATCAGATTTGTCATTAAAAGGTAAGAAACCATTGTTAGCATTAAGCGCTTCAAAAACAATAGAGGCATCTGCGTCAAGTTGAATATGAGTTTGTTCTCTTGTGCTAAGATTAAGTTTTCCATCTTCTCGAACACTAGTAACGCGAGCAGAAATTTTGTCGCCTGGTTTGAAGTCTGTGAATAATTCATTCTTAGGTATAAGTGCGGAGTATTTATTATCAACTGCAACGAAAGTACCAAAATCACGGCTAAGTTCATAGACGATGCCTTCCACTTTGTCGTTCTTCTCGTATGGAGAATCTGTTTCTAGAAGTTCATAAACTTTCATTGTAGCACATAAACGGCTGCTTTTGTCTATATAGAGGGAAACAAGAATGTTATCACCAACGTGAAGCTCTGAAGTTTGCTCTTTGAACGGGAGCAAAAGATCTTTTGTAAGACCCCAATCAAGGAATGCGCCTATGGAAGCAACTTCTTTTACTGTAAGAAGTGCTAACTTCCCGATTGTAAGAGGCGGAATCGTTGTTGTTGCAATCATACGATCTTCAGAGTCTTTGTATAAGAAAACTTCTACAGTATCGTTTTCTTTTGCTTGCTCAGGAAGCTGTTTTTTGGGAAGTAAAACTTCGTTGTTCTTCATGCTTGAAACGTTAGCAGAGTTATCTACATCTACTAAATAGGCACCGAATTCAACGAAACGGTTTATTCTTAATGTTTGTATTTCTCCTAAATGCATATAGTAATCCTTTCTTAAATAAATTATTGTGCGATAAATTGTATTATCGCATAAGGTTTTCCGTCGGGTTGACAGAGAGTAACAATGCATTCCTTGTCTGTAATAGAACACTTAGGAATGATGGTGTCTCCTAAAAGAGCAGATGTGCGGTAATCAGCGCGCATTTCATGAATAATAAAATCTTTAGGGAGAAACTCTTCAGCTATCTTGATATATTGTCCATTATTCACATGATTGTTAGTATCAAGGAAGGAACGAACAACTTGGATCGGTTGCTCTTCTTGAGATTCTTTAGGAAGCTTGATTTTTCTAGGGGCATACTCCATATCAAGACCATCTTCTAGTGGATATGCAGATGTAATAGAATTAGTAAGCTTAATAGGATGTCCAGTATTCAAATCTACCAGAATCCAGATGGAATTTGCATAAGCACAAACAGCATTAGAGGTATCTGTTATAGTGAAATTACGATAACCGAACATACTATCAAAACCATAAGGCCATGTAGTGGTAGTTATAGTTTCGCCATAAACAGGACTTCGGTTTATAATAATCTGCCAAGAACTTAACATCCAAGAAAAGTTCATCTCGCTCATATGCTCAATGCCAATTTGAAGGTCTTCGGAATGGAAAGTAGTGCAATCTTGAAAGTAATTTATAATTGCGGCTAAATCCAATTTTTTGTTTATGTCTACTTCGCTATAGCGGATTCTGCTTGTAAAACTATACATTATTAATCATGCCTTTCTGCTTTGCAAGGAATTAAGATTAACAAAAAGAGCCTTGCTAATTTTCGGTTACTGCGAAGGTTTTGCTTGAACAGTAACAATTTTCATAAGCTATATTATACCATTCTTTTAATGTTTTTGATAGAAGGAATGAAACAATTTTAATTTACTACTGTAAAATTATGAATAATGGTATATAATAGGAACATAGAAATAAGGATATTAATTTAGGAGGATTCAAAATGAAAACAATTATTAGTACAGATAAAGCGCCACAGGCAATAGGACCTTACTCACAAGCGGTTGAAGTTAATGGAATGATTTATACATCTGGAATGATTCCGATCAATCCTGTTGATGGAACTTTAGTTACAGGACCAGTTGAGGAGCAAGCAGAGCAAGCTCTTAAAAACTTAAAGATTCTTATTGAAGAGTCAGGATCGACTATGGACAAGGTAATTAAAACTACAGTATTTATTAAAGATATGAATGACTTTGTTAAGATTAATGAAGTATATGCTAGATACTTTACTGAAAACTGTCCAGCTCGTTCATGTGTTGAAGTCGCTAGACTACCAAAAGATGTACTTATCGAAATTGAAGCAATTGCTATCAAATAATAAAAATTACGTTATGTGAACTAGTTGTTTATAGATTGTGGAAGGGGGAGACTTAATTTGAAGATTACGAATATATCAGATCCCGAAGAGTTTTTTAAGATGATTGATTCCTGTAAAGGAAAAGTAGAATTAGTTTCAGAAGAAGGAGATCGCCTTAATTTGAAATCTAAATTATCTCAGTACGTGTCTTTAGCACGCGTTTTTTCGGATGGGGTAATTGATCAATTAGATATTATTGCATATGAGGCAGAAGATATTGAGCGCATTAAGGAATATGTAAATAATCAATAACATAATAGAAGAAGTAAAATATGGGGGCTTTCGTAAGAAAGACCCCCTTTGTAATGAATTATCATAGTGCAAACTAAAAATAGATTTGTTATAATACAGATAACTGAAAGGAGGAGTTGTGTTGGACTCGATAGACTATTATAATCGGTTCGCTGCAAAATATTATGAGGAAACAGTGAATGCGACTATGAAAGAGCAATTAAACCAATTTATAGAATTATTACCAATTGGAGGCGCTGTTTTGGATCTTGGTTGTGGATCGGGGAGAGATAGCTTATTTTTTATTGAAGAAGGTTTTGATGTTACTTCTTTAGATGGTGCAGAGAAAATGTGTGAATTGGCGCAAATTCATATTGGTCAAGGGGTTTTGAATTTAACATATGAACAACTAGATTTTGATGAAGTTTTTGATGGAGTATGGGCATGTGCATCATTAGTACATGAAAAACCAGAACAATTATCGACAATATTGCAGAAAGTAATTGATTGCCTGAAACCAAATGGGGTAATGTATATGTCCTTCCGTTATGGAGATTTTCTTGGTTTTAATAGTGAAATTGATTATTATGCATATACGGAAGATACTTTGAGCAGTATAATAGATAAGTGTAGAGAAAATCAGAATATAGAGATTATTAAGACATTTATAACGAAAGATGAAAGAGAAGAATTTTTGGATAACAAATGGCTTAATATATATATTAGAAAACTGTAGGAGCAAAGGTTTATGAATAAAAAAAGGCAAGTTGGGCTTGTTTTTCTATGTACGGTATTAGCTAGCATATTAGCTTCGTATGTTGTAGAAGGGTTACGCACGATTGTGGATAATTCATTTTTGTTGATGCTTGTGAATCAGGCGATACTAGTATTGCCATCCGTGTTATACATAGTGGCATCGCGAATGAATCTGAAAGACGCAATTCGCTTAAAGAAGATTAGTTCATCCAATGTAGTGTTATGTATAATTTTTTCATTTTTGATAATGCCATTAATGAACTTGATAAATGCGATTTCATTATTGTTTTCACAAAATATGATTCAAGCAGCAATTTCGGATATTGTAGATAATAATATGTTGTTCCTTAGTGTGTTTGTAATTGCGCTTTTACCATGTGTGTTTGAAGAGACTATATTTAGAGGGGTACTTTATAATGAGTATCGAAAATCAAATGTGAGAATAGGAATCTTCTTGAGTGCATTTTTGTTTGGGTTAATGCATCAGAATTTTAATCAGTTCTCGTATGCATTTGCAATGGGAATTGTGTTTGCGATGTTAATAGAAGCAACGGATTCTATTGTATCTACAATGATTGTGCATTTTATTATTAATGCAAACTCTGTAATTATGACATATCTATTACCTAAACTGCTAGATGCGATTGAAAAGGTAGGAAGTAAGGTGGAAGGGTATGAAAGTGTTGCAGATACGGTAGTTACGAAAGAGACGATTTTATCTAATATGGGATACTATGTGGTATCAGCAATTATAGCTTCCGTATTAGCTTATATAGTGTACAAAACAATTGCTCAGAATGCGAATAGATGGGAGTATGTGAAATCAATCTTTTCTAAAAAAGCAAGAGAGCGTATGAAGGATTCGAACGAGACACTTGGATTGGAAGTTACAGAAGAAGAGCATGGAGGTATATTTACAGTTTCCTTAATGGTGGGTATTATCCTCTGTTTAGGACTGATGGTATTGACTGAAATATATGTAGCTCAGAATGGATTATAAGTTTTTTGTTAATAGGTCAACGATGCTAATAAGAGCGTCGTTGACCTAAAATATAGAAAGGCATGGTATTACTATGATATATGATGTTATAATTATTGGTTCAGGGCCAGCAGGGTTGGCAGCAGGAATTTATGCACAAAGAGCGGAGTTTAATACGCTTATTATCGAAAAGAATGCTATTAGTGGGGGACAAATTATTAACACATACGAAGTTGATAATTATCCAGGGTTACCAGGTATTAGTGGATTTGAGTTGGCTGAGAAGTTCAGATCGCATTGCGATGGACTTGGTGCGCAATTTATAACAGGTGACGTTATGACGTTCGAAGTTGTTGATGGAGTAAAAAAAATTACATTAGATAATAATGAAGTGTTTGAAGCAAAAGCAGTTATTATAGCAACAGGAGCAGCATATCGTAAGCTGGGTGTTGATGGCGAGTTACAATTCTCAGGAATGGGTGTTTCGTATTGTGCAACTTGTGATGGAGCATTCTTTAGAAACAAAACGACAGTTGTAGTTGGTGGTGGAGATGTGGCGGTAGAAGATGCTATCTTTTTGGCTCGTCTTTGTAAAAAAGTATATGTGGTTCATAGAAGACATGAGTTTCGTGCAGCAAAGAGTCTGTGTAACCGACTTATATCAATGGAGAATGTAGAGATAATTTGGGATAGTGTTGTAGACAAGATTGAAGGAAATGATTTTGTAGAAGCAATTCAAGTTACAAATACGGAAACAAAGGAACAGAGAAGAGTCGAGACAGACGGTGTATTTATTGCTGTGGGGAATATACCGAACAGTGATGTGTATAAAGAAGTGGTTGCAATGGACGAAGCAGGATATATCATTGCGAATGAAAATTGCGAAACAAATATCCCTGGAATATATGCAGCAGGCGATATAAGAACGAAGTCATTGAAGCAAATTATCACGGCAGCAGCAGATGGTGCAAATGCGATTACAGCTGTAGAACGATACTTGAACGAATTAGAATAGCAAGGAAATGTAAAAAAAACCACCTCGAAGCTTGTCGAATAGAGAAAAATTGAGCAAGTTGATAAATTATGATTTGTAATTGTGTAAAGGATTTGTTAATTAGGCATAATAATGGAATGACACAGTATTGACAAAAACGAACTATTTTGTTATAATTAGCAAGTGATTAATTAACAAATTCGTAACAATTACAATAGATATTTAATATTATGGAGGTATTTCGAATGAAGAAGGCTGTATGGAGACGTACATCAATTTGTCTAGCAGCGACATTTGTGTTGTGTACTAGTTCTATCTTGGATTCAAAGGCAATATCGTTTACAAGCGAAACTGGTGTAGCAGGTATTGAATTGTCACTTGGTGATAATACTAGTGCTTATAATGTAGTAAGGGATAGTGATGTTGTTAATATTCTTTCAGGTAAAGTACTTGGAGAAGAAGTTACAACTGATAATAATATAGTAAGTGAAGATACAAAGGCTGATTCAACAGATGAAGCAAAAAGTGATGATGCTGCAAAAGAAGATACAAAAGAGGAAACAAAGGAAGATGCAAAAGAAGAAGAGAAGGAAGAACCAGTCTCTGAATATGCGAATGTTGGTATCTCGATTGCACCTACATATGTTAATGTAAGAAAAGAAGCAAATACAGATTCTGAAATTTTGGGTAAATTATATAAAGGTTGTGCAGCAACAATCCTTGAAACAAAAGGTGAATGGGTTAAAATTAAATCTGGTAACGTAAAAGGTTATATTAATGCAGAGTATTTAGCAATTGGTTTTGATGCAGAAGAATTAGTAGAAAAGTACGGAACTAAAATTGCAACAGTTAATACAACAACATTAAAAGTTAGAGAAAAGAAAAGTACAGACTCAAGAGTATTAACAATGATTCCAATTGATGAGTCTTATGTAGTGCTTAAAGAATATGACGAATGGGTTAAAGTTTCTATTGATGGTGGTTCTGATGAAGATGAAGATAACGGTGTAGTAGGTTATGTTTCAAAAGAATTTGTAAACATTACTGTAGAATTTGAAACTGCAATCTCCGTTGAAGAAGAAGAAGCGAAAAAGAAACAAGAAGAAGAAGCTCGTCAAGCAGAATTAGAGCAAGAAGCTAAGTTAAAGAAAGAACAAGAAGAGCAAAAGAGACAGCAACAACAGAATTCTTCATCGAATAATTCTAAGTCATCAAATAACTCAAACTCTTCATCAAATAATTCAAGTAAATCAAATTCGAATAATTCAAGTTCAAATAACTCAAGTAATTCGAATTCATCAAATAGCTCTTCTAATGCAGAAGCACCTAAGGGCTCAGCAACAGGTAGTAATATTGCAGCATATGCACAAAAATTTGTTGGTAATAGATATGTATATGGTGGTACAAGCTTAACAAATGGAGCAGACTGTTCAGGTTTCGTAATGTCAGTTTATAAGAGCTTTGGTTATAGCTTACCAAGAACATCATCATCACAAGCTACAGTAGGTACAAAAGTAGATATGGGTTCTTTACAACCAGGAGACTTAGTATTCTATGCAGGTAGTTCAGGACATGTTAATCATGTTGCTATCTATATCGGTGGTGGAAAAGTAGTACATGCTAGTAATCCAAGATCAGGTATTAAGATTTCATCTGTAAACTACAGAACACCTTATACTGCAAGAAGAATTGTAAGATAATTAGAAAATTATATAATAAAAATCAATGGATGCGCATAGAATACTATGTGTGTCCATTTTTTTGTTTTTGTTTGCGTACATGCCTGCATTCTGAGTTGTCTAATAAATATCATAAAATATGTGACAATTAACCGAAATAAAAAATATATTAGGTCTACAAAATAATACATAAATTATGAATACTAGCAAAGTGCACAACTAAAAATGAAATCTTGGTGGAAAATGTAAAAGAAAATTTATTCGATGTGGATTAAGTTCAAAAGTTATCCACATTGAATAAGGCATATTTTATGAGGGTTTTGAGTTATACACGAAGTTATCCACATTATCCACAGTGTATGACGTAAAAATTGTGTAGGGATAACTCTGTCAATATAGAATGTTTGTTTTGTTTTTTTTGATAAAAAGTGCATTCGACAAAATTTTTTCATTATTCTTCTTGACATTGTTATTGTCAAATAATAAGAAGAAAGTGTCTACAAATCAAAGAATATTAACTTAATTATAGACTATTAACTTGTTAAATCAGATAACTTTGAACATTATTGAAAGATATATGTAAAAATGCCAGGAATTCGCTTGAAATATTCTGTAGTTGTGGTATAATACATACATAAGTAATACATATTAAGTCTTAGATAAGACAAGTTATACAATTATGAAAACACTTTTAAAATAAGTTTGGTATTAATAAGCGAAAGCTAATTAATATAGATAAGGGGAAAGGCATAAGCACGACAGCAGATGTCATTTTCTAAATGAAGGTAAAAGGAGTTGGACATTATGCGTTATATTATAAGCGGGAAAAACATTGATGTGACAGAGGGACTAAAAACAGCAGTTTACGAAAAAATCGGTAAACTAGAAAGGTATTTCACTCCTGAAACAGAAATTCATGTAACTTTAAGCGTTGAGAAAGAAAGACAAAAAATAGAAGTAACAATTCCAATGAAAGGAAATATAGTTCGAGCAGAGCAAGTTAGTACAGATATGTATGTATCAATTGACTTAGTTGAAGAAATCATTGAACGTCAATTGAGAAAATATAAGAATAAATTAATCGAGAAAAAACAATCAGCAATTAACTTCAATCAAGCATTTGTTGATGATGAAGAAGATTATGATGATGAAGAGATTAACATCATTCGTACAAAGAGATTTGCAGTGAAACCAATGGATGCTGAAGAAGCTTGTATTCAGATGGAATTGTTAGGACATAATTTCTTCGTATTCAGAAATGCTGAAACAGACGAAGTTAATGTTGTTTACAAAAGAAAAGGTAATACATTTGGTTTGATTGAACCTGAATGCTAATTATAATATTTTTATAAAGATAATGGAGAAGGCGCTTGCTAGTGCCTTCTCTTTTAGCTTTGCAATAAGCGGAGCAAAGACTTTAAAAATAAGGAGGTTTTGATTTATTATTTCAGGAAAAAAGGGATAGAATATACGTATATATACTGTAAAAGAATGGGGAGCAATTAAAAAATTAGTTGAATAGTCCAAAGACTAATGTTACAATAGAGATTAGTTTGAATATCACCAATATTATAGGAGTGAAAAATAATGGGATTAATAAATAAAATGTTTGGGACACATAGTGATCGTGAATTGAAAAGGGTATATCCAATTGTTGATAAAATTGAAGCGTTAGAGCCTGAACTTGAAAAACTTTCAGATGAGCAATTAAAGAATAGAACGAAAGAATTCAAAGCTCGATTAGAAAAAGGCGAGACACTTGATGATATATTAGTTGAGGCATACGCAACAGTGCGTGAAGCTTCAAAAAGAGTTTTAGGATTAAGACACTATCCTGTTCAGTTAATGGGTGGAGTAATTCTACATCAAGGAAGAATTACAGAAATGAAAACAGGTGAAGGTAAGACGTTAGTGTCTACATTACCTGCTTATTTGAATGCCTTAAAAGGTGAAGGGGTTCATATTGTAACGGTAAATGATTACCTAGCACACCGTGATGCAGAAGAGATGGGTAAGATTCATCAATTCTTAGGTTTGTCAGTTGGTGTAGTTCTTAATAATATGACAAATGACGAGAGACGTGAGGCGTATGCATGTGATATCACATATGCAACAAACAATGAACTTGGATTTGACTATTTGAGAGATAACATGGTAATCTACAAAGAACAGCTAGTTATGCGTGGATTACACTATGCAATTATCGATGAAGTTGACTCTGTGTTAATCGATGAAGCTAGAACACCATTAATCATATCAGGGCAAAGTGGCAAATCTACAAAACTATATGAAGCATGTGATTTATTAGCAAGACAATTAGAGCGCGGAAAAGAAAGTGCTGAATTAACAAAGATGGCTGCCATCATGAAAGAAGAAATCGAAGAAGAAGGCGACTTCGTTGTTAATGAAAAAGATAAGAATGTAAACTTAACAGAAGAAGGTGTTCATAAAGTAGAAAGATTCTTTAGTATTGAAAACCTTGCAGATCCAGAAAATCTTGAGATTCAACATAATATCATTCTTGCGTTACGTGCTCATAATTTAATGTTTAGAGATAAAGATTATGTTGTTAAAGATGACGAAGTATTAATCGTTGATGAGTTCACTGGCCGTATTATGCCAGGACGCCGTTACTCTGACGGTTTGCATCAAGCAATTGAAGCAAAAGAAAAAGTTAAGGTTAAGAGAGAAAGTAAAACACTTGCAACAATTACATTCCAGAACTTCTTTAACAAATATGAGAAGAAATCAGGTATGACAGGTACAGCCTTAACAGAGGAAAGAGAATTTAGAGATATCTATGGAATGGACGTTATTGTAGTGCCTACGAACCTTCCAGTTGCCAGAATAGATAGACAAGATGCTGTATATAAAACAAAGAAAGAAAAATTACATGCAGTAATCGAGGAGATTATCGAAAGTCATCAAAAGGGACAACCCGTGCTTGTTGGTACAATTACAATTGAATCATCAGAAGAGATTAGTGAACTTCTTAAAAAGAAGGGTATTCCACATAAAGTATTGAACGCAAAATTCCATGAACTAGAAGCAGAAATCGTTGCAGATGCTGGACAACCAGGTGTTGTTACGATTGCAACAAACATGGCAGGTCGTGGTACAGATATTAAGCTTGGTGAAGGTGTAACCGCTGTAGGTGGTCTTAAAATTATCGGTACAGAAAGACATGAATCAAGACGTATTGATAACCAGTTAAGAGGACGTGCAGGACGTCAAGGTGATCCAGGTGAATCAAGATTTTTTATCTCACTTGAAGATGATCTTATGCGTTTGTTCGGTTCAGAGAAGTTAATGGCGATGTTTAATTCTCTAGGTTTCCCAGATGGAGAACAGATTGAACATAAGATGTTATCAAATGCGATTGAAAAAGCACAAACAAAGATTGAAAACAATAACTTTGGAATTAGAAAGAATCTTCTTGAATACGATCAAGTTAATAATGATCAAAGAGAAATTATCTACGAAGAACGTAGAAAAGTTCTTGATGGTGAAAGTATGCGAGATGCTATCTACAAGATGGTTACAGATAATGTAGAGAAGTTTGTTAATCGTTCAATCAGTGACGACCAGTTACCAGAAGATTGGGATTTAGAAGAATTAAACGAACTATTATTGCCAGTAATTCCAATTGAAAGAGTTGAACTATCAAAAGAAGACTTAGAAACAATGAAGAAAGATACATTGATTCAAGAACTGAAAGAAAAAGCTGTTAAGTTATATGAAACAAAAGAAGCAGAATTCCCTGAAATGGAACAGCTTAGAGAAGTTGAGCGTGTTATCTTATTAAAGGTTATTGATAGAAAATGGATGGATCATATCGATGATATGGATCAATTACGTCAAGGAATTGGTTTACAGGCATACGGTCAAAGAGATCCACTTGTAGAATTTAAATTCATGGGATTTGAAATGTTTGATGAAATGATTGAAGCGATTTCTGAAGATACAGTTCGTGCATTGATGCATGTAAGAATTGAGCAAAATGTAGAAAGAGAAGAAGTAGCTAAAGTTACAGGAACAAACAAAGATGATTCTGTAAAAGGACCAGTAAAACGTACTGGTAAGAAAGTTCAACCAAATGATCCATGTCCATGCGGAAGTGGAAAGAAATACAAACAATGTTGTGATAAGAATTTCTAAAATATTTTAACACTATAAAGAAAAAGGGGACGGAGAATGTAAAACGTCTCCCTTTTTTAGATAATAAAGAATAGAAAGAGGTGAAATAGTGGTTGAATTAGATCAATACAAATATACATTAGGAACATATGAAAAACCACTAAAAGAAGTGGGGGATTCACTTTGACTTAGCAAATAAGAAGCTAAGAGTCCAAGAGATAGAAGAGATTATGGAGAAGTCCTCCTTCTGGGAAGATGCAAAAGCATCTCAGGATTATATGAAGGAGATAAAAGAGCTGAAATCGACAATTGAGACATATGATGCATTGATGCAAGCGTATGAAGACGTAGAAACTCTTATTATAATGGGGTATGAAGAGAGTGACCCTGAATTGGTTACAGAAGTAGAGGAAGCAATGAAGGAATTTGTTCAGGAGTTCGAAAACTTACGTGTTGCAACATTGTTGTCAGAGGAGTATGATAAAGATAACGCAATTATTACTTTGCATGCAGGTGCGGGTGGAACAGAAAGTTGCGATTGGGCTAATATGTTGTTTAGAATGTATCAACGATGGGCAGATAAGAAAGGCTTTACCACAGAAGTACTTGACTATTTAGATGGTGAAGAAGCTGGAGTGAAATCAGTTACATTGCAGGTAAATGGCGAAAATGCATACGGATACCTTAAATCAGAAAGAGGAGTACATCGTTTAGTACGTATTTCACCATTTAACGCGGCAGGAAAACGCCAAACATCGTTTGTTTCGTGTGATGTAATGCCAGACATAGAAGAAGACATTGATATAGAGATCAAGGATGATGATATCAGAATTGATACATATCGTGCAAGTGGTGCTGGTGGACAACATATAAACAAAACATCATCAGCGATTCGTATTACGCATATGCCATCTGGTATTGTAGTACAGTGTCAGAATGAACGATCACAATTTCAAAACAAAGATAAAGCGATGCAGATGTTAAAGGCGAAGCTCTATCTGTTAAGACAGCAAGAGAATATGGAAAAGGAATCTGGTATTCGTGGGGAACAGAAAGAAATTGGCTGGGGAAGTCAGATTCGTTCCTATGTAATGCAACCGTATACGATGGTAAAGGATCATAGAACAAATGAAGAAATAGGTAACGCGATTAGCGTACTTGATGGAAATATTGATCCTTTTATTAATGCATACTTGAAATGGATAAGTATGGAAAAAAATAAGGAGGAGTAAGTATGGATAACTCGAAGCAGGTTATATTTAAACTAGGAGATGAAGAGTTTGGAATAGGCATTCTTTATGTTAAAGCAATTGAAAAACATATGAACATTGTGCCAATACCAAATGCACCAACGTTTATAGAAGGAATTATTAATCTTAGAGGAGATGTTATTCCGGTATATAGTTTAAGAAGGAAATTTGGACTTCCTAAAAAGGCTATAGATGACAATACAAAATTGATTGTTACAAAATCAAACGATGTCATGATGGCATATGAAGTAGACGCTGTAAGTGAAATTGTTGAGATAAAAGAAGAGGCAATTCACAAAACACCTACGATTATTCGTACAGAGCAAACTGCATATATTGATTATGTAGCAGATGTGAATAAACGTTTAGTTGTATTGTTAAACTTAGATGGAATATTAAGTGAAGCAGAAAAAGGTGCAGTTGAAAAAATTATGGCAGAAGTGCAAGAATAGTCTAATAAAATAAATAAAGATGGGGTTTTGATGTAGATTTTGGTCGCTTGCGAGAATATATATCAGAAACTCATCTTTTTTTATGCATTTCGGAGAATATTTATAAAAAGGTTGCATTCAGAAATGAAGTGTGTTAATATCTTTCTAGGAAAAACAAGTGTATTTCCTATGCAAACACTAAAGTAGGTGAGTAGGAGCAGTTATGAATAATAAGTTAAAAGAGGATAAATACTTTATTGTAAAGAAAAAAGCCGTTCCTGAAGTACTTCTCAAAGTGGTTGAAGCAAAACATTTACTGGATTCAGAAAAGGCTATTACTGTCCAAGAGGCAACCGATGCAGTTGGAATAAGTCGAAGTTCGTTTTATAAATATAAAGACGATATCTTTCCGTTTCATGATAATTCCAGAGGTAAAACAATTACATTTATGCTACAAATGGATGATGAACCGGGGCTATTGTCACGAGTTTTAAATCTTGTTGCGGAGAATGGAGCAAATATATTGACAATACACCAGAGTATTCCGGTTAATGGGATTGCGATGGTTACAATTAGTGTGGAAGTTCTTCCATCAAGCGTAAGTTTATCTGTATTGATTGATGCAGTTGAAGAGTTAGATGGAATTCATTATTTAAAAATATTAGCTAGGGAGTGACAATATGATAAATATAGGTGTGTTAGGTTATGGAACAGTAGGTTCAGGTGTTATAGAGGTATTGAATACAAATCAAGAGAGCATTAATAAAAAAGCAGGAAGTGAAATTAACGTTAAATACGTATTAGACTTAAGAGATTTCCCAGAAGACCCAATTCAAGAAAAAATCGTTCATGATTACGATGTTATTTTAAATGATCCAGATGTGCAAATTATAGCGGAAGTAATGGGTGGGGTAGAACCAGCTTACACTTTTGTTAAGAAAGCATTACAAGCAGGTAAGAGCGTATGTACTTCTAATAAAGAATTAGTAGCAAAACATGGTGCTGAATTATTGGAACTTGCAAAGAGCAAGAATATTAACTTCTTATTTGAAGCAAGTGTTGGTGGCGGAATCCCAATTATCCGTCCATTAAATCAATCATTAACAGCAGATGAAATCGAAGAAATTACAGGAATCCTTAACGGGACAACAAACTACATCTTAACAAAGATGAGTAAAGAAGGTCTTGCATTTGATGAAGTATTAAAGGATGCACAAGAAAAAGGATATGCAGAACGTAATCCAGAAGCAGACGTAGAAGGATATGATGCATGTAGAAAAATTGCGATTTTATCATCGTTAGCGTTTGGTATGCAAGTGGATTATGAAGATGTTTATACAGAAGGAATTACTAAAATTACTGATGTAGATATGAAGTATGCGAAAGCATTAAATGCAAGTATTAAATTATTTGGAACAAGTAAGAAAGTAAATGATGAGGTGTTTGCTATGGTTGCGCCAATGATGGTTAGTGAAGAACATCCATTATCAGGTGTAAACGATGTATTCAATGGAATCTTTGTAAGTGGTAATGTACTTGGTGATGTCATGTTCTATGGTCGTGGAGCTGGTAAATTACCTACAGCAAGTGCAGTAGTTGCAGATATCGTAGATGCAGCAAAACATTTTGGAACGAATATAATGACTATATGGAGTAGCAAAAAATTAGAATTATCAGATATTAAACAAGCAGAACGTAAATTCTTTGTTCGTCTATCTGGAGATAAGAATAGCAATATCGCGAAAGTAAATGCACTTTTCGGAGAAGTTACAGATGTAGAAGAAGTGGTAGCTGGTGAATATGCATTTATCACAAACAAGATTACTGAAGGTGAATTTGCTGAGAAACAAACAGAGTTGACGAATATGATTAACAGAATTCGTGTTGATTTCTAAGAAAGGAAGAAGAACATGAAGTATATCGTAGTGCTAGGAGATGGAATGGCTGACGAACCAATTGAAGAGTTGGGAATGAAAACGCCACTTGAATATGCAAAAACACCAATGATGGATGAATTAGCAGTAAAATCAGAAATTGGTTTAGCAAAAACAATACCAGAAGGTATGAATCCAGGAAGTGATACAGCGAACCTTGCTGTGCTTGGATACTATCCTAAGAAATATTATACAGGACGTTCGCCACTAGAAGCATTAAGCATTGGTGTGGATATGAACACAACAGATATTGCATTACGTTGCAATATTGTAACTGTTTCAGAAGACGACCTTCCTTATGAAGAAAAGACAATTATTGATCATAGTTCAAGTGAGATATCTACAGAAGACGCAACAGTTCTACTAGAAGCTGTTCGTGCGGAATTAGAAACAGATATCTACAAATACTATGTAGGAACAAGTTATAGACATCTAACAATATGGGATAAAGGAGAGGTTGTAGATTTAACACCACCTCACGATATTCTTACTAGAGTAATTGGTGAGTATTTACCAAAAGATGAAAAACTAAAAGAAATGATGAAGAAAAGTTATGACATCTTAAATAACCATCCATTAAATGTTGAAAGAGCTAAAAAAGGCTTGAATAAAGCAAATTCAATTTGGTTCTGGGGTGCAGGAACTAGACCAGCACTTGATTCCTTTGAAGAAAAGACAGGTAAAAAGGGAGCTATGATTTCTGCAGTAGATTTATTAAAAGGAATCGCTGTTGGAGCAAGTATGGTGAATGTTGAAGTAGAAGGTGCAGATGGTACATTGCATACGAACTACGAAGGCAAAGCTCATGCAGCAGTAAAAGTATTGATGGAAGACGGTTGTGATTTCGTATACGTTCATGTAGAAGCTCCAGATGAAATGGGACACCAAGGAAGTACTACGAACAAAATCACAGCAATTGAAGCTTTAGATCAAAGAGTAATTAAAATTATCAAAGATGAAATGGATGCGACAAATGAGCCGTACAGAATGCTTATTATGCCAGATCATCCTACACCAATTCGTTGTAGAACACATACAAGTGACCCTGTTCCATACATTTTGTATGACAGTACTGCTGATAAGGCAGCTACATGGCATTATAACGAAAGAGAAGCAAAAGATAGTGGAAACTATGTAGAAGAAGGATATAAGATGATTAATAAATTACTGACAGGTGAGCAGGAATAATCATTCTAAATATATGTTTATAATAATAGGAGGCAGTTATGCTAATAGTAAAAAAATTTGGCGGAACATCTGTAGCGGACAAAGAGAGAATCTTTAATGTTGCAAGAAGATGTGTTGATGAGTATCAAAAAGGCAATCAAGTAGTTGTTGTATTATCTGCAATGGGTAAACAGACAGATGTACTTTTAGATATGGCTAAAGATATTAATCCAAAGGCATCTAAAAGAGAGTTGGATATGTTGCTAACAACTGGTGAGCAAACTTCTGTAGCACTTATGGCTATGGCTATGAATTCATTAGGAGTTCCAGCCGTTTCATTGAATGCATTCCAAGTAGCGATGCACACAACTTCTGTATACGGTAATTCAAGATTAAAACGTATGGATACAGAAAGAATTAAGCATGAGCTTGAAGAAAATAAAATCGTTGTTATTACAGGTTTCCAAGGTGTAAATCAATATGATGATTACACTACACTTGGAAGAGGCGGTTCTGATACAACTGCAGTTGCTCTTGCAGCAGCATTACATGCAGATGCATGTGAAATCTACACAGATGTAGATGGTGTATATACAGCAGATCCAAGAATTGTAAAAACTGCAAAGAAACTTGATGAAATCACTTATGATGAGATGTTGGACCTAGCAACATTAGGAGCTGGAGTTCTACATAACAGATCAGTAGAAATGGCTAAGAAATATGGAGTGCCACTAATAGTGCGTTCAAGTTTAAATACATCAGAAGGAACGGTTGTTAAGGAGGAAGTTAAAATGGAAAAAATGTTAGTAAGTGGAGTAGCAACAGATAGAAATGTAGCACGTATTTCGGTAGTAGGATTACAAGATACACCAGGTGTAGCATTCAAATTATTCAATCATTTAGCAAATCACAATATCAATGTAGATATTATTCTTCAATCAATCGGACGTGAAGGAACAAAGGATATCAGTTTCACAGTAACAGAAGATTCTGTAGATGAAGCAGTTGAAATTATCAAGAGACATAGCGAAGGAAGCTTAAAATGTCAATCATTAGACGTTGAAAGAAACGTAGCAAAAGTATCAATCGTTGGTGCTGGTATGATGTCAAACCCAGGTGTAGCAGCGAAGATGTTTGAAGCATTATACGGAGTACAAGTAAACATTAAGATGATTGCAACATCAGAAATCCGTGTAACAGTATTAATTGATGATAAATCAGTAGAAGTTGCAGCAAATGCAGTTCATGAAGCATTCACATTAGGATTATAATAACTAGATAATAGATAAAACAACCTGCCAAAGATGTAGTAGAAATATACATCTTGTGGCAGGTTTTTGATTCACGAGAAAGACTATTTACATATTTTTTTAATAGTTATTTAATTGTATTTTTGCTAATTTAGCATTATTATTTCTAGTAACTTCAAATTAAAAGCACTAGAAAGTGAGGAGATTGGTATGAATTGGTTAAGAAAAGTTATGAATGGTAGGTATGGAGTGGATCAATTATCTATTGCACTTCTTGTAATTTCGGTTATACTAACAATAGTGGGAATTTTTCCAAAAGTGCATGTGTTTTCAACATTGGCAATAATTCCAATGATACTTTGCTATCTTAGAATATTTTCAAGAAATATAAGAAAAAGATATGAGGAGAACCAGAAGTTTTTGAACTTTTGGAATCCAATTCGTAATACATTCAAGAAGAAAGCAGAACGTAGCAAAGATAAGGCACATCGATTATATAAATGTCCAAAGTGCGGAAAGACTGTACGTGTTCCAAAAGGAAAAGGGAAGATTTGTATTACTTGCCCGATATGTAAAGAAGAATTTATAAGAAAGTCGTAAAGGAGTTTGTATACATGGATATATTGAAACAGTTAAAAGATGAATTGGGAATCAAACTGGAGCAGGTAGAAGCTACGGTTAAGTTGATTGATGAAGGTAATACCATTCCGTTTATTGCGAGATACCGTAAGGAAGTAACAGGGTCGTTAAATGATGAAGTATTGCGTAATTTACACGAACGTTTGTTATATCTACGTAATCTTGAAGATAAAAAGGCATCTGTACTTGCTAGTATAGAAGAGCAAGGAAAACTTACAGAAGAATTAAAGAAGCAGATTCTAGGTGCAGCTACCTTGGTGGTCGTAGAAGATTTGTATCGCCCTTACAGACCAAAGAGAAGAACAAGAGCAACCATTGCAAAGGAAAAGGGGCTAGAACCACTTGCAAATCTAATTATGATGCAGATGTTAACTAAATCGGTTGAAGAAGAGGCTGTAGCTTTCTTGTCTGAGGAGAAAGAGGTACTTACGGTAGAAGATGCAATTGCTGGTGCGATGGACATTATAGCAGAAAGCATTTCGGACGAAGCAAACTATCGTATCTATATTCGTAAAGCTACAATGCAAGAAGGAACGATTACATCGGTAGCCAAAGAT
Organism: Anaerosporobacter sp.; assembly: GCF_031551385.1. GTDB lineage: Bacteria > Bacillota > Clostridia > Lachnospirales > Lachnospiraceae > Anaerosporobacter. Next base: position 104,238 of record NZ_JAVBNS010000016.1, read on the forward strand.
GAAAAGACTGAGTCTGTATATGAGATGTATTATAACTTTGAAGAAACAATAGCAAAGATTGCTGGGCATCGAGTACTTGCACTAAATCGTGGAGAAGCAGAAAAGATATTAACGGTGAAAGTAAATGCACCAGTAGAAAAGATTTTAAGATATCTTGAGAAGCAAGTTATCAATAAAGATAATGCCTATACAACGAATATACTAATAAAAGTAGTGGAAGATAGTTATAATCGCTTAATTGCACCTGCAATTGAAAGAGAAGTTCGTAATGAGTTAACAGAAAAAGCGGAAGATGGAGCAATTCGAGTATTTGGAAAGAACTTGGAGCAACTTCTTATGCAACCTCCAATTGTGGGACAAAATGTACTTGGTTGGGACCCGGCATTTCGTACAGGCTGTAAGTTAGCAGTAGTGGACCAAACAGGAAAAGTATTAGATACAACAGTTATATATCCAACAGCGCCTCAAAACAAAGTGGAAGAGGCGAAGAAAGTAGTAAAAGCATTAATAGAGAAATATAATATTACATTAATTTCAATTGGTAACGGAACAGCCTCAAGAGAATCAGAATTGATTGTATCAGAAATGATTAAAGAGATGAACCGTCCAGTTCAATATATTATTGTAAATGAAGCAGGAGCAAGTGTTTATTCTGCAAGTAAATTAGCAACAGAAGAGTTTCCTAACTTTGATGTAGGTCAAAGAAGTGCAGCATCCATTGCAAGAAGACTTCAAGATCCACTTGCGGAACTTGTTAAGATTGAACCAAAAGCAATCGGTGTAGGGCAATATCAACATGATATGAACCAGAAGAAGCTTGGCGAAGCGTTATCAGGTGTTGTAGAGGGTAGTGTTAATAAAGTAGGGGTAGACCTTAATACAGCAAGTGCCTCTTTGCTTGAATATATATCTGGTATTACAAAAGTGATAGCAAAGAATATTGTTGCTTACCGAGAAGAAAACGGAATGTTTGTAAATCGTAAACAACTACTAAAAGTTGCAAAACTTGGGCCAAAGGCATATGAGCAATGTGCTGGATTTATGAGAATAGCAGAAGGAGATAATCCATTAGATGCGACAAGTGTACATCCGGAGACATATGATGCAGCAAAATCATTATTAAAAATGCTTGGATATACATTAGAAGATATTGCAAGAAAAGATGAGACAGGAAAACCAGTATTATCAAGACTTAGTAGTAAGATTGTAGATAAAACGAAAATTGCAGATGAATTAGGAATCGGAACAATTACATTAGAAGATATTGTGAAGGAATTAGAGAAACCGGCAAGAGACCCTAGAGAAGAGATGCCAAAGCCAATTCTTCGTACTGATGTATTAGCGATGGAAGATTTAATGCCAGATATGGTTTTGAAAGGCACAGTAAGAAATGTTATTGATTTTGGTGCGTTTGTTGATATCGGAGTTCATCAAGATGGACTTGTTCATATTTCACAATTAACAGATAAGAAGTTTGTAAAACATCCACTTGATGTTGTAAGTGTTGGAGATATCGTTGATGTTAAAGTTATGTCTGTAGATTTGGCAAAGAAACGAATTCAGTTAACTATGAAGATGTAACTCAAGGCGATATTGACAAAACAAAAGAAAATGTATAATATAATCTTAGTAGATTAATAATGTTGATTGCAATCTAAAATCCATTGTTGATTTAAGTAACAAAATGTTACAAAGAACGAAAATAGAATAGTTCTTCGGGGCAGGGTGAAATTCCCGATCGGCGGTTAAAGTCCGTGAGCTACGTAATGTGGCTGATTTGGTGCAATTCCAAAACCGACAGTATAGTCTGGATGAGAGAAGAGAAAATTAGAGATTATTAATAGGATAGCAATGGAGTTATGTTGAAAGAGATTTTTAACATAATAAAGTTATTATTAATAATTACTGATGTATATGCCCTGAATGGAACCATTCGGGGCTTTTTTTATTCATAGAAAAGTGCCCCAAAGCAAAAAAAGGAGAGGTTACTATGACAGAAAGAACAAATCAATTGAAGACGGGAATGTCTTCAGCAACAAAAGAATTATTTTCAACAAAAAATCTTGTAATGATAGCATTTTTATCTGCGCTTGCATATGTATTGATGTTAATTCATTTGCCGTTCAAGTTTATAGGTTTTCTTGAGTTGGAGTTTAGCGATGTGCCAGCGGTTGTCGGAGGTATATTCTACGGGCCAGCAGTAGGTGTTGTCATTGAATTAATTAAGAACTTAATTAAAGCAGTTACAGCAACAACAACAGGATGTGTTGGTGAATTTGCAAACTTTGTAATTGGTTCAGCGTTTGTGATACCAGCATGTATGTTATTTAGAAAACTAAAAGGGAAAAAACGTGCTTTTGTTTCGTTTGGAGCAGCAACAGTATCAATGGTATTGGTAGGGGCATTGGTAAACTACTTTATAATGATTCCGCTCTATGCAACAATGTTCGGCGGAATGGGTACAGTAGTTGCCGTATCATCAAAGATGGTACCAGCAATTAAAGACTTAGCAACAGTTGTATTATTTGGTATTACACCATTTAATTTTGTAAAGGGGATTGTTCTTGGAGTCGTAAGTTACTATATCCATAAACCACTTAGAAACAGGATTTAGTTATCGTGAACGATTTGTATGAACAGCAACAGGATTTAGTGGATTAACCGTTGTCTTTTTGCTAGTATCTGCTATAATACAAATAGAAATACAAGTCTATGATTACGAAAGGCGGCAACTTGCAAATGGATAAAAAGGTAAATTTAAAGATTGAACTAAAAGTATCAGATATGTATGAATTTTTATTAAGACATGCGTATACTAGTATATCTGGATTAATCGGTGTAGGAATTAGTCTAGTGGCATTGGTATTTTTCTTTATAGGACTTAAAGACTCAGATGCGTATCAAAGCGTATTGTTATTATTAATAGCGTCATTATTCACTATAATAAATCCAATTCAACTACGATTAAAGGCAAAACAACAAGTATGTTTGAACCCTATGTTCAAAATTCCACTGGAATATGAATTTAGTGAGACGGGTATTGTTGTTAAACAAAATGAGGAACAAGCTGAATTAGTTTGGGCTGATACCTTTAAAGTAGTGGAAACTAAAAGTCTGATTATTATTTATTTCTCAAAAGTAACAGGATATATCCTTCCGAAATCCCAGATGGGAGAGCAGAAAGAAACGCTCATGGAATTAATTAAGGGTAATGTTGATGCGAAATACTGTAAGTTTAGAGGAAGTAAATAGATTGGAGTTAGTATGGTTATAGATAGTTTTAATGAAAAAGAGACATATCAATTGGGATATGATCTTGGAAAAAAAGCAAATAAAAAAGATATATTTTGTCTTCTAGGAGATTTAGGAGTTGGGAAGACCGTTTTTACTCAAGGATTTGCAGATGGGTTACAAATAGAAGAGCCCATTTGCAGTCCTACTTTTACAATTGTACAAGAGTATCAATCGGGAAGAATGCCGTTTTATCATTTTGATGTATATCGAATTGCGGATGTTGAAGAAATGGACGAAATCGGCTATGAAGATTATTTCTATGGTGAAGGGGTATGCCTTATTGAGTGGGCAAATCTTATAGAAGAGATTTTGCCAGAGAACTATACTGTAATTAAGATAGAGAAAGAATTAGAAAAGGGATTTGACTACAGGAAAATAACAGTTGGTGAAGCAAACTTAGTATAGATTGGAGTAAGTTGAAAGAAAATACACATAAAGGAGACCGTGCATCCCATGGATTCTTTCAACTGTACGTATATGGGCAGTATCACAAGCGGGCTTGTGATATGCATGGGTTTAAATATGAGAATCTTAGCAATAGATAGTTCGGGATTAGTTGCATCTGTAGCGATTGTTTCCGAAAATGAATTAATAGGAGAATATACAGTTAATTTTAAGAAAACACATTCACAGACATTACTACCAATGTTAGATGCTGTTGTGAAGATGGTAGAACTGGATTTAAAAGATATTGATGCAATTGCAGTTGCTATGGGACCAGGATCATTTACAGGGCTTAGAATTGGCTCGTCTACAGCAAAAGGACTTGGATTAGCACTGAATAAGCCGATTATTGAAGTGCCAACAGTAGATGGGTTGGCTTATAATATTGGAGCTACTGATTATATGATTTGCCCTTTAATGGATGCAAAGAGAAATCAAGTGTATACTGGGCTTTATGAATATGTAGATGGCAAGTTTGAAGTTGTTAAACCAGAATGTGCGGTTGCACTTGCAGATATTCTTGATGAAATCAATGTAAAAGGTAAGAAAGTTATTTTCCTAGGTGATGGTGTACCTGTTTATGAAGAGCAGATTGCAGAATATACGAAAGTACCATATGTCTTTGCACCAATACATTTGGCTAGACAAAGAGCGGGAGCGATTGGAGCACTTGCATGCAAATATTACGAAGAAGGTAAGACGGTTGCAGCAAGAGAGCATAAACCAGAATATTTAAGATTATCACAAGCGGAAAGAGAGCTTGCGGAAAAGAATAAAGCAAAACAAGAAGCGTAGTATGAAGGAGCAAGAATAGTGTTTACGATTAGACGAATGGAAGAGCGAGATTTAGAACAAGTAGTTGAGATGGAAAAGAATATCTTTTCTGACCCTTGGAGTAGAACGTCTTTTTTGGATTCGCTAAATCAAGACATGTGTATGTATCTTGTTGTAAGTAAACAAGAAGAAATAGTAGCATACAGTGGAGTATATGTTATTCAAGATGAAGGACAGATTACAAATGTAGCTGTGAAAGCAGATTACCGGAATGAGCATATAGCCACAGATATGTTAAATGAGTTAATAAAGAGAGCAGAAGATAAAGGTGCGCAGGATTTTACGTTAGAAGTAAGAGAAAGCAATGGCGCAGCAATTCATCTATATGAAAAGTTAGGTTTTAAGAGTGTAGGAACTAGAAAGAACTTCTACGAAAATCCCTTGGAAGACGCAATGATTATGTGGCGTTACAAGTAATTACCACTACAATATATGAATATTTTCTTGTATAATATAGTTATCTGGTTGGCGTGCAATGGCGGGAGGGATAAGTAGTGAAGTTGTTAAAAGATGTGCAGGACGTAAAGAACAAAGAAATATGTTGTAATGCATGTGGGAAAAAAATAAAAGTAGAACATGGCATATTGAAGGAAGATGTTTTTAATGCGGAGAAAGAATGGGGATATTTTTCTCAGAAAGATTTGCAGGTCCACACATTTAATATATGCGAAAAATGTTATAACAAAATGGTTTCTAACTTTGTAATTCCGGTTGAGATCTCCTCAAAAAGAGAAGTCATGTAAGGAAGAGTAGGCAAGAGATCGTGATAATTGAATATTGCATGATGGAATGGAATTGTATATGACAAATGTTTGCAACTTTAAGGCGGACATGCGTTATATACAATTTTTTATTGTCTCGTTCATTGAAGAATCTCCTAAAATGTGTTAAGATGTAGTCGAAATGTTAATAATACAGAGAGAAAAACCGATAATTAATATAAGAGAGGATAATAGATGTTAGATGTATGTTTGCTAGGTACAGGAGGCATGATGCCCCTACCGAATAGATGGTTAACAGCGTTAATGACTAGATTAAATGGAAGTAGTTTATTAATAGACTGTGGTGAAGGAACGCAAATAGCGATAAGGGAAAAAGGTTGGAGTGTTCATCCGATAGATGTAATCTGTTTTACTCACTATCACGGAGATCATATTAGTGGATTACCAGGTTTGCTATTGTCTATGGGGAATTCGGATCGTACAGAGCCAGTAATAATGATTGGGCCAAAGGGACTTGAGAGAGTTGTTAGTGCACTTCGAGTGATTGCACCTGAATTACCATTTGAAATTATCTATAAAGAAATTACAGGTGCAGAAGAGATATTTGAAGTTAACGATTATGTAATAAAAGCATTTCGAGTAAGTCACAATATTACTTGTTACGGATATAGTATTCAGGTGTTGCGTGCAGGTAAATTCAGACCAGAAAAAGCGAGCGAGAATAATGTACCACAAAAATACTGGAGCCGCTTGCAAAAAGGGGAACTAATTGAAGAAGATGGAAGATGCTTTACACCAGATATGGTTCTAGGAGAAACACGTCGAGGAATTAAGCTAACCTATTGTACGGATACGAGACCAGTTCCAAGTATTGCAGAGAATGCAGAGAGTTCAGATTTGTTTATCTGTGAAGGTATGTATGGCGAAAAAGGTATGGAAGAAAAAGCAATTGCACATAAGCATATGACTTTTAAGGAGGCGGCTACATTAGCAGAACAAGCGCAAGTAAAAGAAATGTGGCTTACGCATTATAGTCCATCATTAATTCGACCAGATGAATTTTTGGAAGATGTGCGGGGAATATTCCGTAATACAAAAACAGCGCGGGACGGAAAGTCAAAGACATTATTATTTGACGAAGAGTAAATGTGTAGGTACGATAATTATTTAGAGTGACTACTAAAATATAAGTAAGGGGGAATCGGTATGGCAACAAGCAAAAAAGAACAACGCAATAAGGTATTGATTATTATTATTGGAACAATTGTGTTAGTAGGATTGTATTTGTTTTTTTCAAATCAGAACAATAAGAAGAGAGAACAAGCAGTGATAGCGGAACAGGTGCAAAAAATATTGGATAGTGATATAGAGATGGATTATCCAAGTAGTCCTCGTGAAGTAATCATACAGTTTAATAAAATACTTGCATGTTACTATAAAGAAAAATTAGATGATGATACGCTTAAAAAGCTTATGGCTCAAGAAAGAGTATTGTTTGATCAGCAATTATTGGATCAGAATTCAATAGAGAATCAATTAAAGGATTTGAAAGCGGAAATTCTTGATTTTCAAAAGGCAAAGAGATCAATCGTGACTAGTACTGTAGCAAAGAGCAGTTCAGTTGAGTATGAGACTAAAGATGGTAAGGAATACGCTAGCATAATTGCATCCTATACATTAAAAGATAGCGAAGTGGTGAAAACTTATGAAAAATATATATTAAGAAAAGACGATCAAGGGAAGTGGAGAATACTAGGGTGGGAGGTAACTTCTTCAACAGATACTAGTAAGTAATTGAACGTTAATTGTAAAGTAGGATATTGATAATAAAGTAGAAAGTAGTATAATAGGGCATGAATGTAGAGGGCAGACTTTACATGAGTGCCCTATCTGTCGGTATAATGAGAAAACCATTGAGGAGATAACATATGGAAAAGGATATATTAATTTTAGGAATTGAATCGTCTTGTGATGAGACGGCAGCAGCAGTCGTAAGAAACGGACGAGAAGTTTTATCAAATGTCATTTCATCTCAAATAGACCTTCATAAATTATATGGTGGAGTAGTGCCAGAAATTGCATCGAGAAAACATATAGACAAGATTAATCAAGTAATCGAAGAGGCAATGGAGGAAGCAGGTGTTACGTTTGATGATATTGATGCAATTGGTGTAACGTATGGACCAGGTTTAGTGGGGGCATTATTAGTAGGTGTTGCAGAAGCGAAAGCAATTAGTTATGCAACGGGAATTCCACTTGTAGGAACGCATCATATTGAGGGACATGTATCTGCGAATTATATAGAGAACAAAGAATTAGAACCACCATTTTTATGCCTAATTGTTTCTGGTGGACATACGCATTTGGTAATTGTAAAAGAATACGGTAAGTATGAGATTATAGGAAGAACAAGAGATGATGCAGCAGGTGAGGCATTTGATAAAGTGGCAAGAGCAATTGGTCTTGGATATCCGGGAGGACCAAAGATTGATGCACTTTCTAAAGAAGGTAATGCTAAGGCTATTACATTTCCACGTGCACATGTTGAAGGAGCACCTTTGGATTTCAGTTTTAGTGGAGTAAAATCTGCAGTTTTGAATCATCTTAATCAGTGCGAGATGAAAGGGATTGAAGTGAATCGTGCAGATATTGCAGCATCATTCCAAGATGCAGTAGTAGATGCTCTTGTATCTAAGACGATGGAAGCAGCGAAAGAATATGGAATGACTAAAATTGCACTAGCAGGTGGAGTTGCATCAAACAAGGGACTTAGAAGTGCAATGGAAGAGACGTGTAAAAAGAATGGTCTGTCATTGTTCTATCCATCACCTATCTATTGTACAGATAATGCGGCGATGATTGCTTCGGCTGCGTATTATGAATATAAAAATGGAACAAGACATGGTCTTGATTTGAATGCAGTTCCCAATTTGAAGATTGGACAAAGACAATAGAAAATAGAATTTGTGGGAAGGATGTGCATTGGATTGAAGAAAGATAATTATATAGCGATTGTATTGGCAGCAGGTCAAGGAAGTAGGATGCGGTCTGATGTAGCAAAGCAATATATGACGATATACGATAAGCCCATGCTGTATTACTCACTAAAAGTATTTCAAGAAAGCGATATTGATGAAATTGTATTAGTTGTAGGGGATCAAGAAGCAGATTATTGTAGGGAACATATCGTAGAGTATTATGGTTTTGATAAGGTCAAGGCAATTGCTATTGGAGGAAAAGAGAGATATCTTTCTGTATATAATGCATTATTGGTTGCTGAGGAACGAAGAAGTAAGGGTGTCTATGATGGAGAACATCAATATGTATTAATACACGATTCGGCGAGACCGCTTATTACAAGCAAGATAATAGAAGACACAATGCAAGAAGTAGTGACTTATAATGCAGTAGTAGTAGCTGTTCCTAGTAAAGATACAATAAAGATAGCAGATGAAACCGGGATCATAAAGAATACCCCGAAAAGAAGCCAGACATATATAATACAGACCCCACAAGCATTTGAGTTTAACTTGTTGAAACAATCATATCAAGAGACAATGAAGCATACTGATCTTGAAATAACAGATGATGCGATGATTGTTGAACATGGGAGTCATCATAGTATTAAAATTGTAGAGGGAGACTATAAGAATATTAAAGTAACAACCCCGGAAGATATAGCAATAGCGGAAATGCTAATGAAGGTATCATGTGTAATTGCATAAAGATAGTCAATTGTTTGAATAATAAAAAAAATTGCGAAATCAGTATTGACTTTGCTTTTTCATAATGATATACTATTGAATGTCGCTAATGCAGATTGTGAGTTTTATCTAGTATAAAATGATGATTTTTAATTTGCGATAATGCAAAAAAGGCTTGACAATGAAATTTAGAAATGGTATACTGTTCAAGCAACACATGGAGAGGTGTCCGAGTGGTTTAAGGAGCTGGTCTTGAAAACCAGTGATTCCGAAAGGGACCGTGGGTTCGAATCCCACCTTCTCCGTCGCAACGAATAATGGATTGCGAACAATACTAACATGATGTGTTAGTAATTGTAATCAATCAGCTTGGTTTACTTGGAGAAGTACCCAAGAGGTTGAAGGGGCTCCCCTGGAAAGGGAGTAGGTCGTTAATAGCGGCGCGTGGGTTCAAATCCCACCTTCTCCGTACAACTTCAATGGGTTTCAAGAAAATTTAAAAAAGTGGTTGACAAGCTTAGGCGCTTGTGATAAACTATTCAAGCTGAATTTAAATAGAACATTGAAAACTAAACAGTGAAACAACCCTGAAAATTCTAAACGTATCACAAAGTGATGCAAAAGATTTTCAAAAAATATATGTACTTTTAGTACACAGTAACAAGATGAACAAGTTCATCTTAAAAAAACGGAAACAAATAGCCAGTTTGGTTAGTTGAT